>JBKBOE010000140.1:0-510 GCA_046294915.1 Cyclobacteriaceae bacterium | reverse complement strand
GGGGTATGCTCAGCAAATACGAGGTAGTTGCTCCCCCGGAAGCATGCTCACAATGCGCCTTCCGCCAATGCGGCTGTGTTGAATAACCTGTTTTGGATGTTCCTTTGTTACAGAATAAAAGCTGCATTACCCCAACTCAAAAAAAGAATATTGGAGCTTTGTAAAAAAGCAGTTTCACAAGAAGGACATCAGGTATAAGCAAAAACTTCGGGTAATCACGTTTAGTATTACAGTCCATACACATCATTGCCCAGGTAATGCGCTTATGCACTGCTGAGTATAACAATCGCCAGGTTCTCAGTTTCTGAATTCAGTTAAATTAAACCTTGCGAGGGGGTAGTTCAAATGCTTTTGCCTCATGTTCCAAATGACCTTTATGGGAACCATCACAAAAGGGTTTGTTTTTGGACATACCACATCGACATAACGAAACAATTGTTCTTCCCTGAAGTCCATAGGCATTACCCTGCATGTCCACAATTTCAAAGTCGCCCTCAACTTTTAATGAAC
>JBKBOE010000139.1:0-511 GCA_046294915.1 Cyclobacteriaceae bacterium | reverse complement strand
GCACTCTGAAAGCCTGATGCAGGTAGTAAGGACATTCGGTATTTCAGAAATTGATTCCGGTCCATCCCGTCTACCATTACCTCAAACGAATTGGTAAGATTTGAGAAATAGCGATTAATTCGTTGTACGCGGTTGGTGAGGAACTTCACATCGAGCTCAGTGCGCGAACAGAGCTGTTCCATTTCATGCAAACTGAGTTTGAAATACAATTCTGTAATTTGATGATACATGATAAAAATCTTCTCATCCGGAAAGCTCGTTCTCGGATTTTGCAGACTTAAAAGGGTATCCAGGTGAATGTAATCCCAGTAGGTGAGGTAATCTGCGTATAAAAGCCCATCGAGGTACGAAGCCAAATCCTGGCCCATAACGGCGTACTTTTCCTGTAGTAATTTAACCCGACTGAGTATTTCATCCGATAATTCCATGCGTTTAATTTGATGATTGGGAATAGCAAACTTAGCCATTTCAATTTCAAAATGAGCGGCAATTTCATCTATAAAGTCGGCCG
>JBKBOE010000138.1:0-513 GCA_046294915.1 Cyclobacteriaceae bacterium | reverse complement strand
AGGAAAGAATAGTGAGAGAAGAGGAAGGGTTGGAGAGATGCCCAAGTGAGCATGGCAGAAAAAAAATCGCGGCCAGCGGGCGGCATAGAGAGAAAAAAGGCGAAACAACATGTCGCGCGCGCTCTTCAACGCCTTGTGGAGAGAAAGAGAGAGAGAACGAGCGAGAGAGAAAGAGAAACTCAACGGTGTTTCACGGTTTGTGACATCATTCAGCACCACCTCGACAATGCCGCCTGCTGGGAGAGCGACCTTGCATCTGCAAAGCAAAGCAAGGAGTTGAGAGAGAGGGAGACAGAGAAGACAACTTTGAATGTGCAGCCTCGCACAAAGAGTGATGAGAGAGAGAGAGAGAGAGAGAGAGAGGCAGAGAGAATGAGAAAGCGATAAAGGACAAGTGCGAATGAATGACGCAAGCAGCAACGTCATGCTTTTTTTGCATGATGACGTCAAACGTGCACATGCTCAAAAATAGTCTTGCGCCCATACGAGCAAGGGCGTGCGTGTGTGCAGGTG
>JBKBOE010000137.1:0-517 GCA_046294915.1 Cyclobacteriaceae bacterium | reverse complement strand
GATAAAGATGCGAAACTATATCAAGAGTTATCGAATTTCGGTTTCGGATTTATTGAAATTGGAACGTTGACACCTGTTGGACAAGAAGGAAATCCTAAAAAACGTTTATTTCGCTTAAAAGAAGACAACGCCATTATTAACCGAATGGGTTTCAATAATGGTGGTGTAAAAGAAGCTGTGGAACGTTTGAAAAAAAATAAAGGCGTTTTAATCGGAGGAAACATTGGAAAAAATAAAGTTACTCCAAACGAAGAAGCGGTTAAGGATTACGAAATCTGTTTTGAAGCTTTGTTTCCGTATGTCGATTATTTTGTGGTGAATGTGAGTTCGCCAAACACACCAAATCTTCGCGAATTACAAGATAAAAAACCTTTGACTGAGTTATTACAAACACTTCAAGATAAGAACAACGCAAAACCAAAACAAAAGCCAATTTTACTAAAAATCGCTCCCGATTTAACGGATGAGCAGCTTTTAGACATCATTGATATCGTAAACGAAACTAAAATTGCAGGAG
>JBKBOE010000136.1:0-540 GCA_046294915.1 Cyclobacteriaceae bacterium | reverse complement strand
GTAGGAAAAGGCGCCAGTTGCCTGAGGGAAGAGACGCAGTCAGAAATTGTTGAAATCATGGATCGAGTGGCAAACGCTGATGACAATCAAACCTTGCCGTCGATTTGAGCGTCGGCGGAGGTCCTTGTGGAGTGAATCACAAACCATGAGGACAGGGCAATAAAAACAACACACACACAAGCAGAGAAAGAAATAAAAAACAGAGAGAGAGAGAGAGAGAGAGAGGGAGAGAGATGCACGAACTGTTCATCACGGCAACCAGAGAACTGAATGACGTCAGCATACGTGAAACGAGTTTCCTCCATCTTCTTGCGGATCTCGTCCTTGGTGACGTTGGACGGTGCCGGTGCCGCAGCTTGTTGTTGTTGGCTGCCGCCTCCCGAGAACATACCAGACAGCTGTGGAGAATAAGAGGTGAGAAGCGAAGCCACAAATGGTTAGAAAAAACCTCGATGCCTCACTCGCCATGGTCTTTGCGCCCTTCCAATCGCCTCGGACGATGCATGCGCCAGCCATCAGCGCACTCTGCCAGGCCTTGCG
>JBKBOE010000135.1:0-540 GCA_046294915.1 Cyclobacteriaceae bacterium | reverse complement strand
ACCCTTACGAAATTCTATTGTTGTATTCACTAATTCACGTGCGCCGCAGCTGCAACGTTCTGATTGTAATCGCAACTTCGTCCACCTGGGAAGGAGTTTCGCGCTCTTTGCATCTAAAAAACAGGTTATTAACGGTCAGAAGCCGTCAAACGGCCAATTGATAAACTGACAAATCATTTCTTGTATTTTTTTTCTTCTCTCTCTCTGCCTCTCTGCCTGTCTCTCTTTCTTGGTGAAACAAGCAGCGACGAGCACAGAGTGCGAAGAAAGAAAAAAAAAAGAAAGAAAATGTCCTCTGGAGAGACAGAGAGCAAATGGAAGACAGTGGCGAATGCGACAACTTGTTGAGTCTCTTTCTCTCTCTCTCTGCACACGCTCTCTGTCGCAACAGAGAAAGATTGAATGAACAGAGAGAGAGAGAGAGAGAGAGAGGGAGAGACTCAGCAAAAAAATTTGCGTGCGAAATTTTCTCAATCGCGCGGAATTTTTGATGACATTGTTTTTGAATCTTTTTTTTGCTCTCCGTCATTTCTCTCTCTC
>JBKBOE010000134.1:0-550 GCA_046294915.1 Cyclobacteriaceae bacterium | reverse complement strand
GTTTAGAAAAAATAAAAAACTCAACAACGATTTTTCCAGAGTTACGATCAGTTTGGCGTCTCCAGAATCAATTCTGGATAGCTCTAACGGTGAAGTAACCCAGCCAGAGACAATCAACTACAGAACCTACAAGCCTGAAATGGGCGGTTTGTTCTGCGAGCGAATCTTTGGCCCTGTAAAGGACTGGGAATGTCATTGTGGTAAATACAAGCGAATCAGATACAAGGGCATCATCTGCGACCGTTGTGGGGTTGAGGTGACTGAGAAAAAAGTGCGTCGTGAGCGCATGGGACATATCGAGTTGGTAGTTCCTGTAGCTCATATCTGGTACTTCAAATCTCTTCCTAATAAACTCGGATACCTTCTTGGACTTCCTACCAAAAAGCTTGACCAGATTGTATACTATGAGCGTTATGCTGTAGTACAGCCAGGTATAAAGGCTGAAGAAGGAGTTCAATACTTGGATTTCTTGACAGAGGACGAATATTTGGACATCATGGACAAGCTTCCTAAGGAAAACCATGCCTTAGACGATGCTGATCCTAATAAG
>JBKBOE010000133.1:0-560 GCA_046294915.1 Cyclobacteriaceae bacterium | reverse complement strand
AATAATTGATTTGCTAAACCAACGAAATCCACTCCGGAGAAATCTGGGGTGGTTTTTTTTAGACCTGTCAGGTTTTTAAAACCTGACAGGTCTTTTTACCATAATGACAATAATTGTCCAAAAAAGATCTCCAAAACCGCTTTTTTGTCAAAAAATACCCAGTACAGGGTATAGGATTTTTAGTTGAGTGGAATATCTTGCAGAGCACTAAGGTGTTAAAAAAAGCAATCCCGGCTGATTGCTCAACCGGGACTCCTTTAAATGTTTTCACAACGGAATAATCCTTATTGTGAATTGCTTCAAAATGTTGATGCAATTTAAATTCAAAAATTGAAAAAACAAACTGAGTAAATCACAACACATAGTTCAATATCTGAACAGAAGTGAAAATTTGAAGGTAAAATCAAACTGATTCAAGAATAGGATATGGACTCTTATTCTAGCCTAAAGTGCACAATAAGGTTTGACCTTCTTTGCAAAGTTATGATTAATTATTATTATTGAACTATGTTAAAACAATAATTTTTAAAATGAAAAAGATATTAGGATTGGATTTGGGG
>JBKBOE010000132.1:0-577 GCA_046294915.1 Cyclobacteriaceae bacterium | reverse complement strand
GGATCATCGATGGCCAGGGGAATTTGATGCAGAGGTTTCCTTCCACGGAATTTCCTTTCAGTTCTTTCCCTTCCGGGTCTACGATGCATAACTGAATTCCAGGCAAAGGCAAAGTAGCATAAGCCGGCTTTGTAGGAGTAATTCCCGCCAGTGGAGAAATCAAAATTCCCCCTGTCTCAGTTTGCCACCACGTATCGACGATGGGACATTTCCCTTTACCAATATGCGTATGGTACCAATGCCAGGCTTCTTCATTAATGGGTTCGCCGACTGATCCCAGCACCTTCAATGAACTTAGATCATGTCCCTGGATAGGATCGGTTCCAAAGGCCTGAAGTGCGCGAATCGCAGTAGGAGCAGTATAGAAAATGTTCACTTTATGTTTCGCAACTACTTCCCAAAACCTGCTTGGCGTAGGGTAAGTCGGAACGCCCTCAAACATCAAGGTAGTCGCTCCGGCCAACAGCGGACCATAGACGATATAGGAATGTCCTGTGACCCATCCAATATCTGCGGTACACCAAAATACGTCACCGGCTGAATACTGAAACACATTGTCAAATGAATATTGAGTGTA
>JBKBOE010000131.1:0-640 GCA_046294915.1 Cyclobacteriaceae bacterium | reverse complement strand
TTTGCGGCCGATGGAATGTATGAGGAGGAGGGAGGCTGTCCTTCAGCAGGAGTGATTACTGGAATAGGCTATGTAAGTGGACGGATGTGCGTAATTGTTGCCAATGACGCCACTGTGAAGGCAGGTGCTTGGTTTCCCATGACTGCCAAAAAAAACCTACGTGCCCAAGAAGTTGCTATGGAAAATCACCTCCCGGTTATCTATCTTGTCGATAGTGCAGGTGTTTTTCTGCCTCTTCAGAATGAAATTTTTCCTGACAAAGAGCACTTTGGCAGGCAATTCCGAAACAATGCGAAAATGTCAGCTATGGGAATCGTCCAAATCGCTGCAATCATGGGAAGCTGCGTAGCAGGTGGAGCATATCTTCCCATTATGTCTGATGAAGCCATGATTGTAGATAAGACAGGATCGATTTTTCTTGCAGGATCTTACCTTGTCAAAGCAGCAATTGGGGAAAATGTGGACAATGAAACTCTCGGAGGGGCAACGACGCACTGTGAAATCTCTGGAGTCACTGACAATAAATTCGACTCAGACCAAGAATGTCTGGATGCTATTCGTAAGATCTTCGGCACTTTGGGAGAAAATCCAAAAGCTGGTTTTGATCGAATTGAAAGCAGGGTGCCAGGAATTCCTGAAG
>JBKBOE010000130.1:0-732 GCA_046294915.1 Cyclobacteriaceae bacterium | reverse complement strand
GGCCAAAGCGGTGGAAGCTTATCTAGTTCAGGAAGGGTTTCAGGACTTGGTGGATGATTTTTCATGGGAATTCAACTTGCTCGAAAGTGATCAAATCAACGCTTGGTGTATGCCGGGTGGAAAAGTGGCTTTCTACACAGGGATTTTGCCTATCACTAAGGATGAGTCCGGAATTGCAGTAGTAATGGGGCATGAAATTGCCCATGCTGTGGCATCACATGCCCGAGAGCGTATGTCAAATGGGATGTTGATCAATACAGGAATGTCCGCTTTTTCGACAGCATTGGGTCAGAATCCATCAATGACACAACAGATTCTACTTCAATCTGTCGGAATGGGAAGCCAACTTGGAATGTTGAGCTTTTCCAGAAAACATGAATTGGAGGCTGATGAAATGGGCTTGATTTTTATGGCGATGGCCGGCTACGATCCGCGGCAAGCTCCGGCGTTTTGGGAAAGAATGGCAGCTGCTGGTGGTGGAGCACCACCGGAATTTTTGTCAACTCACCCAGGGCCAGATCGTAGGATCGAACGATTAAATGCCAACATGCCAAAGGCATTGAAGTATTATAAGCCTTGATTGTAATTCATTTACAGCTTTTTGAGTAGATTCAAATTATGGAAAGGATAGATTCATCAAGCAAATTAACAAATCTTCAAAAAGAGTTATTGAAGGTGTTTAGCATGGATTTGGAAGAAGCTCAATTGATGGAGATTCGATCACTTCTAGCT
>JBKBOE010000129.1:0-740 GCA_046294915.1 Cyclobacteriaceae bacterium | reverse complement strand
CATCATATGCCGTTGTAAATATAACCGGAGAGCTTACCCTGGTCATCTCAAAAATGCCAAAACTCAATCCATCACCCAGCTGAATGTCCATAAAAATCAAATCCGGTGGCGGATTATCGTTAAGCCATGCTACAGAACTTTTAACAGAATCCGCATGCCCTGCAATTGTAGCCAGGGGTAACAACTCACATACCAGGCTTTTCAAACGCTTTGCAGCCTGAATTTCGTCTTCTATAATCAGTATATTCATAGGGATACCCGTTCAATTACCGGAATGCGAACAATGAATTTATCGGTAAGTTCTTCAACCACAACTTCGCGATCGGTAAAAAATGTATATCGCAACCGGATATTGTTTAGCCCTACACCAAAAGACGCTTCGGATTGGGTTTTCTTTTTTTGCAGTTTATTCTCAACCACAACAAAATCTTTATCGGCATAAATATGTATTGTCAGAGGCTGGTCAACAGTTATGATATTGTGTTTGATTGCATTCTCAATAAGCATTTGCAGCACCAGTGGCGGAAAATAGGTTTCTACAGCCTCCAGTTGTATGGATATCTGAATGCTGTCTCCAAACCGGATTTTCTGAAGAAAAACATATGACTTCAGAAATGTTAATTCCTCTTCTTTTGAAACCAGTTCCCGATCGCGTGTATCGAGTACATAGCGGTACACTTCCGAAAGTTGTTTGATAAACTTAGCGGCTAAATCCGGATTCTCATAAACCAGGTTTGTAA
>JBKBOE010000128.1:242-788 GCA_046294915.1 Cyclobacteriaceae bacterium | reverse complement strand
AATCGTCGTGCAAACAAATTTCTGGAAAACGAGCAACAGAGAGAGGGAGAGAGAGAAGGGTCAAGGGCAGAATCAGCAAAGCAATCATCCACGCTACACCGATGATTACCTGCACACCGGCTTCGTTCTTTGGGCACAAGAACAAAGGAGGGCGATCAGGGAAGAGCTGCACGTATTGCACTCGGAAGTTTTCCACGTATTCCAAGACCAACATCTCACGAATGTTGTTTTCGCGATAAGCTGCTGGGTATTTACTTGACCCCTGCAGAAAACAAACAAACAAAAAAAAAAGAGAGACATGAGGAAAAAGAAAGAGGGTGAGAAAGAGAGAGAGAGAGAGAGAGAGAGAGGGAGAAAGCACCTGCGCAAGCAGTTGGTCGCGGTTGCGCATGATGATAAAATGAGAAGGGACAACACGATTCAAAAAAAATGCTGACTTTTCAACGGACATCGGCGCGAAAAACGCAAAAGCACGTGAGGCTGACAACGTTTGGAGTTGTCGTGCAAACGCAAACGTGATATATAGACAACATTCGGATCAAAAAC
>JBKBOE010000128.1:0-232 GCA_046294915.1 Cyclobacteriaceae bacterium | reverse complement strand
TCAAAAACGTCTCTCAGAGAGCGAGGAGCCCCCAGCAACATCACCGGCTACGTCAATCTTCACAAATCACACGTGCGCGTCAGTATATGTGTATATATTTATGGACGAACACGGCGACGATATCATGTGCTCGGTTGCCGAGCTTGTCGTGGACCTTGAGCTTCAACACAGATTCAGCTCTACTTCTGCCTCGTCTTCTAGTTCACCTCCGCTGTTTCCCGAAGCTGTCATT
>JBKBOE010000127.1:0-894 GCA_046294915.1 Cyclobacteriaceae bacterium | reverse complement strand
TACAAATCCAGCGGTACTCCGGCAGATTGCGTGAAGCTAGCCAAGCATTACGTCCTCAAGGACAGAACCCCGGACTTGGTAGTAAGCGGAATAAATCACGGTTCCAATACTTCCATTTCTGTTTTGTATTCAGGAACTATGTCTGCCGCTATCGAAGGAGCGCTGGAAGGTTTACCATCCATTGGCTTTAGTTTATGTGATTATTCTTCAAAGGCAGACTTTTCTCATGTGGAGGAATGGGTTGAAAAAATCGCCCTTCAAGTCCTTGAAAAAGGAATTTCTAAAGGTGTGGCCTTAAATGTTAACTTCCCTCCCAAAAGAAATGAAGCTATCAAAGGCATAAAGATTTGCCGTCAGGCGGATGCGAAATGGCAAGAAGAATTTGCGGAGCGATTTGATCCGACAGGTAGAAAATACTTCTGGATGGCTGGCAACTTTGTGAATTTCGACAAAGGGGAGGACAATGACGAATGGGCTATTGCAAATAATTACATTTCCATCGTGCCTTGTCAATATGATCTGACAGCTCATCATGCAATAACACAGATGAATAAGGATTGGGATTGGGACAAACTCCAATAGCTACTGATTCATATTTTCAATTTTTCGGATTGAGATAGTATTGCTTATCTCTGATAATCTTTATTTTGCAGTAAATTCTGAAAAAGAAAAGCAACGTGAGTCGCCCGATTCTATACCTAATTTTTACCCTTTTATTTAGTTCAACTGCTTCAATTGGCCTTTCACAAAGTCCAGCGGTAGACAGTATGCTTTTGCTCCTGCCAAGCAAGAAAAATGAAGATCGGGTCAATTTGCTGAATGAAATGGCAACTATCATTCGCGAAAGTTCCCAAAAAGAAGCGATTGGTTATTCCCTTGAAGCAGACTCTCTTG
>JBKBOE010000126.1:0-915 GCA_046294915.1 Cyclobacteriaceae bacterium | reverse complement strand
GATCATTTTGTTTATTGCCGGTTCCGGGAAAAAAGTTGCCTTCCACAACTTGTTAAAGGAAGAAATTAATCCTCATTTACCAGCCTCTTTGCTTTGGTTGCATTCCAATGTTGACGTGCTTGTGGATGAGTCAGCAGTCTAATCTGGGGTAAATGAGGCTTTAAATCCGTTGCTTTTAAAAATTATTTCTTTGAAAGAGAACCAGATAAGAGATAGCTTCTAAAAATAATCAAGGCAGATATTGCGGGGAAAGTCCAAATACCTACCTTTGCATCACTTCAAACGAGAAGGACAAAAAAACGGAGTGGTAGTTCAGCTGGTTAGAATGTCCCGATGTGTCGGGAAGGTCGCTAGTTCGAATTAACGTTCGAAAGGTATAAACAAAACGGAGTGGTAGTTCAGCTGGTTAGAATGTCCCGATGTGTCGGGAAGGTCGCTAGTTCGAATTAACGTTCGAAAGGAATAAACAAAACGGAGTGGTAGTTCAGCTGGTTAGAATGCCTGCCTGTCACGCAGGAGGTCGCGGGTTCGAGTCCCGTCCATTCCGCATAAAGCCTTAGAGAAATCTAAGGTTTTTTTGTTTTATAAGGTTTTGGTTTAAGTCCTCCCAATTTTCGAGACTAATTGAAAAATCATTCGGAGACCATGATTTTTTATTTTTCACATATTCTGCGACTCGTTTCTCTTTATACTTTCTAATTATCCAAATCTAAAGATTCTGTTTAGGGGAAAGGTTCTCTAAATCAATTTATTAGAACTGAAAATGGGTTGTTTGCGCCGGAATCCTTAAAGGGAGTAAGCTTTTTTCACTTCGTCATAACCTCCAATTCCTCTTCGCACTTTTATTGACCATTGGGAGATATCCTTATCTTTGCTACTCCTAAAAATCAACATAATGGTATTAGAATTCGAGAA
>JBKBOE010000125.1:0-930 GCA_046294915.1 Cyclobacteriaceae bacterium | reverse complement strand
CGGACTGTTTTTATTGAATGACGATGAAGAGAATAATTCATTTCTTGAACTGGTATCGGCTTATGCTTTCGAGCGGAAGAAGTTTATAACGAAGCGGGTAGAAATCGGGCAGGGCCTGGTTGGGCAGTGCTACCTCGAAGCCGACCGTATTTTTCTTGCCAGGTTGCCTGAAGCGTACGTACACATTACCTCCGGTTTGGGGAGTGCTACACCAACCTGCCTGTTGCTGGTTCCGCTGAAGGCCAATGAAAAAGTTCATGGCGTGCTTGAGTTGGCATCATTTAAGCGGTTGGAAGAACACGAAATTCAGGTAATCGAAAAATTTGCCGAGAGCATAGCTTCCACGGTAGCCACGGTAAAAAGTAGCGAGAGCACACGGCTGTTGCTGGAGCGCACCCAGCAGCAGGCTGAAGAAATGCGCGCTCAGGAAGAAGAGATGCGCCAGAACATGGAAGAACTTTCGGCCACACAGGAAGAAATGGCACGCAAAGAAAAGGAATACATCAGGCGCATCCGCGAGTTGGAAGCGCAGGCCGGTGTTAAGACTACCGTTGGTTGAAATTCAAATAACCCCTGGTTACCCAAGTGATTATTTCCAGCTGATTCTTCACCAGCAAAATCTGCTCACCTGGGTAACCGGGCAAACGTGTATCTTTAGTACATGGAAGGCCGCGCCAAAAAGCACCCCGCTAGTGTACCCGCCCTTGGCCGCATGAACGCTGTGGATCCTATGGCGAGTAAGTACGCGAGCCTTACACCGTACAATTACGCCTTCAATGACCCGGTGTTTTGGAATGATCCACTCGGTGCCGATCCTTGGAACAATGGTCCGTATGCCGGCAGTATGGCTTACTTCTATGCCGTGCAACTTTCGTATGGAGGCATGAGTCCCGGGCAGGAAGCCATTATGGACGCAGGCAGTGGTAAATA
>JBKBOE010000124.1:0-985 GCA_046294915.1 Cyclobacteriaceae bacterium | reverse complement strand
AAGGTGCGGCACCATAATGGGCGAGCGCAAGCTGCACACTTGAAGCTGGTTCCTTTCCTCATGGAAGCGTACGGTGCTATGCATGCCGAAGCTGAGAAGCTGCTCAGCCGTGTCGCACAAGCAGCTGACTACCATGCGTCAGCACAAGAGGTAGCACAGCTCACACTGCGCGGACATACGCTGCTGTCCGTGGCTCTGCAAAGAGGCAACGGCTTGATTGCTGCGATCGGAGCAAAGTGTGCACGGCCTGCTGGTCGGCGAATACAGCCGTCGAATGATGACAGTGCTGATCACAGTCGAGCGATCCCAGAAACACTCAACCTCGCGCTAACGGCCGAAGCCGCTAGAGGTCACGGGGCATTCCGTAACGCCAACCAGCCTGCCTGCTTGTCCACGCTGACACTGCTAGCGAGCCGTGCGTCTCGGTCATACGCTGTGCCTGCCCAAACCGTCTATGCTCTCAACAGCGCCTGCGACGATGCAGCGCTGTTACAGTCACCCACGCTTGCTCTGTAATTCGACTCTGTGTACGCTATCGCATTTTGCGCTTCTTCGTCTCCTTGCTTTTGCTGACTCTATCTGAGCGTCATATCGCCTCAGACAGAGGGTTCGCACTTGCATGTGCAGCCTTTTTTGTTTTTTAATTATTTACTCAACCAACAATGCCTCTGCGGAGACATATCGTAAAGCCGCCGTCGTCCACACCGCTAGTAGTGTTGGACCCCAATCGGGTTGCTACAATCATCGCCTCGCATGTGGACAATGGCAGCCGTGCCGGCCCGCATGGTGCCACTGGAGACCACTTAGCTGCACTCGTATCAGAGGAAGCCAAGCGCAGACATCCTGAACTGCGCACACATTTGGCCCTGTTCGTCTCCTACATCATGAATGGATATTTCGAGGGTGAAGTAAAACAGCTGCTATTGAGTTCTGAACTTGTTGGTGTGCCGAAAGAACAGGCTGGTGACTACAGACCCATAGCTAT
>JBKBOE010000123.1:0-1454 GCA_046294915.1 Cyclobacteriaceae bacterium | reverse complement strand
CGGAGGGAGCGGGGTGCAGCGATGGCTTAAGTTTGTTAAATACCTGCCCCAGTTTGGTTGGCAGCCCTATGTATTTACACCCGAAAACCCTTCGTTCGATATCAAAGATGATTCGCTCATCAAGGACGTTCCTGTTGAAGCCGAGGTGATCAAACTTCCTATATGGGAGCCTTACAAAATATTTAATTCGTTGAGTTCAATCGTTTCTGGAGGAGAGAAGAAAAGTGTACCAGTTGATTCTACAGCACCGAACAAAAGAACATTTTTTCAACGCTTAAGCGGATGGATTCGCGCTAATCTTTTTGTTCCTGATCCACGGATTTTCTGGATCCAACCATCAGTAAAATTTTTACACGACTTTCTGATCGAAAAAAAAATCACGACCATCATCACCACCGGCCCGCCACACAGTATGCACCTGATTGGCCTGCGGCTGAAAAAGAAAAATCCGACTTTGCATTGGATTGCCGATTTTCGCGATCCATGGACGGAGTGGGGATTGTGGGAAAAACTTGGCGTGGGCGCGTGGGCCATGCAAAGACATAGGAAGCTGGAGCTAAAAGTCCTGACCACAGCAGATGTTGTGGTGTCCGTAACGCCACACTACGTCAGGCGCTTTGAAGCACTTTCCGGAAGGCCGGCCGTATTGCTCACCAATGGTTTTGATGAAGATGATTTCATCGGGATCAATTATACAAAATCTGAAAAATTTACAATCCGGCACATTGGTATCGTCAATGAACAGCGTGATCCGGTTCCCTTTATGGAAGCCTTTCGGCAATTGTTAGATGAGCATGTAGAATTTAAGGAGCATACACTGGTGGAATTTGTTGGTGAAGTGTATCAGCCCTTCAAGGATTATGTACAGGAGCAAGTTCCGCTTCAGCAAAGGGTTCGGTTTACAGGAAATGTATCGCACCAAAAAGTAATTGAGTACTATGGCACCAGCTCGTTGTTATTGTTAATTCTCACGGGCTATCGCGATCCTCACGGTTTTTTTCCGGGTAAGTTGTTTGAATACATGGCTACTGGTGGTCCCATGTTGGGCATTGGACCTGTAGTAAGTGATGCCGCTACTGTTTTGCAGCAATCCGGCACCGGTTTTATGGTAGAGAGCCATGATGTAGCGGGAATAAAGGCATCGTTACTGACATATTTTATGCAATGGAAATCCAATCCAAACCCAATCGTTTCCAAAGGAAATATTGCTGCTTATTCTCGTATAGTGATTACCGAGAAATTGGTTTCTTATCTAAAGTAAAATTTATTCAGTACTGACGAGTAGATGTTTACTTCTATTCTATACCTACTTTCGACTGATCAGGTTCAAAGCTTTTGCAGCGAGTTTGCTTACTTCAGGAGAACTTTTAGAAATAAGTGTCAGTGATCCGAAAAATAATGTAATCAATGCAGAACGGTATAAAATATCGAGACATACATTTTGGAGTTGCGGT
>JBKBOE010000122.1:0-2336 GCA_046294915.1 Cyclobacteriaceae bacterium | reverse complement strand
GGTTATTGTTCGAGGAATCATTTTCTGAATGTCGTATACTTCCCGGCTCGCTGCCATTCGATCATAATCATTAAATGTAAATCAGTTTATTTTGTCCGGTGCTTTTTGCCCTCTCGTTAATTTTTTTCTTAAACAAAGGCCGGGTTCCTTAAAAGTTTTTCAGTATAGTCAAGAGAGTACCTGGTTCATCCAGTTGGCAAGGAAGCCTGATTGCATTTACAAAGTTTTTTTGCTTAATCAGAAAACCCTACACTGAAGTTATTACCGCCAAAAAGCCAGAAACGACCTGTTAAAACCAGGTTTATCAGATGCTTTTGGTCATCTATTCCCTAAAGAATTCTTCGACCGGGTTTTAGCCACCAAAATAGTAATGTAATCTGCCTGTATTAAGTGTCAGTTTACAGGTAAAACTGTCAAAAAAGGAGATAAACCTTACATCAAAAAAAGTCCATTTTGGCACCTTAACCACCCCCTCCTAAAATCAGGAAGTTTCAGCGAATTTGCAGGTCAAAAGGCATCAATGCCTGTACTCCCTGATGGTGTTTTAGCAATTGCCATTGCTTGTAAACCGGGTAATAATCCCCCATTTCCTCCTGTAATTTCCTGGTTTTCGTATTGGTTTCAATCGAGCCAAAGAATTGCTCAATAAACGACTTACGCAACGGATAATATCGCACCTTGTAGTCATCGCCTACACCAGCCGCCTGGGCAGCAAGGGTCATTGCATCGTTGTATCCGCCAAGTACATCCACAAGGTTTCGGTCCTTTGCTTGCCGGCCGGTCCAAACCCGGCCACCGGCAACTTTTTTTACCTCATCCTGGCCAATGCCTCTGCCTTGTGCAGCTTTACCGGTAAAAGTCTCGTAAATTTCATCTGTACGTTTCTGCCATACATCCTTCTCTGCCTGCGTTAAAGGCCGGCTTAGGGTAACCATCTCACCGTATTCACCGGTATTTACCTCATCGAAGGTGATGCCTAACTTGTTACCGAGAAAACCGCTGGCATCAAACAACACGCTGAAAACACCAATTGAACCGGTTATGGTATGGGGCTGAGCCACAATGGTATCGCAGCCCATAGCCAGGTAATAACCGCCCGAAGCGGCATAATCCGACATAGAAGCAATTACCGGCTTTTGTTTTGCCGCAAGAGTAATTTCACGCCACATTACATCGGATGCCTGGAAACTTCCACCGGGTGAGTTAATGCGCATAACAATGGCCTTTACGCGTTTATTCTCCCGTGCTTTGCGGATCGTTTCGGCAAAGGTTTCCGATCCGATAATACCCTGATCGGCCTTCCCGGGCAATATGGTTCCATCTGCCACGATTACAGCAATTTCATTACCGGATGATTTTGTTTCGGATAAACTTTTTGCATACTTCTTATACCCGATTGTATTGATCTTTGTCGTTTCATTCAGGTTTAGGTGTTGCCGGATTATCGTAAGTACTTCATCATAATAGAGCAAGGAATCCACCAGGCCGTATTCCACGGTTAGCCTGGGATTACGAGCCAACATTTTGTCTGAAATGGTTTTTAATGTATCAACCGGTATACTCCGGGCATCGGCAATACGTTCCAGCATATATCCATAAACAGAATTAACGAGTTCGTTCAGTTGCATTCTGTTCTCATTGCTCATTTTCTCAAGAAGGTAGGGTTCAACAGCGCTTTTATAGTCGCCTACCCGGAATACCTCCGGCTTAATATCAAGTTTATCAAAAAGCCGCTTGAAGAAACTAATCTCAACCGTAAGCCCATTGAACTCCAATTCACCTTCAGGATTGAGGTAGATCTGATCGGCAACCGATGCCAGGTAGTATGCCTTTTCAGACATCACCTCCGAATAGGCAATTACCCATTTACCGCTGGCACGAAAGTCAAGCAACGACTGCCTGATTTCTTCGATGGTAGAAAACCCGGCCATCGGATAGTTTACATCAAGATAAATCCCGGCTATATTTTTGTCAGCAGCTGCATTCCGGATAACCTCTTTCAACTGCAGCAATCCAATGGTTGGAATTTCATTTCCAAAGAAAGGCATACCCTCAAAAGGATTCTCAACCTGTTGTTCCGTTATTTCGGCATCCAGTTTAAGGTGAAGCACCGTATTGTTTTTTACAGTTACCTTCTCATCAGCTGACAGCACCCCTAAAAGGAAAAAAAACAACACAAAACTGACTATTGTGAAGACCGTTAAGGCCAGCAGGGAAGCCAGAAAAGTTTTAAAAAAGTTCATAGAGTAAAATTTTAAGCTACAAAACTACTTACTAAAGGTTTAAGAAGTAAGTTGGCGGCATGAACAATGTTTACCTGTTATTAGGAAGCAACC
>JBKBOE010000121.1:0-2358 GCA_046294915.1 Cyclobacteriaceae bacterium | reverse complement strand
TGGTGCAGCGTGCTGCCATAAGCCGCGAACTGGCCGATATTTCAGCGCTTGAAGTTCAAAACCAGTTGCGCCAAACGGTTGAAACGGCTTACAACAATGCCATTGCTGCAGTAAAAACATATAACTCCACCGAAAAGCAAGTGAAAGCCCGCGATGAAGCATTTCGAATGACCAAACAACGGTATAACCTTGGGGCAGTAAATTTTGTGGATTACCAGGTTGCAGAGAATAACCTCTACCAGGCACAATCCGATCTTCTAAGGGCTAAATATGAATTCATTTTCAGAAAAAAGGTGCTTGATTTTTACCAGGGCCTTCCGTTAGGATTTTAAAACAGATCTAAAATATTATTCATGGCAAAGCAAAAGAAAAAGTCGAATAAGCTGTTATATGGTTTAATTGGTGTCGTTGTCTTCCTTTTAGTTTTTATCGTTGTCGGGCGGTCAGCCGGATGGATAGGTAAACCAAAAGATTTGGAAGTTGACCTTGCCAAAGCGGGCCGCACCACGATCATTGAAAAGGTAAGTGCATCGGGTACGGTACAGCCGGTTACGGAAGTAAAACTGGCACCTGAAGTCTCTGGTGAAATTCGTGAGTTACTGGTAGAAGACGGAGACTCGGTAAGTCGCGGCAAATTGTTGGTAAAAATCAGGCCTGATACCTGGCTATCACAATTAGAGCGGGCCGAGGCATCACTAAATCAGCAGCGTGCCAACCTGGTTTCATCTGAAGCTGCACTGGCAAGGGCAGAAGCTACCTACACCCGTGCAGAGCAGGAGTTTGAACGCCAGAAGAAATTATGGAATGAGAAAGTAATTTCTGAGGCAGAGTGGCAGCTTGCCCAGCAAAATTTTAAAGTAGCTGAAAACGATCTGAAATCAGCAAAACAATCTGTTCAGGCCGCCAAATATATTGTTCGCAGCAGCGAAGCTACGGTGAATGAAGCACGTGAAAATGTACGTCTTACCAGCGTTGTGGCTCCGATGGACGGCTATGTGTCAAAGCTGAATGTGAAAAAGGGTGAGCGCGTGGTAGGTACGGCCCAGATGCAGGGAACAGAAATGCTTCGCATTGCCGACCTGAGTAAGATGGAAGTTCGGGTGAACGTGAACGAAAACGACATTGTTCGGGTGCATATAGGCGACACCGCCATTATTGATGTTGATGCTTACACGAATACAGGTAAACGGTTTAAGGGTATTGTAACCCACATAGCCAATACCGCAAAAGACAAAGTTTCAGCCGATGCCATTACCGAATTTGAGGTGCGCATACTGATTTTAAATTCTTCTTATCAAGACCTGGTTGCTGAAGGGAAGAAATATCCATTCCGGCCGGGCATGACCGCAAGTGTTGAAATTCTTACCAACCGCAAGGAAAATGTACTTTCTGTACCACTATCGGCAGTAACTACCCGCAGTGAAGAAAAGAAGGTGCCGACCGAGGGGGATGGAGCTTTGCAACCTGCCGGGCAAGCGAAATCGGCACCCAAAAAGGAAGATAAGGTTGTAGTTTTTGTAAACGAAAACGGTGTGGCTAAAATGGTGGAAGTAAAAACCGGTATGAGCGATTATGACAATATTGAAATTCTATCCGGTATAAATGATAGTACTGAAGTGGTTACCGGGCCTTTTCTGGTGGTTTCAAAGCGCCTGAAGGATGGCGATAAAATCCGAAAAGCAGAGAAAAAGGACGATAAAAAAGCGAAGGAAAAAGCATCGGAGTAGTTTTCGTAAGGAAATCGAAAGCCCTGCCCATTGGCGGGGCTTTTTTTATTAATTTTCCTGAAACTAGAATTAGGATATGATTCAACACCCCTGGCACGAAGTTGCAATTGGTAAAAACCCACCGCGTGAGGTTAATGCCATCATTGAAATCCCCCGCGGTTCGCGGGCAAAATATGAGATTGACAAAGCGAGCGGGTTGATTAAACTGGATCGTGTGATTTATGCCTCCATGTACTATCCGTTGAACTATGGGTTTATTCCACAGACGCTCGGTGATGATCATGATCCGCTTGACATTGTGGTACTCACACAGGTTTCGGTTGTTCCTTCTTGCCTTATTCCTTCAAAGGTAATTGGGGTAATGCACATGATTGACCGCGGTGAGGCCGATGAAAAAATTATTGCCGTTGCTGAACAAGATGCGAGCGTCAGTCATATTAACGATGTAGCCGAACTACCCGATTTCTTCAGAATAGAATTGAAACACTTTTTTGAAAACTATAAGACCCTTGAAAATAAGAAAGTAGAGGTGCCTGAGTTTGGTGGAAGAGATCAGGCGTTGCCCGTGATAGCAAAAAGTATAGAACATTACCGTACCACTTTTCGAAACACGTAAGCTACTCATAGTAGG
>JBKBOE010000120.1:0-2560 GCA_046294915.1 Cyclobacteriaceae bacterium | reverse complement strand
ATACTTTGCCCAAATGGAATTGAGCGTTGCAATCAGTTCGTTTGTTTCCGATGCCTGGTAACGGATTACAAACAAGTTGCTGTATTGCGGTTCAGCATCCATGGTAATAGGACCTATGTTTTGCTGAAGGCCCAGTTGGTGATAGTCCTTCACTACCCCAATCACTTCACCGGCAGGTGTGCCGGAAGGCGAAGTAATCTTTTTTCCGATAGCCTCTTCGGGCGATGACCAGCCCATGATGGCAACTGCTTTCTCATTCAAAATCAATCCCTCATTCATGTCTCCTTCGCGCTGGGGATCAAAATTTCTGCCCGCAATAATTTCCAGGCCTAAGGTATTCACATAGGCTTCATCTACTGCCATGTACTCTACACTTACCGCATCCTCACCCGCCTTGCCTTCCGGATAGGCCACCTGGCCGCTCCAGCCCGACCTGCCTGGCACGGCATTGGCAAACGATACCTGCTGAACAGAAGCGAGCGATTTGATTTCATTCTTAAATCCTTCTATGGAACTTCGTGGAACCCGGTTTACTGGCACCAGGATTATTTCATCCTTGGCAAAGCCGAGATCTTTCTTTTGCATAAAGGAAAGCTGATCAAGCACTACCAATGTGCCCAGTACCAGACAAACCGAAACGGCAAACTGAAACACCACTAACACCCTGCGAAGTTGAACCCCTCGCAAACTGGTTTGTAATTTTCCCTTCAGCACATCGGCCGGACGCATAGCCGACATCATAATGGCCGGGTAATAACCCGACAGCAAGGTTATTGAAGCTATTAACACCCCAATACCGATGGCCACCGATGGTTTAATTAATACGGCAAGCTCATACGACTTACCCAGTAATTGATTAAAGAACGGGAGCAACGCTCCGGTTAAGGCCAGGGCAATTATAAAAGCAATCAACGTTAGCCAAAACGACTCGCTTAAAAACTGGCCGATTAATTTTAAACGAGTTGACCCTACCACTTTGCGCAACCCTACTTCTTTTGAACGGTGTGTTGAGCGCGCTGTAGACAGGTTTATAAAGTTTATACATGCCAATAAAATAACAAAGCCTGCAATACCCGATACCAGGTACACACGCTGCAAACTTCCTAATGGTCCCATACCATTGCCTGCCTCGCTGGTTAAATAAAGTTTAGTTAACGGTTCAAAATTCAAATATGCTTCGGTGCCCCAGCTCTTCAACATATTGCCTGCTCGATCCATATACAGATTTTTTGCTTTCGCCATAAAGCCTTTAGCTTCTACACCATCTTTCAGAAGAATATAATTGCGCATATTGAAATTACCCCAACCGCTTTCGTAGCTGAAGGGCTGGCCAAACAACGGACTTAAAATTTCAAATGTTGAAAACGACAGGAGCATGTCAAGCTGGATGTGCGAGTTATCCGGGATGTCTTTCATTACCCCGGTAACCACAAATTCCATGGAGTCGGCCAGCATCAGCGATTTGTTGAGGGCATCCTGGCCGTGGAAAAATTTCTCCTCCATCGATTTCGTGATTACGATGGAGTACGGTTCGGTAAGAGCCGCTTGCGGATTGCCCTTCAGTAACTCAAATGAGAACAGGTCAAAAAACTCAGGGCCCGCAAAATGAATTTTTTGTGAAAACCTTTTGTCGTTATGATTTACCTGTAAGAATGAAGCTCCCCGTGTATAGAGCACTTTCTCCACTTCGGGAAAGTCTTTTTCCAATACCTTGCCCACCGGCCAGGCGTTGGTTTCAGTTGCGCCTTCAGCAGCACCAGACTGGGGATTAAAAAAACCGGAAGTCACTCTATAAATCCGGTCGGCCCGCGTATGAAATTTATCATACGATAACTCGTCAAGCGAGTACATCAAAATAAATATCCCGGCCGTTAATCCCAGCGACAAGCCCAACAGGTTAATGGCGGCATAACCTTTATGTTTCCAAAGTGTGCGGAGGGTAATCTTCAGGTAGTTATGGAACATGAGTAGAAAAGATCAATACCAATTCAGTTAAGGAACTTTTACAATAGATGTGCCATAGGAAAATCAGGTATTTAAAGCGCATTTGACTGCTGACTTACTTAGTAGATAGTCCGAAAACGAACTTTATTGTCTGATATCGGACGTCATTTTATTGTACTGGTGGTCTCCCTTCAACACAGTATCTCTCGAAGAGGACGCTGCGATATTCATCCTTATCGTACCATGTTTTTGCCTGTCGCAGCGCGCTTTCCACTACTGCGCGATGAATAAAGTCCAGGTTTGTTTAATTAGGATTCCTTACTATATTTGTCCCATCATTAACCTTTAAAACCAATACATATGCAAAACATCAAAGGGTACACGTATGGACAAGTCGGTCAGTCACCTGTTTCTCCTACCGATTTGGAATTACTCAAGAAAACCGTGTTGTTCACGGCCGAAGACGAAAAGTATTTAACGCTGGCAGGCGAAGTGCTGAAAGATCAGACCAATGAGGTATTGGATTTATGGTACGGATTTGTCGGGGGCAATCCCCACCTGGTGCACTACTTCACCCACAACGGCCAACCCAATATGGATTACCTTACGGCCGTAC
>JBKBOE010000119.1:0-2747 GCA_046294915.1 Cyclobacteriaceae bacterium | reverse complement strand
GGTAATATCTTCCACAGTTGCCAGGGTATTGAGCGGAATAATTTCTCCGGACTTGCTGCGCACATAATACCGCGCGAGGTCATCGGGGCTTACCCGGTCTTCAGCTTCGGCTTGCACAAATACCTTGTATTGCCGGCCAAAACGGTTGAAGTCGTTGATGTAGGAACTGCCCAGGTAAGTGGAGATGGTGCTGATAATTTCACTCTGATCGACTCCGAGTTTTTCTGCTTTGTCATAGTCAATGACAATTTGCTTTTGCGGCACATTGGACCGGTATAAGGTAAATGCACTTCCGATCTCCGGACGTTTCTTTACTTCAGCTATAAATTGTTTGGCTTGTTCATCTAAAAACTGAGGTGTGTTGCCTGATCGATCCAGAAGTTGCAAGGTGAAGCCTGCTGATGTCCCCAGACCTTCAATAGGCGGAGGACCGAAGGCTATCGCGGTAGCATCCGAAATCAGGTTCCTAAAGGCCAGGTTGGTTTGCTGAATTAATTGCCTGGCGGTTTTCTCCCGTTCTTCCCACGGTTTAAGTGAGACAAACACAAATGCATTGTTGGTAGACAAGGATTGGGTAAGCATGCTGTATCCTACTACCGTAGTTGAATAGGCAACACCTTCCGTGTCTTCAATAATCTTTTCAATTTTACGGGCCACCTGGTCGGTACGCTCAAGGGATGCGGCATCCGGAAGCTGAATGTTCACCAGGTAATAGCCTTCATCTTCTTCCGGCACAAACCCCCCCGGAATGTTTTTGCCTAAGATGCCGGTTGCTCCAACCACCACGCCAATAATGATAATGGAGCGAATGGACTTTTTGGCCACTATCCCGGCTACGCCCGTATAGCCCAGAGTGAATTTTTCAAACATGCGGTTGAAGGCATCAAAGAATCGTTGCAATAAACCGGTTGATTTTTTCTTTGGCTTTAACAGGATTGCACTTAGTGCAGGGCTGAGCGTTAAGGCATTAAGGGCCGAAAACAATACCGAAATAGCGATTGTGATTGCAAACTGCTGATACAACCTTCCGGTAATACCTCCGGCAAATGCTACGGGTACAAACACCGCGGCAAGAATAAGGGCAATGGCTATTACCGGTCCGCCTACTTCCTTCATCGCTTTCTGCGTAGCTTCCTTCGGATTCATGCCGTGTTCGATGTTGTGCATTACTGCTTCTACTACCACAATGGCATCATCTACTACAAGACCGATTGCAAGTACTAATCCTAACAAGGATAATACGTTTACTGAAAATCCTAGTAAGGGGAAGATTATAAACGTTCCGATCAACGAAACCGGAACGGTTAAAAGAGGAATCAATGTTGCACGCCAGTCCTGTAAAAACAGAAACACAACAAGAATTACCAGAATAACCGCTTCGAATAACGTATGAATAATTTCTTCAATTCCCACAGATACTGCGCGGGTTGTATTCAGGGAGATGTCATAGGTTAAGTCCTCGGGAAAACGCGAACTTAATTCAGTCATGGTGGTTTCTACCAGGGCAGCAACATCCAATGCATTGGAACCGGGCATTTGATATACCACGATAGAGGCAGCAGGTTTTTTATTTAGGCGGCTAAAGGAGTTGTAATTCTCAATCCCTAATTCCAGGCGGGCAATATCCTTTAGCCGGACGATGGAACCTTTCTCATCGGATTTTACAATAATATTTCCAAATTCTTCTTCAGTTACCAGTCGTTCCTGTAATAAAACGCTATAGGTATACTCTACACCTTTGGGTGCAGGCGACCCGCCAAACTTACCACCGGGGGCAATTGCATTTTGTTTTTTTACAGCATTCATTACATCGGTAACCGTAAGGTTAAGCTTGGTGAGCTGATCGGGATTTAACCAGATGCGCATGGAATAATCTGCGCCACCAAATAACGTTACATCGCCTACTCCTTTGAGGCGTTTGAGTTGATCTACGATGTTGATGCTGGCATAGTTAATCAGAAATACACCATCAAAAGTTTCGTTGGGTGATGATAACGAAACCAGCATCATCGGAAACACCAGCGACTTTTTCGTAGTAACACCAAAGGCTTTTACTTCGTTGGGTAACTTAGAGCTTGCTTGCGATACCCGGTTTTGAGTGAGCATGTTGGCATTGTCAAGATTGGTTCCGACTTCAAAGGATACCTGTAAGGTGAATGAACCATCGGCAGCGTTAATGGATTTCATGTACAGCATCTGCTCTACACCATTCACTTGTTGTTCAATAGGAGAGGCCACTGCCTGCTCAACATTCACCGCATTGGCCCCGTTAAATAACGTTGTCACCTGCACCATGGGTGGTGTGATTTCAGGATATTTTGAAACCGGAATGCCTCGTAACGTAATTAACCCTATGATGACCATAAGGATGGAAATCACCATCGCTACAATTGGTCTCCGGATAAAAAATTCGCTCATAAAAAATAGGGAGATTAATTATTCGCTGTTGTTTTCTGATTATCAACCGGCCACGGCATCTCTACTTCTTCTATTTTAGCATTTGGTGTTAATGCGGTTGTTCCGATAACAGCAACTTTATCACCGGCATTCAGACCTTTCGTTATTACCCAGGCATCGCCCACTTTTTTTCCGGTTTCCACAACCGTTACTTTTAGCGTGCTGGAATCGGTTACGGTAAACACTTGCGATAAACTTTGCAATTGAAACACGGCACGCTGGGGTATCAGTACGGCATCTTTAACCGTACTCAGGAGTACACGGGCTTTTACAAATAACCCGGGTCTCAA
>JBKBOE010000118.1:0-3000 GCA_046294915.1 Cyclobacteriaceae bacterium | reverse complement strand
GCCCAGCAGGCAATACCTCATGAAGGAAGCCGGGTTTACCTTTACGGTAGAAAAGCCCGGAGTGGATGAATCCTTCCCGGAAGAACTTCCTGTGTACCAGGTAGCCCGTTACCTGGCTAACAAAAAAGCCGAATACTTCCGAACTGAAATTCATAATGATACGGTAATTGTAACAGCCGATACGGTGGTCATTCTACATGGAAAAATCATAAACAAACCAGCTTCCCGGACTGAAGCCATACGAATGCTTTCAGAACTCTCCGGAAAAACCCATTTAGTTATGACGGGGGTTTGCATTCTCGCTGCTGAAAAAGAAATCAGTTTTGATGACACCACGGAGGTAACTTTCAAAAACCTAACACCGGATGAAATAGCTTACTATGTTGATACCCATAAACCCTACGACAAAGCCGGAGCATACGGTGCCCAGGATTTCATCGGCATGATTGGTATTGAAAAAATAACGGGTTCTTATTTTAACGTAATGGGTCTGCCCATCCATAAAGTGTATGCAGCCCTAAAAAACTGGTAAATGCATAAAATCTGGAATTACCTTACTGACCACCTGAAAGCGGATTTTAATATCTCACATTACTCGCTCACTTTTCTTTTTCTGGGAATTTGTCTTTACCTGAACTACCACTTTGATTTTGAAGATAGTTACCTGGACACACGCCCCGAACTACAGCGCATTATTTTTTATTTTATTACCCACTGCATTGCGTATTATGTTCCGGTGGCATTGTATGCCGGCATTCAAAGGGTACCCGTTTTTCAATCGAAAAGCTTCTGGTTACGAAGTTTGCTGGCTATCTCGTTACTGAGTATTTACCGGAGTTTGCCTTATTTGGATGATCTCATCGCAAGCATAACAAACCGTACAACATTTTGGTACACGTATAAAATCGGAAAGAACATGGCGGGTATTGGTATACTTATTTTGCCCCTCATACTGTATTATTTGATTACGGACGCACACACAAAACACCGGTATGGATTAAATACCACCCGGTTTGATTTCAAGCCTTACTTCGTTATGCTGCTACTGATGCTTCCGCTGATTGCCGCAGCCTCCTTTCTTCCCGATTTCCAGGACCAATACCCCCGATACGAAGCAAGCCGGACACACCTTCATTATGGCGTTGCCGAATGGGCAACTGCTTTAGTCTATGAATTATCCTACGGGCTGAATTTTGTCTCCATTGAATTCTTCTATCGCGGATTTCTGGTTATCGGAATGATCGGTGTGTTGGGCCGTGGCAGCGTGCTGGCTATGGCTTCCCTGTACTGTTTTCTTCACTTCGGCAAGCCGATGGGCGAAGCCATCAGTTCCATCTTTGGCGGATTTATACTCGGAACAATTGCCTACCAGACCCGAAGCATTTGGGGAGGTGTGATTGTTCATGTGGGCATTGCGTGGTTAATGGAACTGGCCGCCTTTGCCCAACAGTACGCTAAGAATCCGTAACTCAACGTAAGAACATTGCTTTGGCAACCCTGTCGTGTTGCCGCCACACCTTTTCATGATGTGCCGTATCGAGGAGTTCATTCACCGGTAGTGATTTCCTGCCCAGCCAGATACCCCCCTGCTTGCGGTGATGACGGTAGTCGGTTAACCGAAACGTATGGGCAAACGGTGGAAGGTCAGCAAAATAATCGTCACGGTTTGCATCGTGTACAATAACCACACCGGTGTCTGTAACCAAGTCGTACGCTTTTTTGAGGCATTCTTTCCTTGCACGGCCATCGATAAAGATAAAATCGAACCGGGTTTTCAGGGATATCGGGTACTCAATGTAGGTTTTAAAATCATCGTACAAACCTTCTTTCTTAGCGTTGTACTTTCCTGTAACCGTATGGTAGGATTTGTCATCAGGTTCAATCAAAACCACCGTTACGCGGGGATCTTTATTTTCGCGTGCTATAAATTCGTACCACTCCTTGTGATGCTCCAGTGAATACCAGGTCTTCAACCCCGGAAGCATTTGGGGTATCATTAAAGTACTGAAGCCGCTTCCCCACTCAAAACACGTTTCAGGTTGAAGCCTGGTAACAACTTCGGTAATTACATCGAGTTCTTTTGATTTCATCCAGGGCATTTCAAACTTACCGAACACACGCCTGTTCAGTTTGTCTTTGAGGTCACGAAACATCTGTGAATGCCAGGAGGGATTTTTGTATGATCTGATCATATCGCTTGAAAATACAGGGTTATGTACGGGAAGGTGCAGCCGGGTTTTCTGATTTAATGATTCCGAACGGAGTCCAGGCTTTGCCGGTACTACGTGTAACTTTTCGAATCTGAATATTCTTCTTCACTGAATCATCGGTTTTGTAACCCCTGCTGTGATCCAGGTGAATACACACCGCACTGTAGCGCAATTGCTTTGACTTTAGGCCCTTGTTCATCAACCGCTCTCCCAATTCCCGGTCTTGTCCGCCATACTCCATGCGCTCGTCAAAACCATTTACAGACTGAATATCGGACTTCCAGCCTGAGGCGTTACCGCCATTCCACGATGCATTGGCCGGAGTAATGCGGTTTAAAAATGATGCCAAACCATTGCTTTGCGTTAACTTCAGGTTTTTAAGAAATCTTTTTTCAAGCCCATTCCGTTCCAGCCAATGGCGCTGGAAAGCCCGTTGCGTAACAATGTCTTCTTTGGTAATATTTTTACTCAACTCCATCGGTAACCGAATAGCTCCTCCTGAAAGGAAATAGCCTTTTTCTGCGCGGGAAATGTGTTGTTCAACAAAGTCATTTCGGGGAACGCAATCGCCATCGGTAAAAATAAGGTAATCTGCTGTAGCCGCCTGAATAGCCTTGTTCAGGATCTGACATTTCTGGTACCCTCTGTCTTCATGCCAAACGTGGATAATCTCCAGCGCAGAATCCCTAATGAACCGGTCGATCAACTTCCGGGTTGGCTCCCCGGAGCCATCATCAGCGATTACCACCTCAAAAGCTTTGTGTGTTTGGCATTCATAACCCCACAGTAC
>JBKBOE010000117.1:0-3109 GCA_046294915.1 Cyclobacteriaceae bacterium | reverse complement strand
CCCCTACACGGGCGCTGAGTTCGGCCAGGTGAAAGGGTTTTACAATGTAATCATCGGCCCCGAGATTAAGCCCCGTAATGCGATCTTCAAGGGTGTGCCTGGCTGATATAACGATGACACCCTCCATTTTTTTGTTTTGTTTCAGGTATTCTAATAAAGTTAACCCGTTCCCATCCGGCAGGGATATGTCGAGTAGAATACAATCGTACGCATGCAGGTTTATCTTTTCCTCAGCTTCCGTGAAGCGTGCAGTCCATTCGCACTGATACTGTTGCGCCCGCAGATACCTTAAAATGTCTGCAGCGAGTGTTTCCTCATCTTCTACAAGTAAAATCTTCATGATACACTCCTGCTGCTGGTGTTGCGAATAGTAACCAATTTAACTTGCTAATGTTCTTACAATCTCAAGCGCCTTATCCAGTTCTTGTTCGTTGTTGTAAATATGTGTACAGTGGCGCACTCCAAATTCATCGCCCTGCGAGCGCGGCCGCATGCGGGCACGATTCCAGAACTCATCCTGAAGCCGCGCACCCGTAAAGCCGGCCACGTTGTACACGGTAATGCCCGCGCACATGGCTTCATCAGCCGGAGAAAAGACTTTTACCCGCGGCATCTGGCGCAAACCCTCGCGCAGGTACTGACCTAAAAATTTAATGCGCTCGTACACACGCTGCGGACCTATCTCATTGTGAAAATCAATAGCGGCATCCATGCCCAGCATCACCGAATAATTGCCGGTACCACGCTGCGTGAACCGAAAACCCTCATCCTCATGATTGTTCCATTGGTAGCTGCTTACCGTTGTCCATAGTGTTTTGAGTAACTCCGGCCGCACCCACATAAAACCCGTGCCGGGCGGGGCGCCCATCCATTTGTGGAAACAGCCCACGTACGCATCGCAGCCGATATCGGCTACATCCACCCTGATCTGCCCGATGGTTTGTGCCCCATCCAGAACCGTAAGGATGCCGCGCCTTCTGGCTTCTGCGCAAATTTCTTTAACGGGTAAAATGGCTCCGCTTCCGGTAATCATGTGTGAGAGCATGAGTACTTTTGTTTCGGGAGCAAATCCGTTACGGATGATGGAAATTACTTCATCATTATTCCGGATTGGTTTGGGGATATTTAACTCGCGGTATTTTATACCTTCGCGTTTCTCGCGCACAATCCAGGCACTGCGGCCACCGCCATGCTCCTGGTTGCTGGTGAGTACTTCATCGCCCCGTTTCAGTTCAAGCCCCATGGCGATGTAGCTCATCGAATTGGTTACGTTATCTGTAAGCGCAATGCTGGCGGCATCGGCATTAATGAGTTGTGCAATTTTTTGGCGGATGGCAGGCATGGGATAGTAGCCGCTAATCCACCCGATGTCAACCTTATAGTCCCAGTCGGCCACATCGGTAGCCAGTTTTTCAACATGTTCTGCCACCTTTTGCACCACTGCCTTTGGCATGGCCCCCACCGTGCCGGTGTTAAAAAATACTTTATCCTTAGCCAGCATGAATTGATCGCGTACCTTCTTCCAGTAATCCGGGGCGTCAGGTGACGGCAACACAGCTGCATCCTCTTCCATCCCCAGTGCCCGAAACACCGGTGTTGCCAGCGGAGCCAGCGCCAGCGACTTCAGAATTTTTCTGCGTGTATTCATGGCCATTTACTCAACTTCTACGATCATCTCCACTTCCACGGCAATGTTGGAGGGCAGCGATACCATACCCACGGCCGAGCGGGCGTGCATCCCCTTAGGTCCAAACACGGCCACCATCAGATCGGAAAAACCGTTGATCACTTTGGGCTGATCGGTAAATGTATCGGTACAGTTTACCATACCCAGCACTTTTACGATGCGTTTTACTTTTTTGAGATCACCGATTTCGGCTTTCAGCGTTGAAAGCATGGCAATGCCTACCTGTCGTGCTGCCATGTAGCCTTCTTCAACCGACATATCTTTTCCTACTTTTCCCTGGATGTTGGTACCATCGGCTTTGGTTGGTCCGTGGCCTGCAAGAAAAATGAGGTTCCCCGTACGCACTGCGCGCACATAATTGGCCATGGGGGCCGGGGGTGTGAATAATTCAATTTTCATCTCTTTGAGTTTGGCTTCCGGATCCTGGGCCAGCATCATCAGGGGCGAAACGAACAAAAAAAGGATAGCAATTCGGGTCATGGCGTTAGGATTAAGTTTTACATATTCACTAAGTTGCTGCCGACAGCCCGCTGTCAGCCCGATAAACTTAGTCTGTTCCGGTAACATCAACAACTATGCCCGCCAAAGAAAAAAACCGCTGTGCCTGGTGCCTGAAATTCGAGCAGTACATTGCCTACCACGATACCGAATGGGGCGTGCCCGTGCATGACGACCGGAAACATTTTGAATTTCTGATCCTGGAAGGAGCTCAGGCCGGGCTGAGCTGGTCAACCATTTTAAAAAAGCGCGAAGGCTACCGAAAGGTCTTTGCTGATTTTGATCCGCAGAAAGTCGCACGCTTCACCGAAAAAAAACTGGAAAAAATTTTACTTGACCCGGGCATTGTACGGAACCGGCTCAAAGTGTTTGCCGCAGTAAATAATGCCAGGCGATTTTTGGAGATCCAAAAAGAGTTTGGAAGTTTTAATAACTACATCTGGAGTTTTGTGAACGGAAAACCGATTGTGAATAAATGGAAGACACTTAAACAGATTCCGGCAACTACAAAAGAATCGGACGCTCTGAGCAAAGACCTTGTTCAACGTGGCTTTAAGTTTACCGGCAGCACGGTTATGTACGCCCACATGCAGGCCTGTGGACTGGTGAACGACCACCTGGTGGATTGTTTCCGGTACCGCGAAGTGCACCGGTAAAAAGGAGGAATCAGAAGCCCAGGTTATAGCCTATACTGATAAGAACCGGCATCACAAATTGTTTCGTGGCCTTGGCATAGTCTATAAACTCCTTATCACGAAAGGGAACTAAAATGGTTATTGAAGTATAATTTTTCTGTCGATACTTTCCGGTAAGTTTAGCCCCCATGCCAACGGAATAGCCATAGTATGTTTTCGCTTCTTCGCCACCTACAATAACTGCATTGTACCCATACATAGCCGTAACATAAACGGTTGTGGTTTTCCG
>JBKBOE010000116.1:0-3218 GCA_046294915.1 Cyclobacteriaceae bacterium | reverse complement strand
AATGATCAGAAAATTCAACTCACCGATGAATCCAGAAAAAAAACGGTTTATGGAAAACTTCAGGTTAAGGGTTTTACCATGGATGGAAACCACTACCACCCTATCCGTACCACCGAAGGCTACACGGTTATGCAACTCCTCAAATCAGGATACCTAAGCCTTTATGCCTTTCAGCTAGAAAACCAAAGCACCTGGGATGGGCAATACCTGTATAAACGCGATGGTTCGGGTCTTGAGGTTTCCAGCTTGCTCTTTAAAAAACGGCTAAAAAGTTTTCTTAGCGAGTGCAGTGAGGTAGCTGCAAAAATTGAAAGCAGGGAATTATCCCGGAATAACCTGGACGAAATTATCGATCAGTTCAACATCTGTATTGATCAGCGAACGGCAGATGCAGCCATCCAGACTGCCGTAGCAAGCAAACTGGATGAGTTGGAAACAGCCGTGAACGAACTCGAAGAATCCGAAAACAAAACCACGGCTCTTGAGGTGATTGCCGAGTTACGCCTTAAAGTGCAGCGGGGCGAAAAAGTGCCTGCCATTTTCAGTAAAACGCTTCTTGATGCGCTTGCAGCTTATCCTCAACTTACTGCGCTGGCGCAGGCGGCTCTTCAGGAAGCACAGCGCTAAAACCAGTGCTTGAAGTTTTTCATCCTGGCATTGATTGTTTCTTTGTTGAACCAAAGTACAACCATGGCACATGCCGCCACGAGCAACGCATAGAAGAATAACAGCCCGCCATCATCCTGTACTTCAATGCCCAACACCGTAAGGTGCATACCAATAGCACCCGCCATCAAACCTAATGCAATACCACCTCCAAGCCAGGCCGTTGTGTTGATCAGTAACAATATGGAGGCAATCAACTCAAAAACACCAACGGCAAACCTTCCCCAGGGCTCCATACCAACGGTAGTAAAAATCTCTACAGATTCCGGAGCACCGGTAAACTTGAAATAGAGGGTCTGAAGCATAATGACTGCTGCCACTCCACGGGCAACCCAATAGAATATAGTTTTAGTTTTCATCGTATAATAGTACGGCATTCATCAGACGGGGTTTGTCAAGTAACAGACAATGGTGTAGATTAGAACAGAAACCTCATCAGGTACTTCCCATGAAGATCATTTATCTGCTATTTTTATTATGCATTCTCGCCTGCACCAAAACCTCATCCGATCAATCCACCCGCGAGGAAGTTCCCCGGGAAGATACTGAGGAACTGACAACCACCGATGACCAACCCCGGGATTACACTGAATTATACGGGCAATACCTTCACGAAAGCAATTCAAAAGGGTTCACTGCCATACTGGAACTTAATCCGCAAGGCAATGACCTGGCCTTTACCCTGAGTTTAACTCAGGGCAAATGCGAAGCAAAAGCCGATGGCATAATCGGAATGATATACCACGGAGAAAATGAGTATGCCGGTTTTTTCGATAGTGATGCCTGCCGGCTGTCGTTTAATTTCTTTCTTATCGAAAATCAAATCCGGGTAGATGAGATCGGAGTTTGCCGGGCGCACTCCTTAGGATGTTCATTCGCTGGCGTTTACGTTAAAAAGAAAGAATAGAGCTATACCGGTTGCCCGAAATCAGAAAGGTCCCAACCGCTTTTTGCCTGGTAAATCAGTTGGCCTCCTACTGCCTCGAGTGGAGAAGGAATATTGTCTTCATACAACTGGCCCGTTCCCAATCCCTGATGAATCTTCAGGGGGTAATTGGCAGCAAATTGTGCGATGGCATTAAGCCCGATGTTCGATTCGAGGGCCGAGGTTATCCACCAGCCTATACCCAGTTCTTCAGCTTTCTGTATCCACTCGGTACAGGCCTGCAGCCCCCCATGCAAGGTGGGTTTCAAAATGATGAATTGGGGTTTGATCTTTTTCAGCAACTTCTCTTTTACCTGTTCTGCACCTATCAATTCCTCATCCAGCGCAACCGGTATGGGCGACTTGCGGCATAACTCTTCGAGTTCTTCCGAGCCGGGCTTGATGGGCTGTTCTATGGAATGAACATTGAACCTCGCCAACTCATTGAGTTTATACAATGCCTCATCTGTTTTAAATGCTCCGTTGGCATCCAGCCGGATAATGATGTCTTCCCGGAAATATTTCTTTCGGATATAGTGCAATATGTCGCACTCCTTTTCAAAATTCAGTCCGCCTACTTTTATTTTGATGCACCGGTAACCTTCCGAAATTTTAATAGATGCCTGTTGCAGCATATAGTCAAGGTCACCCATCCATACCAGTCCATTGATGGGAACAGGCACCCCCTTGACAAACGAATTGTTATACAACAGTCGCTTGCCCCCATGTTGCAGATCCAGAATAGCCGATTCAAGTCCGAACACAATGGAGGAGTAACCTTGCGGCACTACCGAAGAAACCTCCTGGAGGGATACAGAATTCCGTTTGTTAATCTGATGCAGGGCTTCGCTCAGTATTGCTTCAAACCCGGGTGCTGCCTCGGGGCTCAGACCGGGCAGCGGCCCACACTCTCCGATTCCAAACCGAGCGGGATCATCTCCATCAAAAAGCCTGATGAACCACGAAGTTTTATCCTTCATCCGGCCGCGTGATGTGCGCGCATCGAAGTTAAAGTGAAATACTTTTTTGATAAGGTCTGCCTTCAGGGCCATGTTGCGAAAATAGAAAATATCTGAAAGGATTAACTTGCAGCCCACCGATGCTTCGCCTTACCGATTATACATACGATTTGCCCGCTGACCGAATTGCCTTGCACCCCTTGCCCCAACGCGATGCATCCAAACTGCTCGTTTACCGCAAGGGTAAAATCGAGCATGCGCAATTCAAGTCGTTGGCGGACTATTTGCCGCATAACACCCTGTTGCTTTTTAACAATACCCGGGTAATCCGTGCACGGCTTTTATTTAGCAAAGAAACCGGTGCAACCATTGAAGTTTTTTTGCTGCATCCGCTAAAACCTGCGCCTGAACTCGCCCTGGCCATGAAAGCCCGGGGTGAAAGCATGTGGCAATGCACCATCGGCAACCAGAAGGGGTGGAAAGAAAATACAGAACTCACACTAACAACAGCCAACATCCAACTAAAAGCGCAACTGGCTGACCGGGCAGATCGGCGCCGAAATGGCGGCCGATGTCCTGTCGGGCCAGCCGGGGGCGGATCGGCCCGATCCGGGCGCCATCGTCTGTTCCTGCTTCGGCGTGGGGGTGAACACCATCGCCGGGGCCAT
>JBKBOE010000115.1:0-3440 GCA_046294915.1 Cyclobacteriaceae bacterium | reverse complement strand
GAGCATCATTTATCACACTGCGCGATGTAACATTCCAGAATTCGCCCAGTCATGTTTTGCGTTTCGAAGATTCAGAGCAGATCATCATTGACGGCATATACATCAAGAACCATCGCCAAAGCCCAAACACAGATGGTATCGACTTGGTAGATTCCAAAAATGTTTTTATTAGCAACAGCTATATCGCAACCGGTGATGACGCCATTTGTCTCAAAACAGATGTCGATGGAATAGTCGAGAATGTGGTGGTAACCAATTGCATACTGGAAAGTGACGATGCTGCCATAAAATTCGGCACTGGCTCGGCCGGTATAACCCGGTACTGTTCTTTCAACAATATTACCATAAAGAACAGCCGTTACGGCATAAGTTTGTTTATGCTTGAAGGAGGGTTGTTTGAGTTTAATTCCTTTACGGATATCATCATCAATGAAGGGTCGCGGCACAAGCACGAATACCCCATCTTCATAGATGTAGATAGAAAAAGGCCAACCGATGCATACGGGATCATCCGTAACACCAGGTTTTCGAATCTAATCATTAACTCCGGGGGGAAAATACTGATAAACGGCAGGCCTGAGCAACCGATACAGGGATTAGCGCTGCAGAATATTCGCTTTGCAGTATCAACGGAGAGAGACTTTTCAAATGCTACCAAGCCACGCGGAAACAAGAATTTTCCTAAGTTACCAGAAAGCATAGACAGAGCCCCGGTACCTGCCTATTTTACATTGGGTTACATAAATGATCTTCATCTATCAGGTTCGAGCATCCGTACTACAAGCAATGCCGTTAGAAAAGATGCCGATTTAATTGGCATTTCAAACATGATAATATATAATAACTCCGGAAGGGATTTAGCCACCTTAAAGTAATGAATGTTCTCCAAATCCACCCTAACGATAATGTATGGATTGCGTTGAAAGATTTACTGCCCGGGGAAGCCGTTACCCTTGATGGCGCCACCATAGTAAGTAAATACCATACACCGCAAAAGCACAAATTCGCCATCACCGACATTAACCAGGGTGAACCTATTATTATGTACGGCATCATGGTGGGCAAAGCTGTTGCCCCTATCAAATGTGGTGAAGTGATTACAACCGCAAACGTTCGGCATGCTGCCACCACACCGGAGCTACGGTATCGCGGACTCAAAGGACAACCGTCAGATACGTCAGCGTTCACTAAACTCACATTTGATGGATACCACCGTACAGATGGAAAAGTTGGCACAGCAAACTATTGGTTGGTATTTCCGCTGGTATTCTGTGAAAATCATAATGTTAAACTGGTGCGTGAGCTATTGGAAGAAAAATTAGGTTACCATAAATCCACTCCCTTTACGTTAAATGTGGATAAACTGATTTCAGGATTTAAAAAGGGCTATACAGTAAAACAACTTCTCAATGAAAACATTTATGAAGAAGCAATCGATCCACGTGAAAACCCTTTGTTTCCTAACGTTAGTGGTATAAAGTTTTTGACTCATGAAGGCGGATGTGGTGGAACACGATCCGATAGTGAAGCGCTTTGTGCTTTAATGGCCGGTTACGTTAACAATGCGAATGTAGCCGGAGCAACAGTATTAAGCCTGGGTTGCCAGAATGCGCAAGTGGATATGTTCAAAAAAGCCCTTTACAAGATTAACCCAAGCTTTGATAAACCGCTCTACATTATTGGTCAGCAAGAAACTGGAAACTTGCCCAATTTTATCGCTCAAGCTGTGCAATCATCATTTGTAGGCATGGTGCAAGCCAATGACAACCAGCGCAAACCCGCACCGTTATCAAAACTTATTATCGGCTTGGAGTGTGGCGGCTCGGATGGCTTTTCAGGAATAAGTGCCAATCCGGTAGTAGGGCATTGCTCCGATTTGTTAATCGGGTTAGGTGGCACAACCGTTTTGGCCGAATTTCCAGAACTTCATGGCGTGGAGCAAAACCTGATTGACCGTTGCGTTTCGTTAACGGTTGCCAGCCGTTTTATGGAACTTATGGAACGGTATGCGGAGGCTGCAAAAAAAGCAGGCACAGGTTTCGAGATGAACCCTTCACCCGGCAACATCAAAGATGGGTTGATTACCGATGCCATGAAATCGGCCGGAGCAGCCAGGAAAGGCGGCACCTCACCCATAAGTGATGTGTTGGACTATACTGAGCAAGTTACTGTTCCAGGCCTAAACCTTTTATGCACTCCGGGCAATGATGTAGAGTCTACCACTGCATTAGCCGCATCCGGCTGCACAATGATTTTGTTTACTACAGGCCTTGGTACACCTACCGGAAACCCGGTGGCCCCGGTGGTTAAGATTTCGAGTAACACAAAACTGGCGATAAAAATGAAAGACACTATTGACTTTGATGCCGGAACAATCTTTTCGGCAGGGCAAACCATACAAGAGCGGGGGGCTGACTTATTGCACTTTGTTGTGTCGGTGGCCAGCGGAAAGGAAACACCACAAGCCGTTCGTCTTCATCAGGATGATTTCATTCCATGGAAAAGGGACATCTCTTTATAGCCGCAGGCAACTATGATTCCAAAATTATCCGGGTCTCCTCCAAATCCAGCTCATAGTCTATTTTGCGCAATACCTCCTCGCTTATCTTGCCTTCCCTTCTTAGCATACTTACCATTTTTCGTTCTGCTTCGATCAGTTCGCGCTGAATACGCAAAAATACTTGAACAGTCTCATCATCAAGTTTCTCTTTGGACTGATCTTTTCGGATACGCTGTATCTGTATCTCATACTTGTTCTTAATGATCGGCAACAGGTCATCACCAATGAGTGAATAGTTTTCTTCTATGTGCTCAATCACGGCAGAGGCAATGCGAAGCCTGGCCCGCTCTTCATCTTTTTGCAACTGATTGTCAGGCTTTAAGCCTAACCATTTAATTAACGGTCGCAGGCTTAATCCTTGCAGCACAAGCGTTGCAAAAATCACACTGAAGGTTAAAAAAATAATCAGATCACGGTTGCAGACCAATGAGAATGAAAGCGTTGTATCTGTTGTGGCATTATCAGGTGTTATCTGGTGTATCTACTTAAACACATACCCGATAACTACGCCTATTAGAATTCCTCCCCCGCTACTACGAAGAATTGGAGTGTAGCGTCACCCAAACTAAAAGCACCGGTAACAACTGCTGCCACAGCAAAGCGGTATGCAATTAAACCGGTTGAATCATTCACCAGGCTCTCGCCTTGAATAATAGTTACCACACGCTTTGGTACGTTAAGACCTTTAGTTGCTGCGGTTGCTGCTATGGTATCGGTAGGTGAAATAATGGCGCCCAATACAAATGCTTCCGGCCAGCCAACACCCGGTATAAAGGCTTGAGCTACCCAGGCAATGGCACAGGTTGTAAAAATTACGCAACCAATAGCTAATAATGATATCGGTCGTCCGGCTGCTTTGAAGTCGGGCCATGAAGTATAC
>JBKBOE010000114.1:0-3466 GCA_046294915.1 Cyclobacteriaceae bacterium | reverse complement strand
GCTTTAAAATCGATCGGGAGCGGAACTGCGTACTCTTCTTCAATTACACGAACTTCGGTACTATACGAAAAGGGTTCGGCCGGATGAGGATAAAACGGCTCACGGAAGGGAGCATTGATGTGCACGGGGCCTTTTGGCTCCTGGTTAGCCAGGTTAATGGCCTCGTTGATAATGCGGTTTATGTGCCACTGGTCATCGGGATGATCGTGATATTGCGGCAGTGTGTACGATCGTTTAACATGTTTGCCGTAAAGTTCGGCCTGGAAAATAGTTTGCCCGTCATGCTGGGCGATCCACTCGGAAGGACGGTCGGCCGTAAAGACCAGCAATGGGGTTTGCGAAAAAAAGGATTCGGCCACAGCCGGAGCAAAGTTGTAGGCGGCTGTGCCGGAGGTGCAAACCAGTGCCACCGGATTTTTTGTTTGCTGTGCTATACCCAATGCAATGAAACCTGCACTTCGTTCATCGCTGAAGGTGCGACACCGGATTTTTTTGTGCCGGGTAAATGCCAAGGTTAGAGGTGCACAACGTGACCCCGGGCATAACACGGCTTGCGAAACGCCTTTCCGTGAGCAGATTTCTGCGATATCGTAAATAGGTTGGTTGTGCATAACTCACAATACCACAGATAACAAGGTATTCAGTTTCATTTCGGTTTCTTCGAGTTCTTTAAGAGGGACGGATTCAGCGGTTACACCGCAACCGGCATAGCCTACAAGGTATTGGTTAATTACCTGCATGCAACGCAGGTTAACAAATACATGAATGGCCTCACCAATATTAACCGGGCCAAGAAAGCCCGTGTAATAAGCACGGTGATAACCCTCGTGTTGTTGCAGGAATTGGAGCGCCTTTTCAAGCGGCATGCCGCAAACGGCCGAAGTAGGGTGAAGCAGGTTGAGCATAACCGATCCGAGTTGTGGAAAATTTGTGGCCTTCAGGTCAACTTCAAAATCGGTTTTCAGGTGCAGCAGGTTCCCTGCAATTACGGTTTTGGGGCCGTGTTCTTCAAATTCGCGCAGCCGGATTTTTTTAAAACAATTGATGATATACCGGCTTACCAGGGCCTGCTCTTCAATCTCTTTCTGAGTCCAGGCTACGTCTTTAAGCGTTGTGCCTTTGCGGATGGGTTGTGTACCTGCAAGTGCTACGGTACGAAATATGGCCCGGTTTAATACCTGCACCAGAATTTCGGGTGAAGCACCAAGCCACGTGCCTGCTTCGGGTAAACTTACCAGTGAAACAAACGCATTCGGATAAGCCATGCATAATTTCTGAAAGGAAGCAATAGGATCGAAACCTGCAGGTAAAGGAATAGCCTTGAAGCGCGAAGGCACCAGTTTTTCAACGATGCCTTCATTGATTTGATTGATGGACTCCTGCACCAGATTTTTGAAATCGGGCTGATGTCCCTTCAAAACCTCCGTGTCAGCGGCTGGTTTGTAAAAGGAAGCCGGTGTATGTATTTCAGGTTGGCTTTTAAGCCATTCAACTGACCGTGATTCCAGAGGAGTTTCAGCGGTAACGGGCTTGCCATTTTTGTATTTAAAAAGAAGGTCAGCCTTCAGGTAGTGCCCCCTTTCATTTCGGCTAAACGGGCAAAACAGGAATCCGCTTTCCAGGTCTTCAAGTTGTGTTTGGGGTGTGTATTCTTTTGTGTTGTAGGAAAGCAGTACATTTTTTTGTTCTTCAGCGGGCAATTTCCAAACGGCAAGGGCATACCCGTTTTGTAAACCCGATTGAACGACCCGGTATAGGGCTTCGGTTTCTGAAGCAACAGCTGAATCCAAATCAATCGCTGATTCTCTCATGCTCCCGTTTTATCGATAACTGCCATGGTAATACGGCTAATACACACCAACTCGGCTTGTTCATTTACAATGCGGATTTCCCAAACCTGGGTACGCTTGCCGATGTGCAGTGGTTTTGCTGTACCATTAACATACCCGGTACGCACACTTTTAATGTGATTGGCGTTAATTTCCAGGCCAACGCAAAACTGCTTCTCAATATCAATACAGCAATGGGCTGCTACACTTCCTAAAGTTTCGGCCAGAGCTACCGAGGCTCCTCCATGAAGCAGGCCATACGGCTGATGGGTACGCCTGTCAACCGGCATTCGTGCAGCAAGGAAATCGGGTCCTATTTCTGTAAACTCGATTCCCAGATGTTCAGCCAGCGTATTTTCAGAAAGACGGTTGAGTGATTCCAGTGTAATGCCTGATTGAAACATGCCCATAAGGTTGTTGTGATTGAACTTTCGGGTAATTCTCTATTTTTGCGCCCGTCAGCAACAAGCGTGGCAAAATAGCGCAAAAAATTGAGCACAAAAAAAATATACATCATACGTCACGGGCAAACCGATTTCAACCTGAGGGGCATTGTTCAGGGTAGCGGTGTTGACAGCAGTTTGAATGATTTCGGACGCATTCAATCTAATACGTTTTACAAGGCTTATCAGCAAGTGCCTTTTAACAAGGTGTATACTTCCTCTCTAAAGCGAAGCATTGAATCGGTTTCCGGATTTCTGGATAAAGGGATACCTCATGAGATTTTACCCGGCTTCAATGAAATTTCATGGGGAAGAAAAGAGGGGCAGCCCATAACCCCTGAGGAAGATGCCTATTACCATTATGTACTTAATGAATGGAGAAAAGGAAATACCGGCTTGCGCATTGAAGGGGGTGAGAGTCCGGAAGATGTGGTGGCACGTATGAAACCGGCTATACAAACCGTAATGAGCCGGCCCGATGAATCGGTTATTCTTATTTGCATGCATGGTCGTGCTATGCGTATTCTGTTATGCTGCCTGCTGAACTATCCATTGAAAAGTATGGATATGTTTGAGCATGAAAATCTATGCTTGTATGTGGTAAACTACACCGGCAGCATGTTTTTCGTTGAAAAGTACAATGACACAACGCACCTGAAACACATACAGGTGCCGGCAGTAAAGGCGTAGGATTGTTCTAGAAAAAATTAGTTCTCCTGAAGGATTTGATCCAAAGCCGACCGGGCTTTGCTGTCGATGCTGTTTTTGTATTCGTGTTTTTTATAACCGAGTGCCTTTCTGAAATAAACGGTGGCCTGCTTGTTGTCGCCTGCTGCTTTAAACAGATAGCCTAACTGAAGGCAGGCGTTGGGTGCAAAATACCACGGGTTATCACCGCTCATGCTTATGGTTTGGAGATAAAACTGCTTACAGGTTTCTGTGCGATTCAGTTTATGGTATAGTCGGGCTTTCCGATAGATAAATTCGGTGCGTTCTTTTTCTGTGCGCAGGGTGTCAGTATTAACGGACTCAACAAGGAGTTCAGCAATTTCGTAATAGCCTCCATCGGTAGCATACCGGATTCGGGCAAGTATAGGATTGGGAAATTCCTTTTCTGAAAGTCTTCGTGCCGCATACCGGTCGGCTTCAGTATACTCCCTTCCGGAAACCAGTCCTTTCCGCGCAAATTCAGTG
>JBKBOE010000113.1:0-3802 GCA_046294915.1 Cyclobacteriaceae bacterium | reverse complement strand
TTCTAAATCAGTACACTGATTTTTTCCAGAATAAAAATATCCGGCTTACCAACAATGCTGGAAGTGCCACCTGGATGACCAACAGCTCGATGATGGAGATCTTAATTTCAAACCTGGTATTGAATGCAGCTAAATTTACCCCGCCAAACGGGTTGTTCCATATTCACATAGCTGATGACAGCTTGGTTTTTTCAAATACCGGTGATCCGCTGCAAAACCCCGATAAAATTTTCAATCGCTTTCACCGGCAATCCACACAGAAGAATGGATTTGGCTTAGGGCTTACCATCTGCAAGCAGATTTGCAGCGTTTTGGAATGCGATCTGCAGTATGAATACATAAACAAAAGACACACCTTTAAAGTAACTGCCGGACGTTAGCGGTTTTTAGCATAACACAAGGTTTCTACAGAATTTCTTCAGATTCCTTTCCCTCTTTTGATTTTAAACCGGTTGGTGATGAAACGAAGATTAATCGGAGGGATAATTGCTGTATTTGGTGCTATTGCGGTATTGGCTTTCTGGCTCTATACAAAGCCAAGCCGAACGGCTGATGAAACTCCTTTTGTTGTTCTTCCGGCAAAGGAATTATACAAAACCTTTTTAACGGATGAAGACGCAGCAAATGGAAACTACCTGAATAAGGTATTGGAAGTTTATGGAGAGGTGGCCGATGTGGGTCAGGATTTGCAACACCATATGGTCTTGCTGTTCAATTGTGATGATCCGGTATTTGGTGTTCGTTGCACGCTGGAAAAGCCCGTAAAGGTAAAGCCCGGTGATGTGGTTCATATTAAAGGAATCTGCAAAGGATTTTTATCCGATGTGATTTTAACCAATTGTATTCCGGCAAAACCATGACAGATTTTTTTTATATACGACTCCGCCCCTTAGCCGGCAAAGTGCTTGCGGTTATGCTGGTTGTAACCGGGGCTTGTGTACATGATCCCTTTTTGGATCCTAATTCACTTAATGACGGGAAACCCTCAATTCCCGGATGTACGGATGCCGGTGAGGTGTGCTTTGAAACAAACGTACTGCCTATTTTCATCTCGGCATGTGCACGCCCGGGTTGTCATGATCTCCAATCGCATAAAGAAGGGTATAATTTAAGCAGCTATGCCACCATTGTACGAAAAGGTATTAAACCCGGTGATGCACAAAAGAGTAAACTTTACAAAGTGCTTTTTGATACGGGCGAAGACCAGATGCCACCGGATTCTCCCCTTCCGGCCAATCAAAGAGACTCTATTGCTGCCTGGATTAATCAAGGAGCCAGAAACACTACGCATTGTGCGTGCTATTGTGACTCTACTCAGGTTACCTTTTCCCAACAGATACGACCGATTCTGGATAAGGCATGCGTGGGGTGCCATAAGCTAACCGAACTGAACGGAGATGTTGACTTAACCGATTATTTCCATGTTAAAGAGGTTGTTCAGGAGGGTAGCTTTCAAGGCTCCATCAAACATGAAGTTGGGTATGTGGCCATGCCGCCCGGAACAAAACTGTCTCCATGTGAAATTCGTCTGGTTGAACTATGGATAGAAAATGGAGCACCTAACGATTAACTTGAAAAAAGCGATTTTACCCGTGTTGAGTTGCCTGCTGGCAGCATCATGCTATTACGACAAAGAAGGAATACTCTATCCGGAAACGGCCAATTGTAATGCGCAGGACTCTTCGTTTTATGCAAGCGATGTAAAACCCATACTGGATGGGCGCTGTAACAATTGCCATGGCGGATCATCACCTTCTGCCGGCATCAGGCTTGACGCATACAACCAAATTATCCTGCATGTGACCAACGGCAGCCTGCTGGGGAGCATTAAACATACAGGCAGTTTCTCACCAATGCCCAAAAACAGCGGTAAACTTTCTTTTTGCGAGATTCAGAAAATTGAAAACTGGATTAAGGCAGGCGCATTAAACAACTAATGGCTTCAACGATGTATCAAGTAACTTTGCTTTTCCTGGTATCGATCAATTCGATATTTGCCCAACCTTTATTTATGACCCGAAGCGGGCAGGTTTCTTTTTTCTCCAGAACACCCGTGGAGGATATTGATGCCGTAACCAACGAGGCCACCAGCATCATAAATACCAGTACCGGAGATGTGGCTTTCGCTGTACTGGTAAAAAGTTTCCGGTTTAAAAAGGCGTTGATGGAAGAGCATTTTAATGAAAACTACATGGAATCGGATAAGTTTCCTAAGGCCACGTTTAACGGAAAGATTATAAATACTGAGACCATTGACTTCCATAAAAATGGTTCTTACCCGGTAACCGTGCAGGGTGATCTGACTATTCATGGAATAACCAACCACGTTATCGTACAGGGATTAATTGTCGTTACCGGAAATCAGTTATCCGTTACCAGCACATTTTCCATTCGGCCTGAAGATTATGGCATTAAAATTCCATCCATCGTTTCCGATAAAATAGCACGGGAAATTGAAGTTAACGTAAAATGCATCTATAACCCAAAAGCATAACGATGTACAAAAGCCTTCTTAGTGTATTTTTTATTATAGCCGGTACCATTCAGAATTTTGCCCAGAACGATTTACTGGAAATGATTGCTGAGGAGGAAGCGGTAAGGCCTGAACTCACTACAGCAACCTTTAAAACCACCCGGTTAATTAATGGCCATACCATTGAACAGGTGGCTGGTGGTGTTTTGGATTTCCGTGTCTCCCATCGGTTTGGCCTGATTAACAGTGGCCTTTATGAATTCTTCGGGCTTGACCAGGCCACTACCCGCATTGGATTGGATTACGGGATAGCCAACCGGTTGATGATTGGTATTGGAAGAAGCACCTATGAAAAACAGGTAGATGGTTTTATGAAGTATAAATTGCTTCGGCAGTCTTCAGGGGCTAAGGCCACTCCACTAACCTTAAGTGTGCTTACGGCCATGGTTTATAAAACCCAGAAGTTTGATAATCCAACCCGTGAAAATTTTCCCAGTTCACATCTGTACTATACGTTTCAGTTGCTGGCTGCAAAAAAATTCACTGAGTCCTTCTCATTTCAGCTAATGCCTACCGTAAATCATTATAACCTGGTTCCGGGCACTACCCTGTCAAACGATTTATTTTCGCTAGGCTTGGGTGGCCGGATAAAATTATCTAAACGGGTTACCGTAAATGCAGAGTACTATTACCAGTTACCTAACTACCGCTTTCTGGAAACAAAAAATTCATTGGGGATTGGCGCAGACATTGAAACCGGGGGGCATGTTTTCCAATTGTATTTTACAAATTCCTTAGGTATGACCGAGCGCACATTCATAAACGAAACCACCGGTGATTTTTTGAAAGGGGATATTCATTTTGGCTTCTGTATCTCCCGTGTGTTTACCCTTAAAGATCCTCGAAAGGAATAAAGCCAGAGTAGCTGTACAATAAAGATGCCTTCCGGTAAATTACAACGTAAGGCCACAAGGTTAAATCGTTTTTCAGGATTTATAACTACACCAGCACAGCTCAAAGAGAACGTGTCGAGGAGGAGGCTGAAAATCTCTTCTAAACCGCTGAAAGCCCAACCGTATACCGGAAATACTTGTCAAGTAACAAGAGGCTTGCGTTAACGGGCCGGAGTGCTATCTTACATCTCTTTACCTGACCAACCGCCATGGACACCAAAAAACTGGGGCTTGACATCCAGCTTAATCTTTTTAAGTTCTTTTTTGATTCGGAGTACATGCATTACGGCTACTGGACGCCCGGCCTTGAAGTAAAAGCGCCCAACTTCAAGCAGGCCCAGGAGAACTATACCCGGTTTCTGATTGAGCATATACC
>JBKBOE010000112.1:0-4477 GCA_046294915.1 Cyclobacteriaceae bacterium | reverse complement strand
AACCAATACTGATAGAATTTATAGGGCGAAGTTCGCTTAGCATCAAGCCAAACATTGCCTTGCTCCGTCTTACCGAATTTGGTGCCATCGGCCTTGGTGATAAGGGGAGTGGTCAGAGCAAATGCCTCACCACTTACCTTTCTGCGTATAAGTTCGGTGCCCGTAACAATATTACCCCACTGGTCAGATCCCCCCATTTGCAACCGGCAATTTTTGTGGGTGAACAAGTATAAAAAATCATACCCCTGCACCAGTTGGTAACTGAACTCGGTAAATGAAAGCCCTGATTCCAAACGGCTTTTTACCGAATCTTTGGCCATCATATAGTTTACGGTTATATGTTTTCCTACTTCCCGGATAAAGTCGAGAAAACGAAATTCCTTAAACCAGTCATAATTGTTAACCAATTCAGCATCGGATTTTCCGGTACCGAAGTCAAGGAACTTTTGAAGTTGTGCTTTTACACGGCTTTCGTTATGACGAAGCGTGTCTTCAGAAAGGAGGTTTCGCTCGGCTGACTTTCCGGAAGGATCACCCACCATTCCGGTTGCCCCGCCAACAAGTGCAATAGGTTTATGCCCCGCCCGCTGGAATTGAACCAACGTCATGATTTGCACCAGATTGCCAATGTGAAGCGAGTCAGCCGTAGGGTCAAACCCGATATAACCGGTTGTTCGTTCTTTCAATAATTGCTCCTCGGTACCGGGCATAATGTTGTGCAACATGCCACGCCACTTCAGTTCTTCTATAAAATTATTATGCATGGGTTAAAATGTGTGCCAAAGATAAAGATTGCAGTGATTTTTGTAATGATGGCTTACTGTTGAACAGGAGGACTCACAGAAGCAATTTCATGAAACGTACCCGTATTCAGGTCAAAATACCATCCCAACAAGGTAATGGGCTTTTGATTTGCCCATGCTTTTTTCACTAGTTGCAAGTTGCTCAGGTTTTTGACTTGCTGAGCAATGTTTAATTCGGCAAGTCTCCGTTCCTTTTGTTCATAGGGCAGAGGATCAAGCTCCTTTTGGTGGAGGGTCATTATTGCGCGCAGGTCGAGCAGCCACTCTCGGGTAAGCGGTTTCTCAGTGCCGGTGAGCACTTCATTCAGGCTGCTGCAGTGGCTATATCCGCAAACAATGATGTACTCAATGTGCGAAACCTCAATGGCATCTTCAATAACGGCCATCAGGCTTAAATCGGTTTCCTTAACGAGGTTACCCATATTCCGGTAAACCAGTATTTCGCCAGGCTCGGTGTTGGTAATTTCACGTACAGGCACCAGGCTGTCCGATGACCCGATCCACAGGATTTTAGGTTCATGCATCGCAGATAAGCGACTGAAGTAATCTTTATCCAGAGCCAGTTTTTCCAGTATCCAGGCTTTGTTTTCTAACAGAATTTTATCGCGGGTAGTCATTCCTGTAGCTTAAAAAATGGATTTGAAGCCGTTATCGATTGCCTTATCTCTACGGTAATATTCCGTCCAGCGGCAGATTGTTGGAAATCTTCAATTGTTTCAAGAATATCTTTATCGATAAATGTAGATCGCGATCCGTCAATGATGACATAACTGCCGTCCGGAATGGTACGAAACGTATTGCGCAACAAAGCCTTATTCAGAAATGATACATCTTTGAGTAGCCGGATCAGGTAGTTGTTTCCTTCGTTTACGCAAAACAAGGCACGCTGAAAATTGGATCGGAGTACAAAAATCAATCCGATTACAATTCCGATAAGAATGCCTTTTAACAGATCGGTTAGCATAATTGCACCAATGGTAATGACGAACGGAAGAAACTGATCCCATCCTTTTCTGAACATATCGCGGATCAAGGTTGGTTTAGTAAGTTTCCAGCCAACCATTAAAAGAATAGCCGCCAGTGAAGCCAGTGGAATTTTATTAAGATAGAAGGGTATAAGCAATACGGACAGAAGGAGCAATATGCCATGCATAATGGTTGATGCTTTTGTTTTTCCGCCAGAAGCTACGTTGGCTGAACTTCTTACAATTACAGAAGTAACCGGTAACCCGCCAATTAATCCACTAACTATGTTACCGATGCCCTGAGCTTTTAACTCGTGATTTAGTGGGGTTAGCCGTTTATAGGGGTCAAGTTTGTCGATTGCATCAATACTGAGCAGACTTTCGAGGCTCGCGACAATAGCCAGGGTAACCGCAATAGTCCATACCGTTGGATTGAGGATAGCAGAGAAATCAGGCAAACTGAATTGTGACAGGAAACCTGAAAAAGATTCAGCAACCGGCAAGGAAACCAGGTGCTCGGCTTCTATTTGGAGCGGAGAGCCCATATCCATAAATAGTTGGTTTAAGCCTGTGCCCACTACTACTACCAGCAATGGGGCAGGCACAACGGCCGTAAGCTTCTGCTGTTTCATATAAGGTCTTTCCCACAATATGAGTATCCCTAAAGAAACCAGGCTGATGAGTAAAGCACCGGGCTGCAGGTAATTGAGTGATGCTAAAATTTCAGTAAATGTATTTTCTCCATCCGATTGGATGAAGCTTTCATCTCCAACGAAGTCAACATCATACCCAACTGCATGAGGGATTTGTTTAAGAATGAGGATCAGCCCGATAGCGGCCAGCATTCCTTTTATAACGGCTGACGGAAAGTAATTACCGATAGTACCTGCTTTTAAAAAACCGAGTACAAGCTGAATACCACCTGCCAAAACCACGGTCAGTAAAAAAATCCGGTAATCACCCAGCGTAGTTATGGCACTAAATACAATTGTTGTTAACCCGGCAGCGGGGCCGCTTACGCTTAGTGGTGATCGGCTGTATAGACCAACCACTATACCGCCTACAATGCCTGCGATGATTCCGGAGAACAGGGGCGCACCCGAAGCGAGGGCTACACCAAGACAAAGCGGAAGAGCCACCAGAAATACAACGATGCTTGCGGGTATGTCGGTTCGAAAATTTCTAACAGGACTCAAGTGAGTGATCATAATGTGGCTTTAAGGAGGCACAAAAATAAAAGGATTATGCCCATACACCATTGGTAACAAAGGCATAATCCAAAACCCTGAAAGAGTTCCAGTTCAGGCTACAATGGGGCTTTCTATCTGGTAGATGGGTGGCAGTTTGCTTGAGCTCTGAAAGCTGACATTAAGATCTTTGATGATACCCGTTTTTAAGCTGTACACCCATCCATGTACTACCGGTGAATTCCGACTTCGCCATGCGTTTTGGATAATGGATGTCTTTGTTAAGTCAAAAACCTGCTCAATAACATTTAATTCCACCAATCGCTCAAATCGCTTTTCTTCATCGGTAATACCATCCAGTTCAGCTTGGTGAATCCGGTAAACGTCTTTTATGTTTCTTAGCCAGTTATCAATAATACCAAATTGCTGACTGCCCATAGCAGCCTTAACACCGCCACAGCCATAATGCCCACAAACAATTACATGCCGAACGAGTAACACATTAACCGCATAGTCGAGTACACTAAGCATGTTCATATCGGTGTGCACAACCATATTGGCAATGTTGCGGTGTACAAAGATTTCACCGGGCTTTGTGCCGGTAATTTCGTTTGCGGGAACTCTGCTATCGGAACATCCTATCCAAAGAACCTGCGGGCTTTGGCCCTTCGAGAGGTCGTTGAAAAATTCAGGCTCTTCGGCTAATCGCTTTTCAACCCACTTTCTGTTTCCTTCTAATAGTGCTTTGTAAATTTCCATAATTATCTGGTTAACCTGTTATTAATTTCGATTTTGTTTCCTGAAGCACAACCTCCTGCATATCAGCTTCCACATCGGTGATCTTCCAAAAGTATTTGGCTACATAGAAAACAATAGTTCCTGCGATTACCGCTACGTTAAGATCAACAATAACGGTTACTAAGGTAGTAAATGCAATAAGTCCAAGTTGAATATTCCGTTGCATGGAAGTAAACCACCGAAGTGAAATATAGTTTTTTAAAAAATCCTTGTCACTAACGTCTAAACCGGCTTTGAGCAAAACACCCATAAATACAGCGGAAGGAACCAACGTGAGGTACTCTTTAAATGCAATAATGCTAAGCAGTACAAAAACTCCAATCATTATACCGGCAAGGCGTGTTTGTGCCCCCTCCTTAATAAGCAGTACAGACCGGATGGTTGCCTGAGCTCCGGGTATGCCTTGCAGCACCCCGGCAACACCGTTGGCCAATCCCTGTGCAATCAGTTCCCGGTTCAGATTTGATTTTTCTTTGGTGATTCGATCAACCACAAGGGCAGTGAGCAGCGAATCAAGATAAGCAAGCAAGGCGAGTTCCAGCGCAAACGGAAGAGCCATAAACACATACTGGGGCTTCAGCACCTCAACCGGAAAATAGCCGGTGATTGTACTCCAGAATTCTGTTATTGTTGTTGCCGCATTTCCCAGTTGCACACGCTCAACATTGAGCTGAAGGATATTGGAAAGTATTGTCATGATGAGAATACTGAGCAATACTCCTGA
>JBKBOE010000111.1:0-4481 GCA_046294915.1 Cyclobacteriaceae bacterium | reverse complement strand
GAAAAATGCAGGCAATGCACACCGTTCGGTTTGGCTCACACGCAAAATAACTCCGCTGACCGATCTGGTAGCTCTCTTTCAACTTATTGGGATAATTATCCGGTTCAGGCCCCGAATTATTCATTCGCACACCCCTAAGGCAGGGCTGCTGGGGATGCTGGCAGCGTGGATTTGCCGCGTGCCTATCCGTATTCATACCGTGGCCGGACTTCCGCTAATGGAAACGAAGGGTATAAAACTGGGGTTGTTGAAAGTTACAGAACAAATAACCTATGCCTGCGCCCACAAGATTTATCCGAATTCGAAGGGACTGATGGAATTTATCGCCAGCCATTTTAAGGATTATGAAAAGAAGTTGAGAATAATTGGCATGGGCAGCAGTAATGGTATTGATACAACTCATTTCCTAAGAACACCCGAATTGGAAAACGTGGCGAAAGAACTACGGAAAAAACTCGGTATTGCTGATAACGGAATTGTTTTCGGATTTGTGGGCCGCATGGTAGGGGATAAAGGAATCAGGGAGTTGGTGGCTGCTTTTAAGAAAATAAACGAGAGCGGTAAAAAGGTTTACCTTTTATTGGTGGGTAAAATGGAGGCCGATCTTGATCCGATAGAAAAGGCAGACAGGGAGTACATAAATTCAACAGGCAATGTGTTTGTAGTGGGTTACCAGCACGATGTACGGCCCTGGATGCTGGCCATGGATGTATTTGTTTTTCCAAGCTACCGCGAAGGATTTCCAAATGTGGTGATGCAGGCTGCCTGCCTGGAATTACCTAACATTGTTTCGGATATAAATGGATGCAACGAAATCATTCAGCATGGTGAAACCGGTATTGTTGTTCCGGCAAAAAACCAAGAAGCATTGGCGGAAGCAATGGAGTATCTGTTGGATAACGTACAGTGCAGGGAACAATTTGGAAAAAGAGCAAGGGAATTTGTTAAGAAGCACTTTGAACAGAGGCTGGTGTGGGATAACTTATTGAAAGAGTACCTGGACCTGTTAGGGCATGAGAAATTAAATGATAAGAAATAAGATTTTTGATGATGTATATTGATGTCGTAAAACCATTTATGGATAGAATTATGGCCATCATTTTACTCATACTTACCAGCCCTTTATTGTTGCTGGCCATGCTGATTCTGGCAATAACCAACAACGGAAAAGTATGGTTTGTTCAGCAACGACCCGGTAAGGATGAGCGTATATTCAAGCTCGTAAAATTCAAAACGATGAACGATGCCACCGATAAGGATGGTAATCTTTTACCGGATGAATTACGATTAACGGCTACTGGAAAATTGATACGTAAAACTTCGTTGGATGAACTACCCCAATTATTTAATGTCCTTACAGGGGATATGTCAATTGTTGGGCCACGACCTTTGCTTGTTGAGTATTTACCTCTATACAACCATCACCAGCGAAAGCGGCACAAAGTTAAACCGGGCATTACCGGCTGGGCTCAGGTGCATGGCCGCAACACAGTTAACTGGCCTGATCGGTTCAATTACGATGTGTGGTATGTAGAACATCAGTCCTTTTGGTTAGATTTGAGAATACTGATGATGACGATAATTAAAGTGATAAAATCAGAAGGTATCAGTAGCGGTACATCGGAGACGATGGAGAAATTCAAAGGAAAAATTTGATGTAGTAATCATGCCTGAGATCAATAAAGTGATTTTACAAGGCGGTGGTGAACATGCCCGGGTTGTGCTGGATGCGTTGCTGTCAAATCAGGTTCAGGTTGTAGGGTTGTTTGATCCAAAGTACAGCGGCAATTTGTTTGGTGTTCCTCAATTGGGAAAATATGATCCGGGTTTTGAGCCCGGAGCCCGCGCTATTGTGGCCATTGGCAACAATAAACTCCGCAAGGAAGTTGTGGGAAAAACAAAGCATGATTTTACCCGTGTTGTGCACCCAACAGCTATTATTTCACCATTTTCTGAAGTCGGAAAAGGAACTATGGTACTGCATGGTGTGATTGTGCAGGCGCAAACCCGCATTGGCATTCATGTGATTTTGAATACCGGGGCTCGGGTTGATCACGATTGTAAAATTGCCGATTATGTACACCTTGCTCCCGGTTGCATATTGTGCGGTACAGTTCAGGTGGGAGAAGGTGCACTGATTGGAGCCGGAAGCATTATTTTACCTGGTGTCAAAGTCGGTGCATGGGCAATTGTTGGTGCAGGTTCGGTTGTTACCCGGGATGTGCCGGATGGCGTTGTGGTTGCCGGAAATCCGGCTAAAACGATAAGAAAGGGTAATGAATAGATTATTCTTATATGGCGCAGGCGGCCTTGGGCGGGAGATTAAATCGCTCGTTGATTGTTTATTGGAATGGCAGGTTATTGGTTTCTTTGATGATGGCGTTGCGAAGGGTAACATGATTAATGGAGTAACGGTGCATGGCGGATTCCATGAGTTAACCGAAATGAAAGGGTTGAACCTGGTTCTTGCGATAGGATCACCGGAAATTAAAGCAGCTTTACGGGTTCGAATGGCCGGATATGATGTAGCCTTTCCCGCCCTTAAACATCCTTCCGCAATTATTCAGGATGCTGACCGGGTAAAAATCGGATCGGGCTCTGTACTGACAGCAGGAGTTGTCGTGACCACCGATGTTGTAATCGGCAGTCATGTTTTGTTAAACCTAAATTGTACAGTTGGCCATGATGTAACCATTGGGGATTGTTCATCCATTATGCCCGGGGTAAATATTGCCGGCAATGTACAGATTGGAAAAAATGTACTTGTTGGGGCTGGTGCCAATATTCTGCATGGAGTTCGCATTGAGGATAATGCGGTTGTTGGTGCGGGAGCTGTTGTAACCCGGGATGTGCCCACAGGTAAAACAGTGGTGGGTGTGCCTGCCAGATCACTTCTTAAATAATGAAGCTTGTGGAAAAGCTTAGAAACCTGCTCCGTGAGTTCAAACCGGCAATCCTGTTTCTGGTAAAGTTCATTGCTCTATACATAGCAGGTAACGTTCTTTACGGATGGTATATAACTTCATGGTATCCGTCACCTGATCCTGCAACCAATTGGGTAACTACCCAGAGCTCAGACATACTTAATCTCTTCGGATGGGAAACAACTGCGTATAATCATATTGTGAAGCCCACTACCTATATCGTTCATAATCAAAAGTCAGTTATTGCGGTTTATGAAGGGTGCAATGGATTAAATGTTATAGTTGTATTCCTTGCATTCCTCTTCGCGTTTGGTCCGATGTGTGCCAAGTTATTCTGGTTTATTCCGCTGGGGATTATCGTAATACATCTCACTAACCTGGCACGGATTATCTTGCTTTTTCTGGTTTCGGTTAACCTTCCCGATTATCTGTACTTCACCCACAAGTATTTGTTTACGGCATTCATTTTCTTTTTTGTTTTCCTGTTGTGGCTGTGGTGGGTATTAAAATTATGCAAGAGCCGTGAACAGGTTTAAAACTACCCGAATGCTGATGATAGCTGGTGCCCTTTTGGGTTTGCTCCTTGTTTTTCTTTTTCAGCGTATTGAAATTGCCACTGCACTGGGTGTTCAGGATAACATGTGGAAATTTGTAACAAATCGTTCTATTCGGTTTATTCTAAATGATCTGCTCTCGCTTTTGCTTATCTATGGATTGTTTCCGCAGCGAAAGTATGTTCTGTTTGCCATTGGTGTGCAGGTTTTCGGATCGGTTTTCATTTTATTACCGTATTTCATTCTGAAGTTTGAGTACCCATCCTATAATGGACCACTGATTTCGTTTTTGCACAGGCTTGTATTGAATCCTTTGCTAATGTTGCTGCTTATTCCGGCTTTTTATTTGCAAAATGAAAATGCCGGGAAAAATCATGGTCATGGATAGGAAAAGTATCTTTGTGTCCGATGAGTAAAATAAAAATATGGCTTTCTCCTCCCCATATGGGAGGAGAGGAGATCAAGTTTGTACAGGAGGCATTTGATACCAATTGGGTTTCTCCGGTTGGCCCGCATATCACTGCTTTTGAGTCTGAATTAAGTGCATATCTTGGTGTTGCAGGTTGTGCGGCTTTAAGTTCCGGAACGGCCGCCATTCACCTTGCCCTGGTCGTTCTGGGTGTGCAACGCAATGATGAAGTGCTTTGTTCAACCTTCACTTTCGCAGGTAGTTGTAACCCGATAGTTTATCTTGGAGCTAAACCCGTGTTTGTTGACTCGGAATCGTTGACATGGAACATGGATCCCGATTTACTGGAAGTAGCCATAAGGGATCGGATAAGGAAAACGGGTAAGAAACCTAAAGCTATTATTCTTGTTCACCTCTATGGAATGCCTGCTCAGCTTGACCGGATTATGGACATAGCAAGAACTTATGAGATTCCGGTAATTGAGGACGCTGCCGAGGCTTTGGGTTCAGAATACAAAGGGAAAAAGCTAGGATCATTTGGCGATATCGGTATGGTATCGTTTAATGGAAATAAGATTATAACTACTTCGGGTG
>JBKBOE010000110.1:0-4664 GCA_046294915.1 Cyclobacteriaceae bacterium | reverse complement strand
AACCGCCCCACAAACTGCCGTTTTTCCAGTCGAAATAAATGGCGTTGATGGGGCCGCTGGTACGCTCGCGGTAGGTAATCCGGTAACCCTTCTGGCTGAGTTCTTTACGCACCCAGGGAGGCATTTGGTTGTTGAGAATTAACCCTCCGGGTTGTTTCTCGTGGTCGCCAAAACTGGAGTACATCTGGTTGGTGATGAAACTGGGTGCTTCGCAGGCTTCTTGTACCGTCATGCCAAATTCTACCATGTTCAGAAAGAATTGAATGAGCAGTTGGTCCTGTTCATCACCGGCCTGTTTGGCAAACGATAAGAACGGCTTGCCATCTTTCAAAGCAAGACTTGGCGTTAGGGTAACACGCGGCCGTTTGCCGGGCTCAACCACATTAAACGGATTTTCTTTTTCATCGAGCACAAAGCTTTGCATCCGCTGGCTCATACCAATGCCGGTGTTGCCGGCAATGCACGCAGGCACCCACCCGCCACTGGGTGTAATAGAAACTACCCAGCCTTCTTTATCGGCTGCTTCTACCGAGGTTGTGCCGGCTGCAAAGTCTTCAAAATATTTTTCATTCATGGGGTTGTACAAATTACTTTGTGGGTTTCCCCAAAATTTTAAAAGATCCATATACGGGTTAACTTTTCCTTCATACGGATACGGATCACCCGGCCCGATCTTCGGATCGTTGCGTTCAGGATTAATCAGCTTCGCACGTTCTTTGGCATATTCTTTTGAGAGCAACCCCTTCATAGGCTCCTCAGGCGCAAAAGCCGGATCACCGTAGTAAAAATCCCGATCAGCGAAAGCAAGGTTCATCGATTGGTATACGGTGTGGATGTAACGTGATGAGTTGTAACCCATCGCTTTCAAATCAAAATTCTCCAGGATGTTCAGCGTTTGTAACATTACGGGGCCTTGCGTCCACTGCTGAAGTTTATACACTTCAATGCCTTTATACGTGGTCATTAGCGGCTCTTCAATTTTTACTTTCCAGTTGGCGAGGTCTTGTTCGGTAATCAATCCGCCCTGCTCCTGGCAGCCGCGTGCAAATTCTTTGGCAATATCGCCTTTGTAAAACCTGTCGTAAGCAGCATAGATAGCTTCCTTGCGCGACTTCCCTTTTTTCAGCGCCTGCTGTTCGGCATCAACCAATTTCTGCAGGGTGGCCAGCAAATCCTTTTGCACAAAAATTTCACCGGGGTAGGGTGCCTCACGGCTTTCGCCCGGATGCGTTAAGAAAACTTTTTTGGAATACGGCCATTCTTTAATTCTGTTCTTTTCGCGTTCAATGGAATTGGCCGTTTGTGCTTCTATCGGGTAACCTTCGGCCATTTGCATGGCCGGTGCAAGTACATCTTTTAAACTCATGGTGCCGTATTCAGCGAGCATAGTCATTAGTCCGCCTGGTGTGCCCGGGGTTACGGCTGCCAGTGGCCCATACTGCGGAGGATATTTCATGCCCTTATCTTTAAAGAACTGTGCGGTGGCTCCGGTGGGTGCCACACCCAGCGCGTTTATGGCTATTACCTTTTTTGTTTTTGGATTGTAGATGAGTGCCTGTGTTTCACCGCCCCAGCTCAACACATCCCACATCGTACAGGTGGCTGCCAGCATGGCACAGGCAGCATCTACGGCATTACCGCCTTTACTGAAGGTCATAGCGCCTGCAGTGGCAGCCAGTGGCTTGCCGGTAACGGCCATCCAGTGCCGACCATGCAGCGGAGGTTTTTGGGTACTTACCGGAAACGTATTGAAGGATTGAGTAAACGCTGCGGTTGTTGTAAACAACAGGCAACTGTACAGAAGTGATTTCATGACGATAGGTTACGTATAAGCAGATTAAAATTAATGTTTTTAACGGGTAATTTTTACCCGTTTATACAAAAGCCATTAACCGGATACCCGCGGAAATCGTTGTGTTTGAATTACATTTGAAGAATGCTGCATCAGGTAAAGGAAGCAACCGATTTTATCAAACGCAGAGTTAAGGCTAAGCCCGAAGTGGGGGTTATCCTCGGTACCGGACTGGGCAACCGGTTTATTGCAGCCGTTAAAAAACCAACCATTATTAACTACAATGCTATACCGCACTTTCCCATGTCAACGGTAGCCACGCACAAAGGGCAACTGGTGTTTGGCGAAGTAAGCGGCAGGCAGGTAATAACCATGCGGGGCAGGCTCCATTATTACGAAGGGTATAGCATGCACCAGATTGCCCTGCCCATCCGCGTAATGAAAATGCTTGGAGTAGAGGTTTTACTTATTTCGAATGCAGCCGGCAACCTGAACCCCGGTTGGAAAAAGGGCGAATTGATGGTGCTGCACGACCACATCAACCTGATGCCGGATAACCCATTGCGTGGTGAGAATTACGAGGTGTTTGGTCCGCGCTTTCCGGATTTGAGCCAACCGTATTCAGCAAAGTTGCAGGAGAGACTGCTTGCCATAGCCCGGAAGAAAAAGATTAAACTTCATCCGGGTGTTTACGCGGCTGTACAGGGACCGTCACTGGAAACCCGTGCCGAATACCGTTATCTGCGCACCATCGGTGCCGATGCCGTGGGAATGAGTACCGTGCCCGAAGTGCTTACCGCTCACCATGCTGGTATAGCGTGTTGTGCCATATCGGTACTTACCAACGATTGTATTTCCGACAGAGCTTCTGTAGTGAAATTAGAAAATATCGTATCGGTTGCCGGTAAAGCCGAGAAGCACCTGGTTACTTTATTTACCGAACTCATTGCGGCACTTTAAAAAATTTATTCCATGATAAAAGAGATTAACCAGGCTGTGCAGTTTTTAAAAAAGCGCGGTATTGATAATCCTGAGGTTGGCGTGATTCTCGGAACAGGCTTGGGGAATTTATTTGTAGAAGAAATTAAATCAGCTGTGGCAATACCGTATAACTCCATTCCGCATTTTCCGATTTCAACGGTAGAGTTTCATAAAGGTCGGCTCATATACGGAACAATAAAAGGTAAAAAAGTACTGGCCATGCAGGGCAGGTTTCATTATTACGAAGGGTATGATCTGCGGCAGATAACACTGCCCGTTCGGGTCATGAAACTGCTCGGCATCAGGTACCTGTTGATCTCGAATGCCGCAGGCAACCTGAATCCAAAGTGGAGTAAGGGGCAACTCATGCTGCTGGATGATCACATCAACCTTCTGCCCGATAACCCGCTGCGGGGAGAAAATTTTGAGATGTTCGGTCCGCGCTTTCCGGACATGAGCCGGCCTTATTCCCAAAAACTGAACAGCAAACTCAAGCGTGTTGCCCGAGCCAAAAATATAAAGCTCAATGAAGGTGTTTATGCGGCTGTTTCGGGACCTAACCTGGAGACCCGTGCCGAGTACCGGTTTTTACGCACCATCGGTGCTGATGCCGTGGGCATGAGCACCATACCCGAAGTGATTGTGGCCAACCACATGGGTCTGCCGTGCTGTGCTATTTCAGTACTCACCGATGACTGCGACCCCGATAACCTGCAACCGGTGGATTTGCAGACCATTATTAAGGTAGCCGGTAAGGCCGAACCAAAACTTACGGAGTTATATGTGGAGTTGATTCGAAGCTTGTAATCTTGTAATGGTGTACGGTTTTATTATTTTTTGATATTTGGTTTAAGTAAACCCAATCGGGTGATATCAATCAATGTGTATTTACGACTAATTGTTGCTAAAAATTAAGTTCATGAGATGACCTCTTTTGCATAACGAGCCATATAATTATTGGTGGCCTCTTCCTCTTTGCTCTCGGGGCGTGGATGTAAACCTCTATTGGTTATGAAACATTATTTCATAGTCGCCTTACTTCATTTTCTTTCCTGTCAGCGGTTCAATCGAAGAGCGGCTGGGGAATACTATTGTTTGGAGGAGGCGTAAGCAAGGCAGCCAGCGAATCAGGTGCCAGTATTTACAATGCATCGGTATTACCCGCCAGCCGGGTTGGGCTTTATTCTTTTATTCCGATAAACTTAAAAAACGATACATCAGGCATAAAGCGATACATAAAAGTTGGTTTAAATATTCCAGCAAGACGATCAGGCTTTTTTACTTTTGGCCAGGATGTTGTAAAGCTGACATCCACATTTGCTGAAGTTGAATTAATGCTTGTTCCTTTAGCGATTCCTATTACACAAGGCTTGCAATCCTATATAGGAGCCGGAGGTGGATTAAGTGTATTGCTCCACCAGAAGGAACACTGGTCGGATGTTCCCGGAGACCTCAAACAACCCATGCTGCAACCTTGTATTATTGGCGAAGCAGGCATATTGAGCAAAGGCAATAGTTCATTTGGAATGAGGTTTCTGGTTAGTTACTCAGACTATAGCCTCCGCGAACTATCGGTTTTTGCCGGTTTTGGCTTTAGCGATCTGGCACGAGCCGCAAAAATGTCTATTCAGGGTGTGCAACCCAAACTAAGTGTTAAGCTCAATATCGGTAAGGGGATTTTTGAAGTGACGGATACAGGCGGAACGTTTATTATAAAACCTCCGCAGGATTATTATCCGGAACTTCCGGAAAATGAAGACCTTACTATGCGGCTGGCAAGGGTGATGGGTATAGAAGTACCGCTTCATGGTATGATTTACGCTGTTGATGGAAATCGTTCCTATTTCATTAAGCGATTTGACAGGCTTGCAAGAGGCAAGAAAGCAGCCGT
>JBKBOE010000109.1:0-4740 GCA_046294915.1 Cyclobacteriaceae bacterium | reverse complement strand
TGAGCAAGCGCATGTTTAATCTGCTCAGTTGTTGTTTCGGTATTAATTGTCAGCACCCGATCGGGTGAGGTCAGATCAACTTTCCAATTTCCTTCGCCTGCTGTTTCGTTTAAGCCGGGCGTAACTTTGGCCACGCAGGCATCGCACTTAATGTTGGTTTTGAATTTCAGGGTTTCCATTTTTCTTTATGGTGATACGCAAGTATAAACACAATCAAGGGAGATTTCGTTTTGCTTTCGGCTTGGCGGCTTAAAATCGTGCAAATCACGTTAAGTTTTTTAAATCTTCGCAAACTTCAATCGTAAACTATTGCTCACCACACTTACCGAACTCATGGCCATAGCCGCACCGGCAATCATGGGGTCTAATAAAAATCCGTTAATGGGGTAGAGTACGCCCGCGGCAATGGGAATTCCGATGATATTATAGATGAATGCCCAAAATAAATTCTGACGAATGCTCATCACTGTTTTGGATGAAAGAGTTAACGCTTTCGGAATAGCCAGTAAATCGGAAGTTATCAACGTTATCTTCGCTACATCCATGGCAATATCCGAACCTCTGCCCATAGCCATGCTTACATCGGCCTGAGCCAAGGCGTGCGAGTCGTTGATGCCATCGCCAACCATGGCAACAATTTTGCCTTCGCGTTGTAATTGTTTTATAAAGTCGGCTTTATCGGAAGGTAGCATTTCTGCTTTATAATGTTTCAAGCCTACCTGTTTTGCTACGGTTTTCGCAGTTTGTTCATTATCGCCTGTAAGCATGTACACATCAATGCCTTTCTCTTGAAGCGATTCGATGGCGGCTTTGGAAGTTGCTTTAATCTTATCAGCAATAGCTATAGCCGCCAATACTTTTCGGGAGTCAGCAAACCATATTACGGTATGAGCATTGGTCTTCCATTGTTCAGCTTTTGCATCCAGATCGGCACAGCCCATGCAATTATTTTCTTCCAATAGTTTCTCATTTCCAACATAGTACGTTGCTCCATCAACAGTACCTTTTACTCCTTTGCCGGTAATGCTATCGAAAGACTCCACTTCGGTTTTAGTTTCGCCATTCAAAAATGATGTTACTGCTTCGGCTAATGGATGCTCTGATTTTTTCTCCAGTGAAAACAGAATCGTACGAAGAAGATGCGTGTTTTCAATTCCTCCCAACCACTCAAATTTAACCACCTGAGGCTTGCCTTCCGTAATGGTTCCGGTTTTATCAAGAATAATCGCGTTTACGTTATGGGCCAACTCCAGGCTTTCAGCATCTTTAATGAGAATATTATTTTCAGCGCCCTTGCCAATACCCACCATAATAGCTGTGGGTGTGGCTAACCCCAGTGCACACGGACAAGCAATCACCAGCACCGTAATGGATGTAAGTAACGCGTGGGTAAAGGCATTGTCGCTACCAATTAGCATCCAGGTAATGAAGGTGAGGATGGAAATACCGAGCACAATAGGCACAAAGATGCCGGCAATTTTATCCACCAGTTTTTGAACAGGTGCTTTGCTGCCCTGTGCTTGTTGCACCATGTTTATGATCTGCGAAAGCAATGTATCTGCACCAACTTTCTGCGCTTCAAATTCAAAACTTCCTTTTTGGTTAATGGTACCTGCAAATACTTTTTCACCAGCTATTTTTTCTACCGGTATGGGCTCACCACTGATCATGCTTTCATCCACAAAGGAAGAGCCGGAGGTCACCACACCATCTACCGGAATTTTTTCACCTGGCTTTACAAGAATAGTGTAGCCAACCTTCACGGATGCAATCGGTAATTCCATTTCCTTACCATCTAATCTTGCAAATACTGTTTTTGCCTGCAAACCCATTAGCTTTTTGATAGCCGATGATGTTTTTGATTTTGCACGTTCTTCAAGGAGTTTTCCAAGTGTGATGAACGTAATCACCACTGCGGCCGCCTCGTAATAGACATGCGCGTGCAGTCCGCGGTTATGCCAGAACTCGGGAAAGAAGGTGTTGAATGCACTGAATAAAAACGCGATGCCGGTTGAAAGCGCCACCAGGGTATCCATGTTGGCCCTGCCGAAGCGGGCTTGTTTGAACGCGTGAATAAAGAACGATCGGCCAAAGTAAAACACTACTGGGGCTGCCAGTACCATGGAAATATATGTGCCCGGTTTCCAATCCATGAAAAACATGCCGATCACGACCACCGGTACGGACAGTACAGCCGACCAAATGGTACGGTTTTTAATTTCCTGATAGTGCTTTTGTTGCGCCTCCTCTTTTATGGCTTGCGGATCTCCCACATCCACCACCAGGTCATAGCCGATGGCGCGCACGGCCTGTTGTAAATCAGCAGGTCCGGCTATTGCCGGATCAAACTCCACCAAAGCGGTTTGGTTGGCATAATTAACGGAAGCAGTTTTTACTCCCGGGGTGTTTTTTAACATCGACTCCACGCTTACCGCGCAGGCAGCGCACGTCATTTCCAGCACGGGAAAGGATTGTTTTACTGATTTCGTTGTGTTTTTAACACGCAAATTCATGGCTGATTGGTTGCACGGCCTGCTACAATAGTACCGCAATCGGGTTAATTTAGTTTACCGGACGGCTGTTTTGATGTACAGAATGGATAATCTGCCGGGCGGAAGCATGGGTTTAATCAATCGGGTAGCCTCCTTTGCAGTCCAGGCAGGCATTTGCATAGGCATCGTATTCATCGTATGCAGGTCCCGGCCGCCCAAATACGGTGATTATCCGGTCAATCCGGATGAGGGAGTTGGGCGTAATTTGGATAAACCAGCCGGATGCCCCGTGCTCGGTCAGGCTTACTATCCGGCCTTCAACACAATCGAGTTGATTTTCTGTATTGAAGAAAAATACTTTGCCTATGGTGTTCTTGCCTATTTCCTCTTCAATCATTTCTCTGTACTCGTATAAAACCGGTGTAAATGAGGTATCCATTTTTTTTTATGGGTTTACAAGCGTATGTTCCGGACAATCTAAGCGTAAATCGGCATTAAAAAGGTTTTGGTTTAGGAGGTTACAAAAATGGGGATTCTTACCATTTCCCGGAGAAAAATAGACACAGGTTTTACACATCCGTTGTACGGTAATTACACCGGTTTGATTGAGGTGTTGAATAATACCCATCAGGCTGATGAGCAGGTTTACTTTATCTTCTTCGTTTAGTTTGGTAATCGGTTCTTCTATCTGGCGGGTAAAGGTGGCCGTGCGTTTTGCAATTTCTATTCCTTTGTTGGTCAGGTAAATATAATAACTGCGGGTGTCCTCTTTATCGTTTACTTTACGGATGAGTTTCTTTTGTTCAAGCACTTTTATGGAGTCACTTATTGTGGCCTTGGTCATATTAAATTCATCGGCCAGGTAACTTACTTTTCGTTTGTCTTCGCTTTGAAAAAGCAGAAAGATCAGGAGTTGAATCTGGATGGGGCTTAACGAAAGTTCTTTACTTTGATTCCACAACAAAACCCTGAAGGCTTGCGCAATCCGCTCCATAGCCGCCACAATACGACTGTCTATATGTTCATTTTGATGCCTTAAATCAAAAGGAGATTTATCCATGTTTTTTGTTGATAAATATATCTAATTCCCTGAAAATCGCTTGACTGTCGGCATGGCCAAACCAGTGTAAAAGCACTTCCATTGAATCGGTAAACAAAAAAAATGAAGGTGTTCCCCGCATCAGGTTGGCGGCAAATGTTTTTCCGCATCGGGGTATATGGCTGAAGTAGTTCTGCAAACTTACTTTCGCATTGTGCAGGGCGTTTGTTTCTTCGTTACGAAATAAGTTTTGAATTGTATTTTCAATAAAATCCGGTTGAAGCAGTTCGGATTGATTAACAACTTCGTCAACGAGTATGGGAATGCTTATGCATTTGGATGTCCAATTAAGCAGCCCGGCTTGTTGTGCTTTTTGAGTTTCACCCACAAGCACACCGGTGTTGACCAGCCGTTTTACGTTTTCTGTGGTGTTGAATTCAAAATCCTCAAAGGCAGTGGCCATCGCAAAACACGAAAGACTAGTGGCATAACGGGCCTGTAGCTGGTTTACCAAAGGAAAGCCATGGATAAAACAACCCGGGCAATTCACCTGAAATACCATCATCAGGTTAAGCGGCCCGGTTTCGAATTGGCCGTTTAACACTTCCCGGTAAAATAATGTGAGCTTCATCGGCAGTTTTTCAACTCAAGAATAAAATATCCTTTTTGACGGATGCTTTCTTCCATGGCCGGTGTTGCCCGCTCAAAATGACAGAAGGCGCATTGGTTTGCTGTAAGGGGGTAATCGGATATGGCTTTGGATTGCAGGTAGGCTTTTCCGTATCCGTAAATAACTTCCGGGTTGGTTTCAGATTGCGGTACGATAATATCAAAATTCATAACGGTGCCGTTTGGTTTAGTCACGTAGGTGTCCCATACAGCTACTTTCATAAGGATTTAATTTTTAGGATAAAGTGGCCTGGCTTTTTTGGTGGAGCCAGGCCGTTTATTTTGGTTTCCAAATTTTAAAATTCGTTTTTATTGATGTAGGGATAGGTCCATAGAATAACCGTTAACGTTACGGCTTTAAACCAGGCAGTGTGCATTTTTTCTACCGTATCCGGATCATGGCCTTTTTTTGAAAGGAAACTTTTGATGGTTGCCGTGATAGGAAAGATAAAAGCAACCATATACCGATAGTGGATGATAGGCACGCTTTGCACATTATCGGTTTTGTTCTTTTTTGTGCTGTGGTGACGCAGGGCGATC
>JBKBOE010000108.1:0-4949 GCA_046294915.1 Cyclobacteriaceae bacterium | reverse complement strand
TCATAGATTCTCCTGAATACTTCAACAAGGCTTCTTTGCTTGCAGGCAGGTATTACCTGGTCGGGGCTAAATAAGATGCCTTGCCAAGGAACGGGGTTTTTGTTTACCCAATCACAGATGTCGGAAACCAACCTGTAAAAGTTACCGTCATCGTCCAGATTGCCATAATTGAAAAGAAGTGGAAAAAAGGTTTTTAATATATGAGGAGGATGGGGAGCTGAGATTTCCGGCAATTGATTAAGCATGACGCGCAATAAATTGGAACCGGAGCGCTGTGTGCCGACAAATTGAATTGCTGTCAAATCTTCTGTTGTGTTCACGCTGAAAATACTAAATAACCTGCCAGACCTGAAACCATTACAACAATAGCCGGATTAATTTTAAATCGGAAGAACAAAACAAAAGAGATGACGAGCAGGAAGAAGGAAATAAAGGACTCAGATAATTCCCAATAATCTCTAAAAATAGAAACTCCTGCTGCTATAATAAGTCCTACAATGGCCGGTTTAATACCTGAAAGGGCGCCTTGTACAATGGGATTTGTTCTGAATTGAATAAAAAATTTTGAAATAATAATCATTAGCATGGATGACGGAAAAAAAATGGCAACGGTTGCCAATAAAGCACCGGGGATTCCATTCAACTTGTAGCCAAAGAAGGCCGCACTGATCAGAATGGGCCCTGGCGTAACCTGGCCCACCGAAATACCCACCACAAACTCATCCAGTGAAAACCATTGTGTTTGTTCTACAAGTATGCTTTTCAGGATAGGCACCATAACATAACCGCCCCCAAAAAGGGTAAGGCTAATTGAGGCAAATTCGGTGAATAAACGGGCCATCATGTTTTCAGAAGCAAAATAGCGCATCAAAAAGTAGGCTGCTACAAACATCGCTGCAACTGCCAACAAGTAGGTAATACGGATGGGCTGTGCATGGCTGTAACCGGAAAAAATTTTTCTCTTACTCAGAATTCCGAATGATGCGGAAATTAATAAAATGCCAAGAACAATTTCATACCGGGGCACGAAGATAAACACCGTGGTAGCGAAAAGCAGAATCAATGCTTCTGGCCATCTGCTTACACTCTTAAAACCCATGTTTGCGGCAACCGAAAAAAGTAAGGCCACAATTACGGGCATAACACCCTTCAGCATGGTATTTACATTAACCAACTCTCCAAACGAGAAATACAGTACGGCAAATATACTTACCAGTACAAACGAAGGAATCAGAACGGCAACAACCGAAACCAGCGCTCCCCTAACCCCGCCAAGCATGTAGCCTGTATATGCCACTACATTTACGGCCACCGGGCCCGGCAATACGGAGGCAATGGCAATACCTTCTGTTATTACCTCATCGTCAATCACCTTATCACGGGTCACAAACTGTTCGCGCATCATGGCGATCAACGCCATATATCCGCCAAAGGAGGTTGATCCGATAACCATGAATTTTCTAAAAAGGTGTACAAGGCTATGCATACCTAAAAAAAAAAGCCCTGATGCTACCACCAGGGCTTTTCTAAAAGATTCTGTAATCAAATCGGGGTTAACACCGTACGACCATGTTCTGCAAAAACGTTTTCCCAGAATATGGTAATCACTCCGGTACCCGGATCCACGTTTGAGCCGCTGCCAAATGAATTGGAAGGGCCATCAATGAGATAACCATAGAAATAAGGAGCAGAAATAAGGCTGATTTTTCCACATACGTCAACAAAGACAGCCTCCACCGGAGGGTTACCCCAAATAATAGGTTCCATCCCTCCGCTCAAATCGGGCAGGTTATATTCACCCACTCCTTCTGCTGCAGTAAGGTTAACCGTATAGATATTCATATCAGGAACTGAGTAGTAATCAATCCAATGGGTAACGGCATTGTAGTTACCCGCAAGATCAGATGGACAAAGTACGGGCACACTGCTGAACATAGGCGCATTGAAAAACGCACCACCGGTAATTACCCCGTTTGTATTGGTATTGGTAAACTCCTGGCCATTGGTTAAGCGCAGGATATGCCTGATTTCAAAAACATCACCCCCGTTTACATCAGAGGCGGTCAGGCCTAAAGCCGTAAGAATGGCCGATGACTGAATGGTAATGGTAGCGCGTGGATAACCGGTATCAGGATCTTTGGTGAAAGCCGATGCCGGAATAACCGCTACGGATGTTTCGGCCGGAGTAAGAATGGGCGCATTCTTATCCACAAACTTTGCCGTGAACTCCATTTCTTCAAGCAACCCTCCCTTTTTTACATCACGAACCTCCAGGGTTATAGTGAAGACGGAGACCGTTGGATCAAGCGGGTAACCCGGTGCATCTTCGGCTAAAAACGAGCCGGAGCCAACGCTAATTACCTTGGCATAAGCACCATACGTCAAATTTTCGTAATCGAAAGGAAGTTTGCTCTCATCTTTACAGGAAACCGTTACCAGAAGTAACAGCACCGTTATCGAAAAAATATTTAAGTATTTCATAATTCGATTCTGTTTTAATCAATGAAACCATCAGGATTGGTATCCCAGAAAACCTTCACTTTATTGTCTGGTTTCTGAGTTACTGTGTTGTTACGCGTTACATAAACACTGGGATAGGTAAATGAACGATAGGCATTACCACCGTTAGGTTGCAAAGTAGGTTGTAAATCAACCGGCTTGCCTGTTCTGCGGTACGTATTAAAGGCATCAATACCATTTCCATACAGGGCAATCCAGTATTCTTTAATAATTACCTGCAACCGTTCATCATCGGTAGTCGCAGCATCATACAGGGCAAGCACATCATTAACGTAGTTGTTAATGGCAGTAGCACCCGGAACAAGCGGGGATGAACCGGCTACCGGTGCACCCACGGCTTTTACTTTATCAATGGACTTGCGGATAGCGGTTTCCAACAGGGCTCGTGGATCTCCTACAATGGGTGAGTTAAGTGTTAAAGCGGCTTCAGCTTTCATGTATTCTGTAAAAGCGGCATTCAGTATCGGCAGAATACCTGCGCCTTTCAGCCCCATGTTTTGGTTTACAGCCTGAAAAGAGCTGTTGTCAAAATTTCCACCGGCAGGGTAAACACCAAAAGCGGTGCGCTTAAAGTTATCCGGAGGAATACCGCTGAAATCGCCAAAATCGCGACCCCAGTAGCCATCGCCTACTGCACAGAAAGGAAATCCGGCATAGTGGGGTGGTGGGGTTACATTAATACAAAACAGTTCATTGACATCCGTAGTCGTGGCAGAAACCTGGCGGTAGAAGTAATAGCGTATACGCGGGTCGACAAAGTTCTTGCCGTTATACATCTGATCCATCAGGTAATTGGTTTGATAATAATTGGCACCATTCAGGTAATCGCCTGTAAAATACGGATGGCGGCTGTCCGGATTGGCGTTGGTTGTTGAGTATTTAAAGTTAAAATCCTCAGCGTTAGAGCCGGCATCAATCAGGTCGTTTTCCGTTACTAAGGCTTCAATATTCGCCTTAGCGCTGGTGTCTACCAGCCGGGTTTGAAGATATGCTCTCAACTTCAGCGTTTTGGCCAACGTACGCCAGCGTGTTCCATTACCTCCATAATAGAGGTCATTTTTTGGAAATGCCAGCGAGTTATTATCCGGATCAGCATCCAGGTCGCGGGTAAAATTGGCTATGGCATCATCTAAAATAGAAATAGCCTCGGCATACATAGTGGCCTGGTCATCCTGCGCAGGATTGAAATTGGCCGGATTAAAGGCCTCCGAATAGGGTACTGCTCCAAAATAATCAATCAACGTCATCATGGTGTACGCCTGAATTACCTGGGCCATACCGGAATGGAAATACAATTGTCTTTCTTCAAACACAGGTATTGTATTCTTGGCATTTATCAGAATACTGGAATATGCAGTTCTCCACAACCCGTCAAAACTGCTGGCATTATACCCGTTTTCATAGGTTGGTCCGTAGAAATGAATCAACCGCGTCATTTGCATACCGAAATCGCTGGCTTCCCAGAAGAAGTCTGCAAATCGCAGTTGAATGCCGTTCAGGATAAAATCCGGATCAGCCTGGCCGGGCGTCAATGTACTGGGGTTATCCAGCTTGTTCAGGTCGCACGAGAGCGCTCCGACCAGAAGCATTGACAACAATATTTTTTTAATCAGTTTCATTTTATACACGTTTACGATTTAACCATTAAAGATTTATCCGCAGACTCACGCCATACCGCCTGGATGACGGACCTGTAATCAGCTCAAGGCCCAAACCGTTGCTCACCCCTGTACTTAATACATCGGTATCAAAGTTCACATATTTAGGGAAGTTTACGGCCCGGTACCATAAGTTTTGACCAAGGAACGTAATGGAAGCTCCCTTTATCGGGGTTTTGCTCAACAAAGACTTGGGCAAAGAATATCCGAGACTTACTTCGCGAAGGCGGATGGTAGTGCCATCAAAAATAGAAACCTCTGAAGGCCCAAAACCAATGTTGTTAAAGAAGCCTGTACTAATAGAAGTCTGGATATTGTTAGGCGTTCCATCTTGCAAAACACCGGGAAGAATCATGCTTTGGTCACGGTCAAAATCGGTGTCTTTGGTAATACCCCGGGCCAGCATGGTGCGGGCAGTAGCGGAATAGATATCACCTCCGTAGCGATATTCAAGTTGAGCTGATAATACAAATCCTTTATAAGAGAAGTTATTGATTAAAGCAGAGACCCAATCCGGATTGGGATTTCCGATGATACCAATATCATCGCTGAATAACCAATCACCATTGGCGTCAACCACGCGCTGGCCGTTCAGGCGCTCGATGCGGCTTCCCTGAATAACGTTAAACGGCTTACCAACAATAGCATAGTTACCCGGATCAATAAATCCATCAATTTGAATTTGCGAAAGCCCGCCACCTAATTCTTTAATAATGCTTCGGTATAACGACCAGTTTAACTTAACATCCCAGGTAAATCCGTTTGACATCT
>JBKBOE010000107.1:0-4996 GCA_046294915.1 Cyclobacteriaceae bacterium | reverse complement strand
CTCTGTAGTTCCAGGCTAAAACATCAAAGCCACCTTCAAAAAGAGCCCGGGCCATTCCTTTTACATACGCCCGGTTGGTATTTCCTTCCAGTCCGTGTGAGATAATGACCAGTTTTTCTGCCCTTTGTGTAAGCCAGTCTAAATCAAGAAAGTCGTTGTCGGGTGTGGTAATGCGTTCGCGTTGGTAGGGCTGCAGCCTTACCTTTCGGAATAATGCCGGGTAAATCGTTTCGATATGCCCGTTAAAGAGAATGCCGGGAGGGGAGTAGTTCAATTTTAGATTTTAGATTTTAGATTGAAGATTTTAGATTGAAGATTTTAAATTGTGTTATCCCTCTTGCTACGTGAGGTGTTGATAGAAGATACCATGATGGCAAGTATTTCATTACCTTCTTTCAGCAGTATCTCACCTTTGGTTTTTGAACCAGGCTCAAGTTCTATTATCAGCTCAATGAAGTAGATCGATTCATCCGCTTCTTCTTCCACAATTTTTAGTTTGTTAATAAAGTCAGCGCGTGATTTTGCACGACAGGCAGCACGATAGTTGGCACCAACTGAACTTGAACTCCGGATAAGTTGCTTCGAATAGGCTAAAATCGACAACGTAGGTTTTAAATCCATGCAAAATTTTGCCACATCAAGTGCAAAACGTTTGGTACGCTCTTTCAGAATCCCTGAATTCATCAATCTAAAATCTACAATCTTTGATCTAAAATCAATGCAAGATGAGCCAAATGATGTTCGCCATGCCAGGCATACAACGCAATCAGGCGGTCAAGTTGTACAAGCCTGTTTGTTTCAGGATGAATAAAGTTCTTCTGCAGATCGGCTGGCTGCAACTCACGTAAGAGTAAAACCCATTTTTTGTGGAGTGCTTTTAATAGTTCAATCGAGATTCGGGGATCTGTTTTCACTTCCGGTGTTTCTGCCCACGCTTTTTCATTGTACGCTTTAATTAAAGGTGTTTCCTCCGTTAACATCCATTTTGTGCGGATGTAGGCGTTCATGTGGCTATCAGCAAGGTGGTGAATGACCTGCCGGGCTGTCCAGCCACCATCCCGGTAGGGCGTATCAAGTCGCGAAGGCTGAAGTTGATGCCAGGCCGATTCCAGTTTAGCCGGAAGTTCTTCCAGTACTAACAGGTTAGCAACAATTTCCTGTGGGGTGTAGGTTCCCTTCGGCTGAAATTTGCCGATCGGGTACTGGAGCGATAACTCAGGCATGTGCTTTTTCGGTGTCTACAGCAGCAGGTTCTGTTGCCGGGGAATTTTCTTCTTGTTCTTTCTTTCTTCTCTTATCTCTTCGGCCGCGCACGCGGATGTTCACCATTTCAATGAGCAATGAAAAGGCTACAGCAAAGTAGATGTACCCTTTCGGGATTTCATACTCTAATCCTTCGAGGAACAACATAAAGCCAATGAGAATCAAAAAGCCCAAGGCAAGCACCTCCATGGAAGGGTGGCGGTTAATGAAGTCACTGATTTTTCCGGAGAACACCATCATTATGCCGATGGAAATAATTACGGCAAAAATCATGATGAGTACCTGGTTAGTCAATCCAACAGCGGTAAGGATAGAATCGAATGAAAAGATAATGTCAATCAGGATAATCTGGACGATGATTCCGGTAACATTTACTTTGGCCTTGCCTACATGGATAACTTCATCCTCACCTTCCATTTCGTGATTTATTTCCCGGGTACTCTTGGCAATGAGAAACAAGCCGCCAAAACCCAGGATAAGGTCACGCCCGCTAAAGCCGTGCTCGGCATTTACGTACTTATGCAAAAAACCCGGAATAATATCGCCCACGGTGAAGAGCGGCTCTGTAAAGGTGATCACCCAGGTAATTCCAAGCAGCAGGACAATGCGAACCAGCATGGCGAGCAGCAGGCCCATGTTACGTGTGCGGGCACGGATTTCAACCGGCAGCCGGTTGGAGATGATGGAAATAAAAATGATGTTATCAATGCCCAGAACCACTTCGAAGAAGGTAAGCGTTAAGAGCGCCAGCCAGGTTTCGGCATGGAGAAAGATTTCCATTGAGGGGTTGTTTGAAGATTAAAAATAGGCGAAGACCTGCATTCGCGCAATGGTTTAATACTCTTTTAAATCCGTTTACCGGGTGGTTTTAAAGCAGTAGGGTTTTGTGTGAATCCTTCCTGTAAAAACCGTGCCCTACCGGCTATGAATGATCAATACCTTCTTCCGCACCGTTCCATTTTGAGACCGTAACTGAATAATGTACAACCCATCGGCAAGCTGACTGGTGTTAAGGGTTTTCATTTGCTGGCCGGGTAAAAACGCCTGTTCCATGAGGTTGCGGCCATGCGAATCGATTAACACGATCGGGGTAGGCGCTTGTGCCGGCTCAGGCAGCACAATGTTCAGTTCGTGGCTGGCCGGATTAGGGTACACTTCAATTTTTTCGGCAAAGGCCGGGTTCTCGATGGCAGTGATGACATCAGGTATGGGAGGATTTGAAAATACCTTAGCCTGATGTACCTCTTTATTCCCGCCTTGGATGGATTGAACAAATATGATAATGGCTCCTTGAGTCACATCAATCAGGTTACGTGTATCCCACGTAATTTCAGGCAATATAAGACTGTCTCCAGGAGCAATGTCGGTAGAAATTAATACACCTGCTGGAGAAGGCAGCATTTGTTTAGCAACAAACAGGAGGGTATCATTAGGTGTACCTTTATACGCATTATCAGTGATTAATTTCTCTACTATAACTGTAAATACATGTGAGCCGGCCGGGAACACGGAGGTAGTGGAGTTATTTTTAATGTACGTATTGATTTTAACCTCAGCTCCAACCTTTACCTGTGAACTCTCAATTTTTAATTGAGCGGGTTCAAGGGTCCGGTCATTAAAAAGCGGAGTTAGCCAGGAGAGTGGTGTCCCGGTATCAAATTCTCCGTCAACTCTGAATGTAGGAGTCGCACCAATGCCGTAAAAGGTGGTGCGCGCATTGTGCATCAGGGGATTCAATGCGTTTATCGGATCTGTTCCCGGGAAGCCGGTGTGGTATTGCAGTTTAACAATGTCCACGCTGTTCTTTTCGAATAGCCTGAATGCATCGTTGTGAGCATTACTATTTGCTGAAGCCGAAGTGTTGGTGAAGTTTTCCACCAAAACGCTTCGGCTTCGTTCACCGATAAACACATTGTCAAACGCAAAGCCTTCGCGTGCACTTACCGTGCTGGCGTAGGCGATTCGGAATATCGCACGGGGTTTACCAATGAGGTTATCTAATTTAAACCGCGCACTTTTCCATGTAAGATACCGGCCATCCAAAGCGCTGCCGCTCCAACCCACATCACCCGCTGGCTGGTTTCCGGGTTTGCTGGCTATACCACCCTGGTCGTACCAGTTCACACCCTGGCCTACGGCTCCAACTACGGTCCAGTTGGCATCCGATTCAATATTTCCGGAAGTATTCACCTGGAGAACAGCTCCATCGATACCGGCTGGAGTATCCGCCCAGATATCCAGGGCGATGGCTGGTTTGGTTGCGCTTGAGAAATTAAAGCAGCGACTCAGTACCCAGGACTTTTCACCTGTATTGGAAGGGCCGGTGAGATTGGTTACCCATGCCTTTTCTCCGGGGGTGTTAATGACTGAACCTGCAGGTGTTCCATACTGCCAGGAAGAATTCTGCCCTCCGGTAAGCCAACGATCACCATCGGTAGTAAAGGTTTGTAAATACGTATTTGAAAGGTCAATCGGTGCAGCTTTTGGCACAACGTAAACCGGCTTTTGAATAGTATCACGGCAACCATCAACAGACGTTGCAATGAGTCTCACTTCATCAACGCCATCTACATTATAGCGTACTTCAGGATTTGCCCCGGTACCGGCAGAAAAATAGTCGAGTATGTTATTTACTTTAAAATTCCAATCATAGGCAGAAAGTAAAATTGGCGGGGTACTGGTTTCTGAGGCCTGGAAGACTGTACGCGTTGTATCTGTTGAAGTGGTACCGTCAATCCGGCAGGGGTTTCGCCAGGAGAAATTCACTACTGGTTTTGGTTTTATATTTACCTGCTTGCTGCCTGTGTACACACAACCATCGCTGGTACGCATGGTGGTTTGAACGGTAAATCCACCCACTGTGCTGAATTTGTGTAAAGGACTAAAGTATGTTCCCTCGGTTCGTCCGCCATTGGTTCCTGACGGAACGGCCCCGTTTCCAAAAGCAAGACTTGAGCCATCCTGAAATAGCCACGATGTTTCAGTTATGGCAGTGGCTGGTGTAGTTGGGAGTGCTCCATAATCTACCATTGATAGGTTATTTAGCCGTACAAATGCTTTGTCGCAGGAGTCGAGAGGGTTAAAAGTTACAATGATACGTGGTAGTATTTTGAAATTGATTGAGGCGTTATTTGAACATCCGGAAGTACCTGAGGTATAATCATATTGTAATGTGTAATTATCCGGGTTTAGGTCGACAGGATTTACAATTACCTCTCCAAACGGAGTCGGACTTAATGCTCCGGCAAGTCCGGTACCCGACCAGAGTCCCCCGGATGTTTGAATTCCCTGATCAAAAGCAGTTACTTTAAAGGTTCCACCCGTTGTACAAATGGTATTCAGGTCAGCAACATCGGCTGTCAGGGTTAAACTGGGCAAAGCTTTTATTTCAATGGTGAAGATCGGTCTGCTGCCCGGAATAGGACCTTCGCATCCATTTACGGATTCGGTCTGGGTTAACTCAAAAACATGCAAGCCGGCATTCAGATTATTTATACCCAAATCGGTTGCAGTGGGATTTGTTCCTGTATAAACAGCTATCGGATTTCCGCTGCTGTACCATTTTACGGTACCGGTAGCCGTTGTTACCTGCAGGTCTGCAGGTGGTATGGGAGTTCCAACACAATAACTTAAGCTACGGTTAGGTGCAGGTTGACCGGGAGTTGCTATTACATTAACAGATACAGAAAGGGCGGGTGGAGGGCTAACCGGTTGTTTGTTGCTTTCGCAACCC
>JBKBOE010000106.1:0-5001 GCA_046294915.1 Cyclobacteriaceae bacterium | reverse complement strand
TTTGCCGACCCGGCTTTTGGCATTGAAGAGTTTACCCGCGAAATCGGCATGAGCCGCATGCAACTGCACCGCAAGTTAAAAGCGCTAACCGATCAGTCGCCCGGTGATTATTTACGGTTGTTTCGGTTGGGGCACGCTAAAAAACTGCTGGCTATAAAAGGTATGTCCGTTAGCGAAGCCGCCTACCAATCCGGTTTTAACAACCTGCCAAACTTCAGCCGCCTCTTTAAGGCATGGGCTGGCCTTACCCCCTCAGAATTTCAGGAAATCAGTCTTTCCGATAATCCTGTTGTTACAAATCAGCAAGACATTGTTACAAATCCATAACGCTGCAGCAAACAGTTGAGCCTACATTTGATTATAAAATCAGGGTTAAACTGGTATCACCCTGTTTTTGAATCATGATCAATTTTAATCGTAATAACATGAAAAAATACCTATTTACCGTCCTGCTATTTGCAGTTTCAGTTGGTGCGAGTGCGCAAATGCTTTCCGTAGTTCCCCGGGTGGGCGCAACGGTGTCAACCATGTCAATAGTCAGTCATGACCCTTTTCCAATACCGATATTCAACTCCCAAAATGAAGTCAAATCAAAAATTGGTTTTACTCTTGGTGCAGCTATTAATTACACGGTTAGTGGAATGATTTCTATACAACCGGAGCTTAACTTTATTCAGAAAGGTTATCAGGAAAAAAGCTCCTCTACAGACATAGTAGATTTTGATGGGATCATTATTGAAACGCAAAACATTGCCAATACCACACAAACCATTAACTATCTGGAAATGCCGGTTTTGGCTAAATTTCAATTTGGAAAGTCGCCCCAATTCTTCGCGCTTATCGGACCAAGTATAGGTATCGGATTGGGAGGGAAATTCAAAAGCGAAGAACAAACTACCGAGAACTTTAATGGTGATATCAGTACATATTCGAACAGCACTAAAGGAAAAATTAAATTTGGTAAAACCCCCGAAGGGTATGAAGGCAACGATTGGTATATCGATAACCGTACCGATTTCGGCCTGCAGGTTGGCGGAGGCGTTTTGATCAACTATAAAATCATGATTGAAGCCCGTTACGGCTTAGGTCTGTCTAACCTATATGACGATTCGAACTACCAGGCAAAAAACAGGGTATTTCAGATTACCATAGGTATGCCCCTTATACTGAAGTAGGGGCCAGATAAAAATTCAAAACGGAAGCCGACTTTATATGAAACAACCTGGCTGCAATCAGGCCATTAAAATCGGTAACCGATAAGCAAATCAATACGTCTGGTATCGTTAGGTAAATCACCCCGGTTAAGCAATACGGCAACATCAAAGCCAACAAACAGTTTGAACGAAGTTTGCAGTTCGGCATTCAGATGCAGGAAATGCGGTTTCGGATACGATTTATCTACCGTAGCATAACTTAACGAAACCGGCCGCCAGAAGGTAGCTGTGTAACTGGTTAATGTTTGCAGAATTACCTTCTCCGATATGGCATAATCAAAAAAAACCGAAGGTCCAATGCCGTAGTAAAGCCCCTGAGGTTCTTTGGTTTCCTGGCTGATAATGCCTCCATTCACATCGCGATAATAATATCTGGTGCCCACTATGTAATCATTAATATTAAATCCCATGGCAATCATGGCTCTATCCTTTGCCAGCATATTCCAGCCCCAGGAGGTCCACCCTATAAACGTTGAGATTGTACTCCCTTCTTTTTGATCTACACCGGTATGGTTCTTTAACTCGCTGCCCAGGATGACAAAAACATCACCCAGACTTTTATTCTGATAGAACATGCGCGGCTTGCCTTTTTCGTTCCGATATCGCTTATAATCCATCCGCATACTCAATTTAGTAATGTTGTGTGCATTACTGTTTGGTGCAACCGGATTGGATAGATTAGAAAAACTTAAGGCAAAGCCCCAGGTCCCATGATCGCCAATACTTCCTTTCTCCTTATAAAAAGGTTCTTTTCCGTTTTTGAATTCCTGTAATGACTGTCCGGTAGCCGATCCTTTCATCATAAAAAACAAGGCCAGCAGCAACACCATTTTTTGTGTATTCATAAACCGATTGTTTTTTTCAAAACTACAGCACCTGTCTATGCCGTAAGCTCCGTTCCAGTACGGATAGGAATTACCGGTTTTACCCTGTGCCGAAATCGCCTGACCTTGCAGGAATTAAAAACAAAGCAAGAATGCAGGCTAATGCATGGCCAACTTTACCACATTATTAATTCCATCGGTGGGACCCTCCATACTTAAGGCGAGCTGTCCCAGCGGCAGGCCAGTTAAAACCAGATCCCTGTCGCTTAAATGGTAACCGTTTAAACCTGCAGCCGTTATTTTGCATAAAATACAGTCCGACAACCTTAAAATTTTGCAATCTTAAAGTCTGATTAAAACCAACTTTATGAAAAATCCAATAACCCGCTTACTGCTATTGCTTGTTTTTGCTCTTTTACTGGCCTGCTCCCCTTCCGAAAAAGAGATTACCCTACCTGATGTAAAGCCTCCTGTCGCTACCATTGAGCCTTTCGAAATTGTGTCGAAACACGGCCATAAACGAACCGATAATTACTACTGGCTGAAGAACCGCGAAGACTCCACGGTGATCAATTACCTCACAGCCGAAAACAACTACCTCGATACCATGATGGCCCACACCCGGGGCTTTCAGGAAAAACTGTTTCAGGAACTGCGCGGTCGCATTAAAGAGGACGACTCCTCCGTACCCTACAAGCTGGACGATTACTATTACTACACTCGCTATATAACTGGAGGCGAATACCCTATTTATTGCCGCAAAAAGGGATCGCTGGAAGCACCGGAAGAAATCATTGTGGATGGCAACGAACTGGGTAAGGGGCAATCGTTCCTGAACTTTTTCATTTCGCAAAGTCCTGACCACAACCGGGTAGCCATTATCATGGACACCGTAGGAAGAAATTTCTACACGGTTAAAATTAAGGATATGACTACCGGCCGGTTTTTACCCGACAAAATTCCGAATACCCGTGGGGGCTACGTATGGACAAACGATAACCAGTCTGTTTACTATTCCGTACCCGATGCCAACACCCTTCGGAATTATTTGATCAAACGCCATGTGCTGGGAACCCCGGTCTCAGCTGACCCGGTGATTTATGAAGAGAAAGACCAAACCCTGGATGTGGGCATCGGTAAAACCAAATCAAAAAAATATTTCATCATCAGTTCGGGCCGCACCGATGCCGGCTTTTCGCAATACATTGATGCCGACAAACCCGGCAAACCGGTAATCATTCAGCCGCTTCAGGATAACGTTGACTATGCTGTTGAACATTCCGGAGGCGACAAGTTTTACATTTACACCAACCGGGACGCGAAAAACTACCGGCTGGTCGAAGCGCCCGTAAGTAAACCCTCAGCCGAAAACTGGAAAGACGTAATACCTCACCGCGAAGATGTATTCCTGCAGGATGTTGACTTTTTTAAAGACCACCTTGCGCTGAGCGAGATGAGTGCCGGCCTTACAAAAGTGCGCATCATTAAATGGGCCGATAAATCCGAGCACTACATCAACTTTGGTGAGCCGGCCTACTTTGCCGGCTTTGGCTATAATCCGGAGTTTAATACCAACATCATCCGCTACACCTATACCTCGATGACCACACCGGCTTCCACGTTTGATTACAACATGGACACACGCGAAAAAGAGTTGAAAAAGGAACAACCTGTACTGGGCGGGTTCGACAAATCCAACTATGCCACCGAGCGCGTAATGGTAAAAGCCCGCGATGGAAAAGAGGTGCCTCTCTCCATTGTTTACCGGAAAGACTTGTTTAAAAAAGATGGTTCCATGCCCGGGTGGATTTACGGATACGGCTCCTACGGGGCAACGATGTATGCCACGTTCAGCTCCAACCGCATAAGCCTGCTCGACCGCGGGTTTGTGTATGCAATTGCCCACGTGCGTGGCGGCCAGGAAATGGGAGGAGCCTGGTACGATGAAGGCAAAATGCTGAATAAGAAAAACACGTTCACCGATTTTATTGATTGTTCGGAATGGCTTATTCAAAACAAGTATGTGGCAAATGATAAGCTTTTTGCTTCCGGGGGCAGTGCAGGGGGTTTGCTTATGGGTGCCATCGTTAACATGCGTCCCGATTTATACCGCGGGGTAATTGCTGCCGTGCCTTTTGTGGATGTGATTACCACCATGATGGACGAAAGCATTCCGCTTACCAGCTTTGAATGGAAAGAATGGGGGAACCCTAATATTAAGGAAGAGTATGACTACATGCTTTCCTACTCTCCGTACGACAACGTGGAGAAAAAAGCCTACCCGAATTTACTTGTCACCACAGGCCTTCACGATTCGCAGGTACAGTACTGGGAGCCCGCCAAGTGGGTAGCCAAACTGCGCACCATGAAAACCGATAACAACCGGCTGTTTTTATACACCAACATGGATGCCGGCCACGGAGGCGCCAGCGGCAGGTTTAAAAGACTTAAAGAAGTAGCGCTGGAGTACACGTTTGTTTTTGACATACTGGGCATGAAGGAGATCAGGGAGGCTGCTACTGTTAATGCGACACCATGAAACGATTAGCCGGAACGGGTATTTATGTCTGAAGGATGCTTGGTGGATAACTTCACATATTATAGGTAAACATTTAAAAAGAAAAATGAATACCCATTAAAAAAAACGCAGGCAACACATTATAGCCAAACTGCGAGTAATATAAATCCGTCCGGATAAACTGATAAATAAATTGTTGATTGGTGATGTTCTGAGCTGAAAATGATAATGAATATGACTTACTGGCCGGTTTCATGAAAACTGACATATCGAAAAGATCGGCAGCATTACCCGTAAGCCAAAGGCGCTGATAAGAAAACCGGGCAGTAGTCGTTTTGTTCTTATACTGCAACAAAAAGCGCACATGCGCCCAGGTGTTTTTATTCTGCTGTAGTAGTCCAGAATTGACTACTACAGTACGGGCACGGACCTCACTGACGTTGAC
>JBKBOE010000105.1:0-5099 GCA_046294915.1 Cyclobacteriaceae bacterium | reverse complement strand
CGCGGTGGTCTGAATAAATTTTCTTGTAATCCGGGGGCAGTTCATGGACCGAAGTGGGCGGAACCCAACTTCCGAAACAGGTGGGCCAATCCGGGCAGCCCATACCCGAACCGGTGCTACGTACCACACCCCCAACCAGAATCAGGAAATAAACTGCAACAAGCGTACTGAATACCAGTTTTCGAAATGAGAACATGAGCCGTTCAGAAAAAGAAACAATGGCCAATAACCGAACCCAGCGGATTCTGCTCGTTGACCATTGAAAATAATTTACTAATGCTTTCCTTCTACCACAATTGCACTGTGGCCATTTCCCTCCAGTTTGATCATTTCATTCTCATGCGGGAGGTTCGACTCCGGAGTTTCGGAGAACGGTATAGTCTGTGGAATAAAGTCTTCCTTCGCTCCGGGTTTGCTGTAATCATATGGCCAGCGGTACACAGCCGGAATTTCACCTGGCCAGTTGCCATGTTGAGGGAAGCGCGGTGTAGTCCACTCCAGTGTGGTGGCATTCCACGGATTAGGCGGAGCCAAACGGCCGCGGAAGATGCTGTAAAAGAAGTTAAACAGGAAGATAAATTGTGCTGAAAGGGTTAAGATAGCCGCCACGCTAACCAGGGTGTTCAAATCGGCAAATCCGGTGAAGGTTTCAAAGTTGGTAAAGGAATAATACCTGCGGGGAAATCCGGCAATACCGATGTAGTGCATGGGGAAGAATACAAGATAAACCCCTATAAACGTTACCCAAAAGTGAATATACCCAAGCCGATCGTCCATCATGCGGCCGAACATTTTGGGGAACCAGTGATAAATACCGGCCAGCATTCCGAAGAACGAAGCGCTGCCCATCACCAGGTGAAAGTGTGCGACAACAAAATAGGTATCGTGTAACTGAATATCTACGGCCGAGTTACCCAGGAAAATTCCGGTAATACCGCCCGTTAAAAAGAACGAAACCAAACCAATGGAGAACAACATGGCCGGTGTAAACCGCAAATTGCCCTTCCAAAGAGTGGTAACGTAATTGAATATTTTCACCGCTGAAGGCACCGCAATAATCAGCGTAAGCAGCATAAAGATAGAACCGAGGAAGGGGTTCATGCCGGTTACAAACATGTGGTGCGCCCACACAATAAACGAAAGGATGGCAATGAACAGCATCGAGCCAATCATTGCTTTATAGCCGAAAATCGGTTTACGAGAGTTCGTTGCAATAATCTCGGAAGTTATACCAAGGGCAGGCAACAATACAATGTACACTTCAGGGTGGCCTAAAAACCAGAATAAATGCTGGAACAATATCGGGCTACCGCCCATATTAGGAAGTGCCTCTCCTCCTATATAAATATCAGAAAGGAAGAAACTGGTGCCAAGGCTACGGTCAAAAATCAGCAGCAATGCTGCAGCAAACAAAACAGGAAAGGATAATAACCCGATGATCGCTGTAAAGAAAAATGCCCAGATGGTAAGGGGCATCCGTGTAAACGACATACCCCGAGTACGCATATTGATGATTGTAGTAATGTAGTTTATACCACCAAGCAGTGTGCTCACAATAAACAACGCCATTGCCACGAGCCACAGTGTCATACCAAGGCCTGAACCCTGAATAGCCTGAGGCAATGCACTCAACGGAGGATAGATCGTCCAGCCACCACCGGCAGGTCCGGTACTGATAAACAGAGAAACGAACATAATGACACTGGAAAGGAAAAAGAACCAGTATGAAAGCATGTTCATAAATCCGGAGGCCATATCACGGGCACCTACCTGCAAGGGGATCAGAAAATTGGAAAACGTTCCGCTTAATCCTGCGGTGAGCACGAAGAACACCATAATTGTTCCGTGCATGGTTACCAGCGCGAGATAGAACTCTGTATCTAATTTACCTTCAGGGGTTATCCATCCGCCCAATACCGGCTTGAGCCACTCCAGGTTCATATCAGGAAAGCCAAGCTGCAACCTGAAAATCACTGACAGAATACCTCCGAGCAGCGCCCAGAAAATGCCTGTGATAAGGAATTGTTTGGCAATAACCTTGTGATCCTGGCTGAAGATATAATTTGTCCAGAAATTGCCTTCGTGATGTTCATGCTCATCGCCATGTGCATCGTGATGTACATCCTGGTGCGTGTGTATGTGCGTTGTTGCCATGTTTAAATAATCAAATTAATTTGAACCTCCTCCTGCTGAAAACGTAGCCTTAGTTTCAACTGATACTTTATCCATCTGAATACCGGCTTTAATCATTGCCGATTCCTTCAAGTTCGCAGGTACCTTATCCATATAGTTAGGGTTTTGCTTTAACCAGGTTTCCTGCCCGCTTTTCCACTTTTCAAAATCTTCCGGAGTATCCACAACAACCAGCATTCGCATGGAGAAGTGGCCTTTGCCGCATATTTCGGTGCACGCCAGTTCATAATTAAAATCCGGGTTGCCGGTTTCATCGCGCATTTCCTGCGTGGTTTTGGTGGCCACAAACTTAAAGTGTGTTGGCATTCCCGGTACGGCATCCATCTTTACCCTGAAGTGAGGAAGAAACACACTATGAAGAACATCCTTGGCCCGGATCTTCAGCAAAATTTCTTTGCCTTTCGGAAGATGTAATTCCAGCGACTTGAAATCATCAAAGCTCTTGTTGTCCGTAAGATCAAGGCCAAATTCGTTACCGAAGTTATCAATCAATTTGTAGTTAACATTACCCAAGGTATTGTCCGTACCCGGATACCGGACTGTCCAGGCAAACTGCTGAGCAACGAGTTCTACCACTTCGGCCTGAGCTGAAGCCGGACTGGTAATGTCATTCCACGCCCGTAAACCGGTAAAAATCAGTACTACCAAAACAATAGCGGGGATGATGGTCCATGCGAGTTCCAGGTAGTGGTTATCCGGATAGAACGTAGCCTTTCTTCCCTCCTTGTACTGGTAGGCGTAGACAAACACAATCATAATAATGAAAATAATTACAAAGGCTGCTACCGTTATCCCCATCGTTATCCAGAACAACGTATCGGTTACCACACCATGTTCGGAGGCAACCGGTAAATTGTAAGAATCGAAATGGGTATATGAATACCAGAAAAAGGCACCAAGTCCCAACAAGGAAAACACAACAAACAGGGTGGCATGTATTCCGTTGTTCTCGCTGATTTCATCTGTTTTCTTCCCTTTTGCAATGCTTACCAGGCTGGCAATCCGGAAAATTAAATACAGGATCGCAACCGCCAGAACAACACCAACAACGATTATCAAACTCATCATACTGCGTTCAGTTTAAATATGGTGATGAAGACTCTCTTCCAACAGCGGGTGATTTTTACCAAACAGCGGCATTTTGGATAAGCTGCTTAAGGTAATCCATAAAAATGCCGCAAGAAAAATCAGCGCCAAACCAATTTCAAGCAAACCAAGTCCACCCTGCTCTTTCATTACACCCGGTGTAACCATGTTGTAGAAGTCGAACCAATGTCCAACAATAACAATTGGGCAAACCACTTTCAACATCGACATGTGCCGTTTGGAATCTCTCGTCATTAATAACAAAAACGGCAATACAAAGTTTAAGATAAGGTTAGCGAAAAAGATCCAGCTATACGGACTGGTGGTCATCCGTTCAATGAAATATACGGTTTCTTCCGGAATATGTGCATAATAGATTAGCAGGAACTGCCCGAACCAGATATACGTCCAGAAAACGGAAAAGGCAAAGACAAATTTACCCAGGTCGTGCAAGTGGTTGGCGTTCACAATTTTGAGATAGCCGGCATCTTTCAGGTACACCACGATCAGGGTGATAAGGGCCAACCCGGTTACCCACCAGCTGGCAAAGACATACCAACCAAACATGGTGCTGAACCAATGGGTATCAATGCTCATTACCCAGTCCCATGCTGCTACCGATGAACTTACAGCAAAGAACACCAGAAACCATGCAGATATGCTGCGGTTTTTCGTCCAGTATGAAGTACCTCCGTTCAAATCTTCGGCCATCATATTCTTCTTGATCATTATGAAGAACCAATACCACATGGCAAAGAATATAATCATGCGGGCAAGGAAGAACAATGGCATTCCGCCACCCTCACCGGGCCAGAAAAAGTAGGGTGCCTTGCCGGCAATAATCTCGTCAAAGGTTTCAGGATTGGCCTTGTCATAGAGGTATCCGTGTGTCCAATGGAAAATGTCGTGATGGGTTACAAACCAAAGAACCAGCGTTAAGACACCCGCAATGGGCAACCAATGCCCCATCGCTAACGGAATGCGCTTGACCCCGGCCGACCAGCCCGCTTGTGCCGCATATTGGATGCACACAAAGAATAACCCGATTACTCCAAGTCCTACAAAGTACACGTTGTTCATCCACAACGAGGTGTACAGCCGCTTTAGCCATGTTGCAGTTTCATGATGTTCTCCACCATGCCCTTCGCTTGCCGCTTCAGTACCCAGGCTTGCCACCATCTGTTGCGACTGTAAACCGGTGTGACCTCCGCCATGTTCGTTATGTCCGCTCGACATGGCGAACCATATTCCGATTAAGAGAAGGACAACACCCGTTGCAAGAACGATAAGCAATTGTTTCTTGGTTCCGGCCTGAAAGGTGTATTGCTCTTCGGTTATTGTTGTATGACCCATTTTCTACTGTTTCAGATTTTACTTTTGCAATGACTTCACATAGCGGGCAATCTTCCAGCGATCCTCAGGGCTTATCTGAGAGCCATGGGGCATCATTAAACCTTTGCCCATGGTAATCACATGAAAAATGTGTCCCTCGGTAATATTTTTATAAGCGTCACCTTTCAGGTTTGCCACCCCCGCATAAATGCCGCGTTCAACGCCATCCACAACCACACCGGTAGCTACTTTACCGTCTGCTTCCCCTTTGCTGCCGTGGCAGTGGTCACAATAAATTTCATACAATACCTTGCCGTCAGCCAAAATGGCTTTTTCATCCCCGGTTAGCGGGCTGCTTATTTTGGCTGCTGTTTCCAGGCTGTCTTTAGGAATGTGATACGGCATGTAATTTCTGCTTACGGTGTACGGGGCAGGTAACCGCATATTCATGCCGTGCGGATTGAGTTTGTTCGAGTTAAAGAACTCCG
>JBKBOE010000104.1:0-5131 GCA_046294915.1 Cyclobacteriaceae bacterium | reverse complement strand
CGTGTGTTTACCACCATTTTTCTGAATCGTAAATACTACTTCTATTTCCTTTGTTATTCCTTTTATAATAACGTTTCCAATAACCTTAAGAGCAGCCCCTTCTTCTACAACCTCCTTTGATTTAAATTCTATTATCGGGTATTTCTGTACATCAAAATAATCACTTGACTTAAGATGATTGTCCCTCATTTGAATTTGTGTATCAATAGTGGAAACATCAATGCTTCCTGAAAAAGTAGTAGTCTTGATATTCTTGCCGTCATAGTTACTTGCTATTTTCATTCCTGAAATTTTACCACTTACTTTCATACCCAGGTTTTTTGCAATAAAAACCACGTATGATTCCTTTTCATTAAAGCTCCAACTTTGAGCCGCCCCATGCTGAGCCATTACTATAATTACACCCAGTAAAATTGTTCGATGAGACATAAATTATTGTTAACAGTTTCTATCATGAGTCGTATGATCAAATTATATTTTGGTCGAGCGAAATTCACTTGGATAGGTCCCTACCTTAGTCCAAAAGGCCCGGCTAAACGATTGCAGATCATCGTAGCCTAGTTCAAAGGCAATTTCCTTGATGGATTTATCGGTATACCTGAGCAACCTTCGGGCTTCCAGCATAATTCGCTCGTGGATGATAGCATGCGGGGTGCCCCTTCCATGCCTGGCAAAAATATTCGAAATCGTTTTGGGAGATTTGTTTAACATAGAAGCATAAGCTGATACAGTATGCAGTTTTTTAAAATGAGCTTCCACTAAATAATTGAACTCACGTACGATATCCGATCCGTGGACTCTGCTAAAGAGAACAGGTTGTTGTGATTTGTAAATTCGGGTGCACAGAATAATAAACCGCTTGAGCATCATCTGCAACATTTCAAATTGAAGGTTATCGGCCGTAGCCATCTCGATAGTGAACATCTTCCATAAGATGTCGAACTTATTTATTTCGGAAGCTGGTATGGTAATGATGGGAACTTCTGAAGCAGAATAAAAAAGTAATCCTTTGCAACTCACCTCATCATCGTGATCCTTAATGCAGTAGAAGGCCCGGTTAAACCGAATGATCCGAGCGGCATTGAATTGAATTGCCTCCAGTTTATGAAATTCTGTGAGACAAACGATTTGATTCTTCAAGAGATCTTTTTTCTCTCCGTCCAGTTTTATGGTTTGCTTTTTGAGGAACCATAGAAAGGTCAGGCCGCCTGAAATAGACTTAGCAATCGCTCCATGCGGTTGATTTTCTATACTCTCCAGTAAAAGTACTTCCTGATTTTTTCCCGAATACTGCATAGGTTACTTCAATTCGTTCAGCACCGCCAGCAGGAGGGATCCTTTCAATCGCTTTTTGTAATCCGGGTTGATGTGTTCGAACAGAATCTCTCCGGTAGTATTTACTACAAATACAGCAGGAACAGGAAGTACACTTCTATTTTGATCAGCAGAAGCTTTACCCAGCATTTCAGCATAACGTTCGGGTGCCTGAAAAGCCAGGCCAAATCCGCGTGCGGCTTCGGTGCGATTATCGCTTAGCAGAAGATAGTTCAATTTATTTTTTGCAACTGATACTTGTAAACTTTCGGGTGAATCAGGACTGATCGCAATGATTTGATAGCCTGCCTTAATGATATCCGCTTCAATCGCCTGAAGTTCCGCCAGGTGCAGATTACAATAGGGGCACCAGCCACCTCTGTAAAATACAATGACACTTGGTTTTTGGGAAACAAGTTCAAACAGGTTTATCTTTTTACCTGATACATCGGACAAGGTGATGTTTGGAATTTTCTCTCCTATTAAAAGAGGCGAGATAGCCGTTGGTTCAACGGCTACTTCAGACTGAGAAAATAACAGTGAAGTAATTCCTGTAAACAAGAGTGTAATAAAAAAGTGTTTCATCATCGAAGTGTTTAAAAGTAATTTCAAATTAAAAGTATTGCCCTACGCCAATAATCAATCCGGCATTTTTATTGTAGTCATAACGGGTAACGTATTGATCATTTCACGACACGCAAAAATCACTTTTACATTACTCTCCTCAGTAGTAAGCTTCATTTCAACTTCACCAAGTATTCTAAGATTAAGAAGCCTCTGCCTGTCATTTGCGAGTTGGGTAGAGTCATACGTTTGCCCTGCTGATGTTGTTATGTATTGCCGCAAAAATGATTCATTAGTTTTAGTTAGCCCGGTGAATTCAACATGTGTTATTACTTGCTGTGCCGATAGACCTGTGCATATACCCAAAGTCAACAGGAATTGAAACGCAATGGAGATACAACATCTGCACATGGAAGCTTACCTGGAGGTTTTGACATCCAGGAACACCGTTAACTCATCGGCCAAACTAATGCTGCTGCCGCCAACACTAAAATCTCTCCGGTTGATTTTAAATTCTCCCGTAAACTGCATAACCCCGTTGGCTTCATCAAACCGGAACGGAAACGAAATCTCCTTCGTGGTTTTCTTGATCGTGAGTTTACCGGTGATGATGGCCTCATTCGCCTTGCCCGATTTCTCCACTTTGGTCGACACAAACCGAATCGTTGGAAAATCGGTCACCCCAAAGTATTCCGGTTTGCGCAAATGATTATCGCGCATACCAATGCCCGTATCAATGGTGGCTGCGTTAATAGTTACATCAAATCGTGCATCGGTGACAGCAGCGGCATCAAATGCAATAGTACCTTTCAACCCCTTAAACGTTCCGTTGACGGTAGATCCAAAGTTTTTAATCTTAAAACTAACAGTCGAACCATCGTCAGCAGGGGAGTAGTTTTGAGCTGAAGATGCAACACATATAGTCAGCAAAAGCGAAGTAAGGGTACGTCTCATACTACATGGTTTCACTCTTGCCAAACAGAACTGAAAATTGCTGGCACCAGATCAACGCAAACTTAAACTGACTTACATCTGTTCCGTCTGGTATCGCGTAGGTTTGCTTTCCACTGGTAGATTTCAATTTTCCCAGGTTGACAAACGAAGCAGCACCGGCAGTTGTACTGAGATACACCCTTAGATCGGGACCATTACTGGATGAAAAGTTGTCGAGCAGCAATACCAGTTTTCCATTATCATCGTAAATCTTAGCGGCTCCGCTTACGGAGTAGCTTCCGCTTCCCATCCAGGTTCCTTCCCGGAGCAACGTAGCATTCGCTTCATTAAAGGTGTCATTGACAGGTGTAGTTGGAGTGGTATCCTCAGGATCGCAGCCCATAAATAATGCCAACGAAAGTAATGCAATTAGTTTTCTCATCGTTTTACAGTTGTTTAGTGATACCCAGGCTGACTAAGCTTGCTTTATTTCTAAACCGGTCGTTAGGCTCCGGCAGTTGTTGCACCTTTGTGTCCGTAGTGTACTCCGTAAACAAATATTGATATGCAACCTTGATGGCAAACTTTTCTTTTATAAAATAGCGAACATAAAATTCAGAGTTTAAGCTGCCCCGATCGCTATTTCCAATCAGTAAAATATTGAAGGAGGTAGGCTTAGCTGATGTTGCCTGGCCCTGACTGCCATTAATGTAGGAGCCATCTTTTGTACCACCGAATGAAAATCCCAAAGCATCAATATTGAATCCTACACCCAGCTTGGGTGAAATCCGATACCCCAGGTTGATGGCAATGTTCAGTGCATTAACCTGTGGCGATTGCAGGAGCAATGAATCTGATTTAGTTTCATCCGCAGCCAGGCTTGCAGGGGCAGAGGAGTAATATTGAGAACTACCAAAGTAGGAAGTAAATCTACCCCCAAAACCAATTTCAATTTTTTGAGATTTACCCAATCGCCAAAGATGAACATAATCGATGGAGACGCTGCCCTGATTACTGCCGATGGCACCGGTAAGATTCACGTAGTCGGCTGAGCCGTCTTGCGAGAATGAGGTAATAGCAGCAAGCAAGAAAATGGAGGTTATGGATAATTTCATGGCAAAGATTTATGGTTTGCATTTACAACTAAAATTTTACCGGTAAAGTTTGGCAAAAATTGTCGTGTAGCAGACCATGGCTGTTTTGCTTTGAAAAACAAATCAGCAAGTATTGATTACATTATTAAGTAATGCCAGTGCACTGGCCCGGCCCAAAGGCGGGGTGGCGCGTTGGCACGTGGGTGGAAGCATCTTTGGGCCTTGATTTTTTTGGTACTTTTTGCAATAGGGATAGAAGCGAAAAACACCAAGTGAGTTGGCAGGAGCGAGGCAGGACTTGTAGCGGATAGCCCGGGCTACAGGCATTGCCATAATTTTAAATTTACTAAAGCGGCTCTAAGCCAAACGTAATCCGGTTCACTTGCTTTATCAGCTCCTTGAAATACTCCGGCTTTAGTTTGTTGTTAAAGTTTGATGTGGCAATTACTTCTTTCACTTTAAAGAAACTGATTAAATGCAAACGCGCTTGCGAATAAGGAACGTTCAATTTCTTGGTAAGCATTTCAGAAGTTATCTCGAATGTGAAGAGGTCTTCTTTGGTATCAGTGGTCATCATTAAGCCAATGAAAGAATCTTCTTCCTGAATGGCTTCACTATTAGTAAGCGCAATGACCGGGTGTGGTTTTAAACCTTACGGAAGATTAAAGGGAACTTCAACAATGTCTCTTTGAGAAATCAATGACTGAGGGCGCTTTGCATGGCTTCTTTCGAGGCAGAAGCTAAAGCCTCCAATAACGCTGGATGAGTAGCGGTGCGCGGCTGACCGGCAAATGCTTTTTTCTTCATTTGAATTTCAGCATCGTAAAGTGATGAAATCACAAGATTGATTTTGGTTTCTGCTTCTTTGCTGCCGAAATACTCTTCCTTTTCCAAACGGGCTTTGAACTTTACCAAAAGCTTTATTGCCTTTTTCACCGAAGGTAAATCGCGCTGAGCATCCTCTTGGGTGTAATCTTTTAGCACTACCAAGGCGCCCTGAATATCGGTATAGGCTTCATCCAGCATGTTGTTCAGCGATTTTAAGTAGCTGTTCAAAATCCGCTCTAAGAAGTTGATAAATAGCTGCTTGATGGGGAAAAGCTTGATTTCCCGCTCAAAAAAGCTGCTTTGGGTTTCAATAGATGGTGCGATGGAAATCCTCATGGTACCTTATAATCATAAAAGAACCGCTAAAGGTTCCGAAAAATACAGGTTTTAACGTTACT
>JBKBOE010000103.1:0-5298 GCA_046294915.1 Cyclobacteriaceae bacterium | reverse complement strand
CCATGGGAAAGAGTTATTGCTGACGACTGTTCAACAGATGGCACCCAAGAAGTGCTAAAGAAATATCAAATTCAGAATCCGGGTAAAATTAGGCTCATCCTTCAGCCCCAAAATAAAGGGGCTATGCTAACGTGGATTGATTTGGTAACGGCACCCCATTCAAAGTACATAGCCTTGTGCGAAGGAGACGATTATTGGACCGATCCGCACAAATTACAGAAGCAGGTTGATTTTCTTGAATCTCATCCGGATTATGCAGCGTGCTTCCACCCGGTTATGGTTGTAGATGGTGCTGGGAAGGAATTACGCAAGTCAAAGAACTCATTTGTTCATAACCGCGATCTTTCACAGGATGATTTGATTATGGGAAGGGTTATGTCAACCCTGTCGCTTTGTTACCGTAATTTGATCACAGAATTTCCGTATGAGTTTTATAAGTCACCAACCGGAGATAATTTTCTGTGCTCACTTTTAGGTAATTACGGCAAAGCTAAATTCATAAAAGACATTAAACCTTCAGCGTATCGAATGCACGCAGGTGGTTCCTGGTCCTTGCAAAACGATGACAAAAAGAAAATGACTCTCTTACTTTCCTATTTCTGGCTTTGGCAATATTATGCCCGCATAGGTAAACCGGAGTATGCCCGGGGGTATTACCGCAAAATTCTGTTAGAAGGATTCTATTCTGATCCGTTCCGTGAGTTGGTTCCCGGTTTACTGGGGCGAGCAGAGTGGATGACGATAAAGACAATTCGCAGGGTGTTCAGGTTAATCAGAAACCTGGCCGGTATAAAGTCTCCCGCCATTAAGTAAGTAACCTGCTGAACCTTGTTGCCGTGATTTTTACTGAAAAGCCGCCCCCATTATTTATCTTTGCTACTATAGTAACCATATATGTCAACTTCATTTCTTCAACCAAGTTGGGTTAAAAGCACCAAGTCAACACGTTTTCGGCAACTTAAAAAGTATTTTGAGGGAAAAGATGTTTTAGACATCGGATGTGCTGTAGGCTATCAAAAGGACGACTGGATGCACAAGCATATTAAGGGAGTAGCTGAATCGGTTTATGGCCTTGATCTGGATGGCTCCAGTGTTGAAGAGATCCGTAAAATGGGTTACCCCATAGAACAGGGCAATGCCCAGCAGTTTAATTTAGGCCGAAAATTTAGCCTGATTCATGCGGGCGAATTGATTGAACACCTCGATAATCCCGGGGGATTTCTTGATTGTGCTCACCAACACCTGCGTGCAGATGGTGTCTTATTGATTACTACACCCAATGCTCTTCGAATCAGCAACATAATCTATGCGTCAACCGGAGGCCTGCGGGTAAATGCCGAACATACCTGCTGGTATTGTGAAACAACCCTTAAAACCCTGCTTGAACGCAAGGGATTTGAAGTAATTGAAACCGGTTATCTGAAACATGAGACATTTAACTGGATAAGGCGACTCTTGCTTTGGATGAGGGGCTTATTACTTCCCGATCGGGTAGCCTGGAATACGCTTTATATGGTTTCACGCTTAAAAAAATCGTGAAAATTCTCCAGTTAATTCAGCGTCCACAACTGCGCGGAGCAGAGATATTTGCAAGCCAGCTGAGCCAAAACCTCGCAAAAGCAGGGCATGATGTAGTGCTGGTAACTTTGTTTGCCGGTGAAGCGTCACTACCGTTTTCGGGCACCCTTATTCCGTTAAACCGTCCTGTAAACAAGCGTATAATTGATTGGGACGGTTGGAAGGCCTTTTCGAAATTGGTAGACACAATGCAGCCCGACATTGTTCAGGCGAATGCTGGCGATACACTTAAGTTTGCTGTACTCTCTAAATTTTTTTTTGGTTGGAAAGCTAAAATTGTCTTTCGTAATGCAAACATGGTTAGTGATTTTGTTAAGTCGGCACCAAAACGATTATTCAACCGGTTTTTAGTCAGTCATGTCGATTATGTTATTTCAGTAAGTGAATTATGTCGTCAGGATTTTATTACAACCTATTCCTATCGTCCAGATAAGAACAAAACCAAACCCATAGGTATCGAAATTTCACCGATGCAGGATAATCCGGCTGGTTTGCCGGAGTTATTTCAGTCGGACGTTGTGCTGATTCATGCTGCCAGTTTTGTGCCCGAAAAAAACCATGCCGGTTTACTTCGGATTTTCAAGTTGCTTAACCAACATGTACATGGAGTGAAGCTGGCTTTGTTGGGCGATGGCAGACTTCGCACACGCATCGAACAGCAGGTAAGTGAATTGGGACTTCAGGACCATGTCTCCTTCTTAGGATACCGCAAGGATGCCAAGGCTTGTATGAAGGAAGCATTTGCACTTCTTCTGCCTAGTTTAATTGAAGGTCTTCCCGGGGTTATTTTAGAAGCCATGTATTGTAAAACGCCTGTTGTTGCGTACGATGTTGGGGGCATCCGTGAGGTGATTGTAAACAAGGAAACCGGTTGGCTGGTAAAAAAAAATGATGAAACAGGGTTTGTAAATGCGGTGCTCGAAGTGTTGCGGGGAGATAATGTGGACCGGATTACTGATAATGCTTACACCCGGGTAGTCAATGAGTTTGACAATGCCGTTATCGCCAGAAGATTTGAAGAGATTTATTATAAGTTAATTAATAAACATGGCTGAAGAATTAATAATGGTACGAGAAAAGATCAGAATACTCCACCTTATTAAATCGCTCGGACGAGGAGGAGCCGAAATGCTGCTACCTGAAACATTGAAGCATCATCAGCATGAAAAATTTGAGTTTCATTATATCTATTTTCTGCCATGGAAAAATCAAATGGTAGAGTCACTGGAACAGGCAGGCGGCAAGGTTACCTGTATGCAGGCTAACAACACTATTCAAATTCTGTTAAAGGTCTTTACTTTAATAAAGTATTGCAGGAAGCATAAAATTAACCTTATTCATTGCCATCTTCCCTGGGCAGGTATTGTAGGAAGACTTGTTTTTAAGCTGATCCATACACCGCTTATCTACACGGAACACAACAAGCAAGAGCGGTATCATCGTATCACGCGGTTTGTTAACCGCCTTACCTTTAACTGGCAATCGGCAATAATTGCTGTTTCAGAGGATGTAACGGAATCGATTGCCCGCAATATCCGGCCATCTGTACCCGTACGCAACATTGTAAACGGAGTGAATACAGATTTTTTTCAACGCGACAGTAAATCAGGCCGCGCACTGCGCACACAGTTGGGTATTCCTGAAGAGGCCATAGTGGTTGGTACGGTGGCGGTGTTCCGGGTGCAAAAGCGGTTAGATGTTTGGCTCAATGTTTTTAAATCTGCTTCTGAGAGGGACATCCGGCTTTATGGAATATTGGTAGGTGACGGCCCGCTCCGAAAGGAGTTGGAACAACTTCGCAAAAACTTTGGCCTTGAACACCGCGTTTTCATGCCCGGCTTGCAGAGCGATGTACGGCCTTGGTACTCGGCAATGGATATTTTTATGATGACTTCTTTATTTGAAGGACTACCTGTAGCCTTACTGGAGGCTATGAGCATGCAATGTGCCGTGTTAACAACGGATGCAGGTGGTGTAAAAGAAGTTGTCCGCAATGAAAAGGATGGGTTAATGGTACCCGTTGAAAACTGGATAGACCTGACTGAAAAAATTGATTCGTTGGTAAACCATGAAAGATTTAGAAGGGACTTAGGTGAAACTGCAAGGAAACGGGTGATAAATAAATTCAGTATAAACCGGATGGTGACCGAATTGGAGAAACTGTATTCAGAAGTCTATAAAATTCATGCAAATCTTGGGAGCTCAGCAATTGCGCAGTAATTTTAATCGTTAAAATTCAACGGATTATGGAGATACGACAGGCAGAGGAGCGTGATATACCTGCAATCGTTGAATTATTAAAACTCAGTTTGGGCGAATCGCTCATGCCAAAGTCGGAAGCCTTTTGGCGTTGGAAGCACCTGGACAATCCTTTTGGTAAATCTCCGGTGTTGTTAGCTTTTGTAAGTAAACAGCTTGTAGGTGTACGTGCCTTTATGCGGTGGGAGTGGAGGCAGGGGGAAAGAATTTACAAAGCCGTCCGGGCTGTAGATACGGCTACCCACCCGCAATTTCAGGGTAGAGGGATTTTCAGAAAACTTACGTTGGAATTAGTGCATCAATGCCGACAAGAGGGAATTGACTTCATTTTCAATACACCTAATAAAAAGAGCAAACCAGGTTACCTGTCCATGGGATGGATTGAATTAGGCAGACTTGCCGTTAACGTTCGCCCGATACTCAGGTTTTCAAAAAAAGTTTCTGCCGGATTTCAGGAAAACTTTAAGTGGCAATCTGAAACATTGGATAAGATCACGATCAGGTCGTCATCGCAAGCCATAATAACACATTATAAAGCAGGGTTTTTCCAATGGCGTTATGGGGCCAATCCTAATGCACAATATTACCTTGCTGGCGATGAGTCAGCCGGTTTGTTTCTGATCTTCAGGCTTAAACAGCACAGATTTGGCAACGAGTTCAGGGTTGTTGACAGTGTGACTACGGAAGGTAATTCCAGGTATACCCATTGTGAGTTATTACGGCAAGCCGTAAATCAAAGTGGTGCGCGACTGGTAACTATGGCTGGAGATTATAGCATTCCTACTTTCTTATCGATGAAAGTTGGGCCTACAGTAACCACAAAATCTTTAAACCTCAACAAAACCTTATCTTTCAGTTTCTGGAAACCTTCGTTGGGTGATATGGAAATATTCTGATGATACAGGGAATTATAATCTGGCTGCTCACCCTGTTGCTTTCCTATTTATTTATAGGAAGTTTAGGACAGCGCCATGCCGGTTTGAATAAGCGCTTCCTCATAATTCTATTCCTGTATCACTCCTTGCTCGCCATCGCTTATTACGTGTATGCACTCAATAATCCTTCCGATTCGAAGGGTTACTTTTTTAAGGCCAGCACCAAATTTCTTGGCGACTCATGGTTTGATTATTTTGGGGTAAGTACAGCATTCATTGATTTTATTTCTTTTTTTCTGGTCAATCGGATGGGCCTGAATTATGAAGGCTGTATGGTGTTGTTCGCCTGGTTTGGTTACCTTGGTTTTGTTTTCTTTTATCTCTTCTTTACAGAAAGGATTAAAAGTTACCCCAGGGTTTTCGGGTTAAACGGCATTGCCCTCCTTTTTCTTTTGCCCAACCTTCATTTCTGGTCTTCTTCTCTGGGCAAGGGTTCGCTTATTTTTTTTGGATTTGGTCTGTTTTTTTATGGCTTAAATAAGCCCGGTTTTCGTTTTTGGGCTTTATTGCTGGGAGGGTGGATTGT
>JBKBOE010000102.1:0-5299 GCA_046294915.1 Cyclobacteriaceae bacterium | reverse complement strand
GATGAAAGAGGAGGTAGAGCGTGAGCAGTGTGGGGTGGCGGTTGACCCAAGGAATGCCTGGGATTTTGTGAGAAAAATAACCCCGTTTATTCATGATCCGGAATTGCTGGCTGCTTATCAGCGAAATTCACGAAGGCTGGCAGAAGCCCGGTATTCGCGGCACGAATTAGGCAAGGTGTTTACCGGCCTGTTTAAAAAATCGTAACTTTAATCATGATAAAACCCTATGTTTTGCTTGCGCTTGTCGTAGCCTGTTCGCCCTCCGAAAAGAAGCAGGAAGTATCAAATTCAAAATCATTGCTTCATGAGTTGCAGGGTGAGTGGGAGCACCTTACGAAATGGCCGGATGGCAAATGGGTAGTCTTTCGTCCGTGCGATGCCGATAATCTTTCTATAGAGGTTATGGGCGATACGCTGGTCATCGGCTGGGGGCAGGATGCTTCCTTCGGTATAATCCGATCGTTTGCTGAAAGTGACGTTCCCGGGGTTTATGTAATCACGGTTACCGATCAGGATGAACAAACCACCAAAACCTACCGCATGATGTGGGAAGACGAAGCGCACAACCTGGCCGAATGGTGGCTGTGGGATGATGACGAATCGGTGGTGATGGCGCGCGCCCATGTGCTGGGCAACTACACAGCTATTGAGCAGCCCTGCCAGGAGTGCTGGGATGATTGTGAAGAAGATTCCAATAGTCTGGAAGAAGAACCTGCAGCGATTAACAACGATTAATGTTGCCGTAAAATCAGGTCTTCGGCAAATTTTCTGAGTGTTTCCTTTGCGTTTTTATTCGCGTTAACAAGTTCCAGCGCCCTGAATCCTTTGGTAAAACAGGAATGGATCTTTTTCTCGGCCTGCGGGCGGATGCCGAGTTGGTCCCATATTTTTTTGACTTCCGCTACTTTTTCTGCCGGATTGAAGTTGCGCACGGTAAGCCAGTGTTCAAGTTCACTTCGTTGTGTTACGCTGGCCGTTTGCAGGGATTTGAGTAACAGGTAGGTTTTTTTATTGGCAATAATATCCCCACCGGGTTGTTTGCCGAATTTTTCCGGATCGCCATAGGCATCGAGTAAGTCATCCATCAACTGAAAACCAATGCCGATGTTGATGCCGAATTCACGCAGTGCCCGGCAGTTGGCCGCTGTAGTTTCGGCAAGCACGCCTCCAAGTTCGAGACTAAACCCCAGCAGCACAGCAGTTTTCTGTCGGATCATATTCAGATACTGTTTTTCGGTAACGTTCTTCATGGTTTCAAACTCCATATCCCATTGTTGCCCTTCGCACACTTCGGCAGCACACTGGTTGAAGAGGGTTAGCACATGGTTTAATTTCTTCGGGGGCAGCGTAAGGAACAGGTTATACACGTGCACCAGCATTACATCGCCCGAAAGAATAGCGGTGTTCACATTCCACTTTTCATGAACGGTTTTTTTTCCCCTTCGCAGCGGGGCGTTATCCATAATGTCATCGTGCATAAGGGTGAAGTTGTGAAAGGCCTCCACGGCCACCGCATAGCGGGCAACCTGCTTCGCATTTTTTTTAAACAGAGAATAGGCGAGCAGAACCAATAACGGTCGTAACCGTTTTCCGCCAAGTTGCATGAGGTAACGGATGGGTTCGTATAATGAGGCGGGCTGCTTTCCAAACCGGAGTTTCTGGATTTCGGTCTCGATGAGTTTGTGGTAGGTGGCTATCACGATGTTATCTTCTTCTTTTGCTTCGTGGGGGCAGATCGTTGATGGCTGCTGTTGTAGTGCTGCGCACCAGCAGCAGATCAATCAGTCGCCTGTCTATATCGGTCTTTTTAACCTTTACCCGGACCTGGTCGCCCAGGGTATATATTTTCCGGTTTCTCCGGCCAATGATGCAGTAATTTTTTTCATCGTATTCGTAATAGTCATCATCCAGATCGGCCATGCGGATCATGCCCTCGCATTTGGTTTCAATAATCTCCACATAAATGCCCCATTCGGTTACGCCTGAAATCAGCCCATCGTAAATTTTATCGCCTGCCATGGTTGCCATATATTCAACCTGTTTGTATTTGATGGATGCCCGTTCGGCATCGGCAGCCCGTTTCTCCCGTTCGGAGGAGTGCAGGCATTTTTCTTCGTACTCTTTTTTATTCACCGGTTTTCCCTGGCTGAGGTAATGCTGCAGCAGGCGGTGTACCATCATATCCGGATATCTTCGAATGGGCGAGGTGAAATGGGTGTAATGATCGAACGCCAGGCCGAAGTGCCCCTTGGCATCGGTGGAGTACTTTGCCTTAGCCATGGCTCGCACGGCAATTTGCTGCAATACATTTTGTTCGGGCTTGCCTTCAATTTCGTCCATCAGTTTGTTCAATGAGCGTGAAATGGATTTCTCATCTACGCTGATGCGGTGGCCGAACTGGCGGGCAAACAGGGCAAAGTCTTTAACTTTTTCCGGGTCGGGATAATCGTGGATGCGGTACACGAAGGTATTTTTTTCTGTTCCTTTTTTCTGATTGTATACAAACGTGGCTACCCGCTTGTTGGCCAGCAGCATAAATTCTTCGATAAGTTTGTGGGCATCCTTTCTAACCTTGGGTATTACGGCCAGTGGGCGGCCTTTTTCATCAAGCTTAAACTTTACTTCAGTGGTTTCGAAATTCACAGCCCCTTTTGCAAATCGTTCTTTGCGGAGTTTGTGCGCGAGGTCGTTCAGTGTTTTTAGTTCAACGGCAAATAAGCCTTTCCCCGATTCAAGGATTTCCTGTGCTTCTTCGTAGGTAAACCGGTGGTCGGAATGAATCAGTGTGCGGCCAAACCATTCTTTCTGAATCTGGGCATTAATATCCAGTTCGAATACAGCTGCAAAGGTGAGTTTGTCTTCCTTTGGCCGCAACGAACAAAGTTCGTTGGAGAGGCGCTCGGGTAGCATGGGAATGGTCCGGTCCACCAGATAAACGGAAGTAGCACGGTCAAACGCCTCTTTTTCAAGGTTTGATTTTTCATTTACATAGTGGGTAACATCGGCAATGTGTACGCCTACGCGGTAATTGCCGTTAGGCAGGTGCTCGAAGGAGAGGGCATCATCAAAATCCTTGGCATCTTCGGGATCAATGGTAAAGGTGGTAACGTGGCGGAAGTCCCAGCGCTTTTTTATTTCGGCCTGGGTAATGCCTTCTTCTATTTTTTGAGCTTCTTTTTCTAATGCCGGTGGAAACCGGAAAGGCAGCCCAAACTCAGCCATGATGGAGTGAATCTCGGCATCATTCTCCCCGGCTTTTCCCAGAATTTCAACAATGCGGCCAACGGGGTTGCGGTCGCCTTCGGCCCAATCGGTTACTTCAACAATAACCTTGTCATTGGTCTTCGCCCCGTTAATGTCTTCCGGGTAAACGTAAAAGTCTTGGTGTATTTTCCGGAAATCGGGTATTACGAATGCAAAATTTTTAGAGAGTTCCACCTTGCCGACAAACCGGGTGCGGTTTCTCTTTACTACTTCCACTACTTTACCTTCGGGATGCTGGCCATGGCGTGAGGGGAATATCACCACCTTCACCGTGTCGCCATCAACAGCCGATTTCAAATCGGAGGTGCGTACATATACATCGGGCCGGCCCTCGCCAATGGCCACATAGGCAAAGCGCGAACTTACATGGTCAACAATGCCGGTATGGGTTTCTTCCCGGGTAGTACTGGTGTAGGTGCCATTGCTTAGTTGCTTAATCTGCCCTTTTTCTTCCAGGTCGTAGAGTGTGAACGTTGCGGCCTTAATATCATCCCGTTTTTTAAGTCCGATTTTTTTTAGGATTTGTTTGGTGCTGTATGCGCGGCCGGGATGTTGTTGCAACAGGGCAAGAATAGCCTCTCTGAATTTGGCTTCGTAGGGATTCTCTTTTGTTTTAAATTTCTTTCGTTTGCTCATACCATTTAGCCGGCAGATTGAATGCGCGCTTCATCTATACGAGGTAGCCCTTTTAGCCGCAGGTACAATTGTGCCAATACAACCACATCGCTTATACAGTAGGTTTTTATTCGTTCCAGATCTTTGTCTTTGTAATACACGGCATTTACCTGGCTGCCGTCCATACCGTTTTTGCTGGAAGGAATGTTGAAAATGGCGGCCAGTAAATCCAAAGAGGTGTAATGTTTATAGTCACCAAATTTCCACATTTCCAGAGTATCGAGGTGGGGAATTTCCCATGATTTGCGGCCGGAAAGATTGAGTAATGCCGGTAGGGCTATATTGTTTACAAGCATTCTGCGGCTGAGATAAGGAAAATCAAACTCTTTACCGTTATGGGCGCAAAGTTTAGTGGCGGCCGGATCGAGCCGTTCAAGCATGGCTTTAAATTCGGTTAACACGGCATGTTCATCATGCCCGTAGTAGGCTTTGGTTTTTAAGCTCACTTCACCCGATTCGGTTTCAATGAACTTTCCTACCGCAATGCAAATAATTTTTCCGAACTCGGCATAAATGCCGGCTCGCTGGTGGAAGAGTTGCTCATCGGTTACGCCTTCTTCGCGCTTCAGAAAGGAGGCCTTGCGCGACCACTGCACTTTGAGCCGCTCATCCAATGAAGTGAAATTGTCGGTGCATGCTACGGTTTCGATATCGAGCAGCAAAATGTTTTTCAGTTCCGGCATCATGCTAACCACTCAAGTTCAAATACCTGCTTCAATTTTTCTTTCAGGATGTACTCCACCTGATTCATAGTTTGTTGCGCCTGCAGTTCATTGGCCATGGAAGTAACGGCTTTGTCGTGAATGCCGCACGGTACAATATACTCGAAATACTTCAGGTTTGTGTTTACATTAAATGCAAATCCATGAAGGGTAACCCATCGGCTGGTCTTTACACCCAACGCACAGATTTTACGGGCCTTGTTGGGATGGTCTTCATCAATCCACACACCGGTAAGCCCGGGTATGCGGCCTGCCCGGATTCCAAATTCTTTTAAGGTTAAAATAACGGCCTCTTCCAGCGTGCGCATATAGCGGTGGATGTCGGTAAAAAAATTCTCCAGATCAAATATAGGGTAACCTACTATTTGCCCGGGGCCGTGGTAGGTGATATCGCCACCGCGGTTGGTGTGCACATAGGTAGCCTGAATGCATGAAAGATCTTCTTTTCGGATTTTCAGGTTAGCTTCATCTCCGCTTTTACCCAATGTAAACACATGCGGGTGTTCACAGAAGATCAGGTAATTTGGAGTAGGCTGTTGCTGACCGGCAGGACGATCCCGATTTTCCTTTTTTATTTCAAGGATGCTGGAAAAGAGGGAAGCCTGGTAATCCCATGCTTTTTGGTAATTGATGAGTCC
>JBKBOE010000101.1:0-5861 GCA_046294915.1 Cyclobacteriaceae bacterium | reverse complement strand
CTGATGTGTACAGCCAGGCGTATGGCCGAATTGTATGATGAAAACCGTGAGGTATGCAGTAAGTATGTACACAGTACTTCGCGTGGGCACGAGGCCATTCAATTAGCTGCCGGTATGCAGCTGAAACCCTGGGATTATGCATCGCTCTACTACCGTGATGAATCCATGTTGCTGGGTATGGGGCTGGAGCCGTATGAATTAATGTTGCAGTTAATGGCGAAACGCGATGATCCGTTTTCTGGCGGACGATCATATTATGGACATCCTTCGCTGAAGCGAAAGGGATTTCCAACTATCCCTCACCAAAGCTCGGCCACCGGCATGCAGGCTATTCCGGCTACGGGCATGGCACACGGAATTGCCTACCTCGAATCGCAGGGGTTACTGAAAGAAAAAAATAAACCGGTGGTATTATGCTCGCTGGGTGATGGATCGGTAACCGAAGGCGAGGTGGCAGAAGCTTTTCAGATGGCCGTACTTAAAAAGCTTCCGGTTATTTACCTGATTCAGGATAACGACTGGGGCATTTCAGCCACCGGAGCCGAGATGCGGGCCATGGATGCGTATGAGTATGCTGCCGGATTTAAAGGTATGGAGCGTGTGCGGGTAGATGGTTCTGATTTTGTTAAGTCATATGAGGTGCTGGATGCGGCCATTCACTTTGTGCGAGCGAAACGAGCTCCCATACTGGTTCACGCCAAATGCCCGTTACTTGGTCATCATACTTCGGGTGTTCGCAAAGAGTGGTATCGGGGTGATAACCTCGAACTGCATCAGCAGGATGATCCGCTGGAGAAGTTTCATCACTACCTGATGGAACAGGGTATTGCTGAAAAGGAGTTGTTCGCCCTTAAGAAAAAGGCTGCCCAAAAGGCTGAAGATGACTATGCAAAAGCGCTGGCCTCGGCCGATCCGGAACCGGATGACTTTAATACGCACGAATTTGCGCCAACCCCGGTAACCGAAGAAAAAGGAACACGGAAGCCTAAAGGAGGTGAAAAGGTGGTGATGGTGGATGCTGCCCTTCATGCCGTTGATGAAATTTTGAAAAAGCATCCGGAAGCACTGTTTTATGGGCAGGATGTAGGGCGCAGGCTTGGCGGAGTGTTTCGCGAAGCAGCCACCCTGGCGCAAAAATATGGCGATGAGCGTGTTTTCAATACGCCCATACAGGAGGCCTACATTGTTGGCTCTACTGCAGGGATGTCGGCCGTTGGAGCCAAGCCTATTGTTGAAATTCAGTTTGCCGATTACATCTGGCCGGGTATTAACCAACTGGTGGAAGAACTTTCAAAGAGTTGCTACCTCACCAGGGGCAAATTTCCGGTTCAGGCGTTAATCCGTGTGCCTGTAGGGGCCTATGGTGGCGGTGGGCCATATCACTCCGGCAGTATTGAATCGACTTTGCTTACCATTCGCGGAATTAAAGTGGTGTACCCGAGCAACGCGGCTGATATGAAAGGACTGCTCAAGGCTTCGTTTTACGATCCGAACCCGGTGGTTCTGCTCGAACACAAGGGGCTTTACTGGAGCAAAGTGGCCGGTACGGCAGAAGCGAAGACGGTTGAGCCTGATGAGGAATACATCATCCCACTCGGAAAGGCACATACCGTACTGAAGGCTGCTGATGCAAAAGTACATTCAGGTGAATCGGCAGTTGTTATAACCTACGGCATGGGCGTTTACTGGGCAAAAGAAGCCGCCAAGGATTTTCATGGACAGATTGAGATAATTGATTTGCGGACGCTTAATCCGCTCGACTGGGAGGCGGTGGTTGCTTCGGTTAAGAAACACAATCGTGCAATGGTTTTAACGGAGGAGCCGCTGTTGAATTCATTTGCCGAATCGCTTGCCGGAAGAATACAACAACATTGTTTTCAATACCTGGATGCCCCGGTGATAACCCTGGGAGCTGCCAACCTGCCTGCTGTACCGCTGAATGTTGAACTGGAAAGGATGATGCTGCCCCATGCAGCTAAAGTGCGAACTGCCCTCCGGGAGTTGATAGCTTATTAAAAGTTCAAAAGGGAAATCCAACACCGATATTGTAAATCACGGGTTCGCGGTTAACGCCAAACGGTCCGAGGAATTTCAGTTTATCTAAAACAAACCGGTCGCCTTCAAGTCGGGCAGGGTCGTACACTTTAATACCTACATCAAACCGCAGAATGAGGAAGGAAAAATTAAACCGAAATCCGAAACCTGTACCCATTCCGATTTCTTTGTAAAACTCGTTCAGCTTAAACTGCGAATTCCCGTTTTCAACAATATTATCGTTTTCATCGAGTTTTATGCGGGGCTTGAAGGTCCACACGTTCCCCATATCAAAAAACAGGGCTCCTTCAAAAAATCCGAATAATTTTCTTCGCAACTCAATACTGTTTTCGAGCAGAATTTCTCCGGGCACTTCAAATTGGTAATTGAACAGACCGTCTTTTTCCGGATTTGTGCTTTCATCCGGCCGGTAACTGCCGGGGCCCAACCTTCGTGGCCGCCAGGCGCGAACCGAGTTACTGCCACCGGCAAAGAAATATTTTTCGTAAGGCAGGGCTTTGTTGTCGCCATAGGAATAACCTACACCTGCATTAAAGCGGAAGGCCAGTATGGTATTTTTATTGAGTATGGTAATTCGCCTGATGTCCGCATTAAGCCGAATATACCGGAAGGTTTGCAGGTTTCGGGTTTCAACAATCGGGAAGCTGTAAAGGCCCTGAAAGGTGCCACCGCTTTCTATAGCCCAACGGAAGTACACCGAATTTTCTTCGAGGTTCCCGTAGTTGTTGTGATTCCATGACATCGCAAAGCCGGTACTGCTTACAAACGAAGGATCGAATGAAAACTTCAGCGTGTTTCCCTGGTATTCATACAGGCTGTCGAGCAGGTTGGCAAAATCCTGGCGAAGTCTTGAGTTGATAATGCTCAGGCTGGCGAATGTGAAGTCAAATCTCCGGATGCGTGAATTATCCCAACTGTAGATATAATTAAAGGATGTGTTCGTTCGCTTGTATTCGGGCCTGTCAGTGTAATTGAAACCGAGTTGCGCTTTGGTGCGCGGATTCAGCCTGCCGAAGCGGTAACGTCTTTCCTCCTTAAGCGGAAAAAGAAATTGCGGGAATGTAATCGATGCGTTGATGCCGGCATCAACACTTTGATACACGCTGCCAAGTTCGGTTGCAGCGGCAACGCCTTCGTACCCGATGCGACCGTTCATTTCAAAGTTTTCAAGCCCCCTGAAGATGTTGCGCTTTTTGAAGTTAAGGTTGTAATAAGGACCCGGAAACCCCTGCGTTACACTTAACCCAACCTCATTCGACCATTGGTAACGATCGAACGTACTGGTAAAGATGTTGGCAATAAATTGACCTCCCGTGGTATCAAAATTAATATTGACGAATTTAAAAACATCAAGGTTGGCAAGTTGTCGCTGTGTAGCAAAGGTATTAGACCGGCTGTACGGTTTACCGTTTTCAATAAAAATACGCTGACTGAGAATTTTAAGGTTATAGCTGTTTTCGTAACTGCTGAATTTGATATCCCGGAAAACTTTTTGTTTTCGGGAAATCCCTGGAAGATTGATGCCTGCATCGGTTGTAAAGTTGATATCGGTAATGTAGAATTTTTTATGGTAGCCGCGCTTTTCCGGGTCTTTTACGCTCACTTTAACAATAACTTTACGGTCAGGGAGGGAGGCCGTGTCAACCTCGTACAACACATACTGCCTGCTAAAATCATAGTACCCCTCATCCTTCATCAGCAGGTCAATGCGTTCGCGTTCGTTAGTAAAATTATCCTGGCTGTAGCGATCACCTGACTTGAGGTGACTGCCATTTCTGTATTTATTCAACAAGGCAAGTATTGTGGTGTCGGAAGCTTCGTAAATGATGCTATCGAGGGTGTAGGGTGCACCGGGGTTGACGAGGTACCGTACAGTAAGGCCTTTCTTTAAACCAACACCAAGCGGTGTGGCCTTCTCCGGTTCATAGCGCACATCATTTTTAAAATAGCCGTTGGTAAATAGATAGTCCTTAATCCGTTCAACAGCCAGTTCAACTTTCGTTGAATCAAAAACAGTAATGGGCTCTCCCCATTGCATGAAGAGATTTCCGTTTTGGATGAGGTCGTCAAACCTTTCGGCTTTCTGTTGTTTACGAAATTGCAGGTTGTTAATGCGCTTAACTTTACTGGTTCGTGCAATTTTTGCGTCCAGTTTCCTGATTTTCTTTTCCTTTCTCTTTTGAAATTTTTCAGGACTGAAATTGCGCTCACCTGTGTAGTACATCGATACCAGGAAATGAATGGGCAGGAACAGAAACTTCCGGTTGGTTTCAATTCCTGTAAGTTCTTCCAGTTTCGATTTACTGATCGTTTTAGGTGCCGTTACCTTTTGTTTATAGATCAGCCTCTCATTTTCTTTCAGGTGACGGGTGCCTAAACAGCCCTGCAGCAAGAAAGGCAGCAGGATAAGAAAATAATATTTACTTTTCGAGCGGTTCAAAATCTTCAACTGATGCTTTCCAGGACCCGTATTAAGTTCATTAAATCCCTGCAATTAAAGAAATACCGAAAACAGGAACAATGTTTTGTGGTGGAGGGAAGCAAGAGTGTGCAGGAAGTTCTGCAATCCGATTTTGATGTACTGACCCTTGTGGCTACGCAAAAATTTATAGACAAAAACCAAGGGCTTATTGACAGTTTTGCCGGGGAACTTTTGGTCGTTTCCAGTGATCAATTGAAGGCCCTTGGCGGTTTTAAAACCAATGATTCCGGGTTGGCCGTAGTGAGGATGAAAGAAAGAAGAGTGCCAAACCTGAAACCGGATTCATTTTACCTCGTGTTAGATGATATTCGCGACCCCGGCAACCTGGGTACCATTATCCGTATTGCCGACTGGTTTGGTATTACCGACATTATTGCATCGCCCGAAACAGCCGATGTATACAACAGCAAGGTAATTGCCTCCAGTATGGGCTCCTTCATACGCGTAAATGTGTACTATACTGAACTGGCTGCGTTTCTGAAGCCGGTGAAAATTCCCGTAATCGGTACGTTTCTTAAAGGCGAGAATATTCATCAGGTAAGGGATGTACGCGGAGGTTTACTGGTTATCGGCAATGAGGCAAACGGAATTTCAAAGGAAGTTGAAACGCACGTAACCAGGCGCATTACAATTCCGCGAATGGGCATGGCTGAATCGCTCAATGCTGCGATAGCCACTGCCATTGTTTGCGATAACCTGATACGCGTTCATTAATGCGGGGATTTTAATTCCCGATTTGGTTTTTGAGGCAGACTGGCATGGCCCGTTATAAAAAACCTTTACTTTTTTCTGCTGCTTCTTCTGAAATTTTTTCTGCTACCTCTCTGCCGAGGTAACGGTTAATGCAATAGTGGCCCAGGTAAACAAGTGGGGTCATAACAATGGCAGCTGCAAACTTGAAAAGGTAATTGATAATGCCAACGGATATTACCTGCAACACCGACCATTTTCCGAAAACATAGAAAGCGATAAACAATACAACAAAACTGTCGATTAACTGCGAAAAAAGAGTTGAACCGGTTGCCCTAAGCCAAATCATCTTCGGTCCGGTTAATCTGCGCAAGCGATGGAACACGTACACATCCAGAAATTGGCCGATAAGGAATGCCGTAAGGGAGCCGATAATAATGCCAAGGCCCTGACGGAAGATGGTGCCGAAGGCCAGGTTGATATCAAGGCCCTCTTCCCTGTAAAGATCCATCCAGAAGGCAGCGGGGGGCAGCAGCGTGGCTGCACCAATAATGATGAATGCAAAGGCAATGAATCCGGCTGTTAAAAAACTGATTCTGCGGACACCCTCCTTGCCAAAGTATTCATTAATGAT
>JBKBOE010000100.1:0-5933 GCA_046294915.1 Cyclobacteriaceae bacterium | reverse complement strand
CTTACCCGGTGAATTTCAATTGCACCAGTTAACGCATTGAATTTTCCAAAGCCATCTCCGTTGGACCCTAACCATATTGTGCCTTGGCGATCAAAAAAAATTTTAATGACTTGAAAATTTTCGGGTGTGCGCAGGGCAAGGCTGTCGACAGCCAATGTAACCGGATTAATTTTGTAAACCATTCCGGCTATTACCCAAATGTTTCCGGTTTGATCCACTTCGATGTCGGTAATTGATTTTTTTGGAATCCCGGTCTTATCCGGCAACGAACTGTTCAGGCGGATGACGGTGTTGGTGGATGGTATCAGTTTGTTGAGTCCGCCATTAAGGGTGCCTATCCACAGGTTGCCGTCATGGTCTTCTTTTACAGATGTTACAAAGGTGTCGCTTAAGCTAGTATCCTTATCAGGATCATGCCTGTAAACCAAGGTGGTGTAACCGTCATAGCGGTAAAGTCCGCTGGAAGCGGCAAACCACATAAAGCCCTTGCTGTCGCGCAGAATTTCATATACGGTACCTTCAGGAAAAGTAAGGTGCTGGGCGAGTGAGGGCTGGGCTTGAGCGGTAAACGAAAAGACCTGGCAGGGCACTATCAAAAAGCACCATTTTAAAACACATCCCCATGCCATGCAAAACCCCGTTAGCACCTCCAATGTACTCATAAAAGAGTCTTTTTTACAATACAACATAGCCGTTAAGTAATGCCACTGGCACGTTATCATTTATTCGTACAACAAAATGAAATTTGTGGATCATAAATGAAATAGTTATGAAAGGAAAATTCGTCCTCGTGTTATTCCTGCTGCTGGCAGTTGCAGTTTTTGCCCAAAAAAATCTGGTACCGGCTTCAACCTCTGCGTTCACAGGTATTGACCTTCCGGCAGGCTCGCGTCAGGATAAGCGGTTGTTCAGTATCGCAGTGGTCAGGACTTTCCTGGAGGGTGAAACAAAGAAGTTTGGCGTTACGGTTAGCGATGCGGAACTGTTCAGACTCCCTCCGGGAGTCGATCATACGAATAGTATACGAACAGCCTTACGTGATAAGGGATGGGAAGAAAAACGCCTGGATACGCGGCCTGAGTATATGTGGTTGACTAAACAGGGTCAGTATTTTTTTATGTATTGGTCAGCTAATCCTAAAAATCCTGAATTATACTTTGGTAAGCCGGAAGGAATACCCGTTTTTGAAAGCTCAACGCCCCTTTTTGATAATCAGTCTGTAGTTCAACAGCAACAACCGGCTACGCAAAACTCCCTTCCACCGGTGCAACAGGAGCAAACGCAGCAAACACAACCCCCCTCCCAGCAACCAGAAATACAATCCTTGCAGTCTGTTCGTATTGATGGGTATACCTATTCGGTAACCAACTTTGATGATGGGTGGGTGGCCAAGCCTTTTGCCGATTATGTTCAGGTTACCAAGGGTGCTATAACCGTACTGCTGCACTATGCTATTGAAATAGACGATAACCTGCGTAATACCGGAAATGTTGAAGGAACTTTGTTTGACCGGCTCATGCAACCGCGGTATATCGTCAGCAACCTGCGTAAATACGATAACAACGGTCCGTGCTATTTTTGCATATACTTTTACGAAGCCGATGTAGTGGAAAAATCGACAGGCAGGAAATACTATACGGGTTTCCGGGTATTGATTGAAAGCGGAATTGCCCGCTGTATTGAGATTATAGCGCCATCTGTACATGAATTTCAAAAGGAATTTCCGAACCAGGAAAAAATTGCCGGTATGCTGGGCTACAACAGGTTTGCCGTTGCGCTGGCCGATTTGGTGGGTACATGGGAGGAGTCGTCCGGTGCGGCAGCCAATATGTACAACGTAGTTACCGGTGCGTATGCCGGTATGGCTACGGCATCGTCAGCGCATTCATTTACCTTTAATGCAGATGGTACCTACAACAGCAAACACTCGGGCGCCCACGGCATGGTGGGCAGCATGACATTCTTCGACCAGAAATACGAGGGCAAACTAACCGTAACGCAGTGGGATATTGCTATGACCAACCGCTGGGAGGGAAAAACCGAGTACTGGTGGGCACATTTTGAAGCCGTGCGGGGTGGCAGGGTTTTACACATTACTGATAAAGCCGCTTCGGCTATGCATTATGCATTAGTAAAGACAAAGTAAAGTTTAGTTTTCCTGCAAATTGAAGGTGTAGAACGGCCCTGCGCTGTATGTCAAAAACAAACGTATACTCCAACGCCACTTTTTTCAGTCTTTTAAATCTGCCTCTGGTAACACCGTAACGATTTTTTAACTGGTCATTAGGTTCAATTTGGATATTTTGTTATTTTTTTTTGAACAACACAAAACAATGCCGGCAAATTTTGTGTGGGCTGGTCCGCTGCCTGCATGGTGCTATAGCGGGTTTACAAATGAGTATCAATATGAAACGATTAATTTTGTCATCAGCATTTGTTGTCCTCTTTATTGCTTCGGCTTTTGCAAAGAGTCCTGTAGAGCCTGTATTAAAAAATGTGGCGGACTGCACGGTTACAGCTACGGTAAAAGTGGGTGTTGCTTCTGTAACCATATCCGCTACCAGAGCTACCTGCGAGGAAGCAGCGGCAGATGTTAAAGCGGGAATTAAGAAACTTCTAAACAAAAAGTAACAAAGTAATTTCAGGGAGATATTAAAAAAATCTCCCTGATTTTTTATAATTAAACCGTGAAGAAGACTTTAATTTTATTACTTTTTTTGCTTCCTGATGCTGTTACGGGTTTGTCGCAGACGGGAAAATATCAGGTGGTGTACCGGCAAAGTCTGGCCCCTTCTGAGCCGATAGATAAAGTAGGAGTTTTACTCTTTGACAAAGCGCACAGTCTTTATTACTGCAATCGGTCAGGACGCGAAGTGAAAGAACTAATATATCAGTCCGATACTGAAATGGCTGTTGACATTCGCGATAAGGAAGGCTTTTCTTTTTACACGGACTTTCAATCAAAGACTTTAATTAGCCGGTATTATATACCGGGTGATGAATTTGTGATTCTGACCGAAGAGGGTGTAACTATCAACTGGCAGGTAGATAACGAATTGAAAAAAATCGGGAATTTCATTTGCCGCAAAGCAACCACCACTTTTCGGGGTCGTCAATGGACGGTTTGGTTTACCGAAGAGATTCCGATACCTGCCGGGCCCTGGAAACTGCACGGGCTTCCGGGCCTTATTGTTGAGGCGGAAGATGAAACAAAAATATTTTATTTCTATCTTGAAAAACTGAATAAAGTTGCAGAAAATTCGGCAATCACCCCACCCGGAATGGGTACTAAGATTAAAGGATGGGATAATTATTGTGCATTTGTAAGAAAAAGAATAGACCGGCTGAAAAGCTATCTGGAAACATACAACGGCCTTACGGTAAGTATTTCGATGGATAATTACATTGAGAAAATTGATAAATAATAGTATGAAATTTCTGATTGCTCTTTTTTTTACGGCCTGGCTTGCCGGGTGTGTGTCTCCGGCCGGCAACACCAAAAGTAAAGGTGAACGGTTTGACCTTATATTTAAGGAATATAAAAAAGATGAATCGGCCGGCACCTGCACGGTTACTGCGGAAGTCAAACATATTTTGCCTGACGGCACGATAAATCGCTACAACCTGCAATCAACCAAAAGCACCTGCCAGGAGGCGGAGGCCGATATTCGCAAAGGATATGATGCACTGAAAAAGCCAGATAATTGAGTAGAAGAACCGTGCAATGGTTAATTACATTTTGTGGTCAACCGGCATTAGGCTTACTATTTCTTGGTTTCTTTTTGGTGTATCCGTGTTCGGGCCAAGACGTGCCCGCGGAAAAACCATTAGCGGGTTATGTCAGAAGTAAATCGGGTGTTGCGCTGGCCCATGCGGTGGTTTATGTGCGGTCAGATAGCCGGATTGTTCATTATACGTTAACCGACTCAGCAGGTTATTTCAGATTTCCGCCAAATGCTGTAATTACCCGTAATGATACCTTGGTTATCCGGCTATTGGGTTATGAAGAGGCCAATTACCGTGTGGGAGATATTTATCCTGATCCGGATGATTTACTAATTGAGCTAAACGAGCGCATAGGTGTTCTGGAAGAAGTGATAATCCGGCCCAAAGAAAACCGCATACCTTTTAATGATACAACTTCAATTGTCATCAAACCAAATGAAGGAGAAAAACAAACGCTTGAAGATGTACTGAAAAAACTTCCGGGCTTTAGCGTGGATGATGAAGGCAATATAGGATACAAAGGCAGGCCGGTAAAAAAAATTTTTCTGGAAGGTGCCGACCTGACTTCCACCAATTACAAGCGGATATCCCGATCCATGACATCGGAATCGGTTAGCAGAATAGATGTGATTGAGCGGTTTGTTGAAAATAAGTTACTGGGCGGCCTGGTTGTATCCGATGAAGTTGTTTTAAACCTTGCCATCGATTCCTTGCGTAAAAACCGCCCGTTTGGCAATGCAAACCTGGCTTTTGGAAACAAAGGTTATCGCAACCTGGGAGGTAATGGTTTTCTTGTCAACCCTGCTTACAAAGCCCATGCGCAGGCGCATACCAATAACATAGGTTTGCGCTCCGATCCGACCGCATCGGCATTACAGCGGGTATTTAATGCCGGTGTATTCCATTCAGAAGAGCTTAATTCGCCCGTTTTGAAATACCGGCAATTTGCACCCGGTGATTTTGGAAATACCAATATCAACAATGAACATCAGTTTGGCTTAGCGGGGGTATTGCAAAGCAGGAACAGAAAGCTAAAATGGAATCACGATGTGAGCCTGCTGTTCGATGCTCCATCGCAAGTTAAAAAGGATAGCCTGTCGGTTGTTTTTGGTGCATCAACAACCGATCAGTTTCAGTCGTTGGATGTTTATACGACTACAAATAAATTATTAAACGTCTATATCCGCAATCGCCTGATATGGAGTTTGAATGAAACTCAGCAACTGGACATATCCACGCATCTTAACGGCAGCGAAAGCCGGTTTTCTAATCTGCTCAGCCAGGATGTCAACACCAGTGAAGGGCGTGTTTCTGATGTGATTGATGAATCCATCCGTACAGAAATGCTTCAGGCAGATATTTTACTGGAATATACAAACCGGTTTCAATCCAACCGGGCATTGCAGGTTAATTTCAATGCGGGACACAACACCTACCCGCAACAACTTGCATTGTTCAGTAACCAGGAGCGTTTTGTATACCCACCCCGCACTGATAGTGCCTACGCAGTTATGGATCAACACCTGGTTAACACTAACCGGCAGACCGCATTAAAAATCCGCATGCTTAATACATACGGGCGCTACACGTATGAAATTTTTGGTGAAGCGGCTTATAATCAAGCAGAATATGGTTCACGGGTATGGAATCCGGAAATCAATAACATTCATCAACTGGTTGTAAAAAGATGGTTTACGGAAGCGGGTCTGAATATGGGTTTTTCTTTGAATAAAATTTCGGGTGTTACTACCGCAACTGTACGTTTGGCCGACTTTCAGTCGCTTGGCAGCTACCGGTTTCCGTACTGGAACTCAAAAATTTCATGGAATCTGTCAAGAAGGTCGCGGTTGGATGGAGAATTTCTGTACACCTGGTACTTTCCGGAGATTCATCAGATGGCCGGCTTTTATTACTACAACGATTTTAATTTACTGAAGGCCGGCCTGGGGTCAGCAGGATATCAAAGAAGTACTTCTCTTACGGGCAGTTACCGGTATGAAGATTTACGCAGTTTTTGGAACATCCAGGCTACTGCCGGCATCCGCCACAGGGCACCTGACTATGTAAGTGATTTAAGCATAACGCCCCTGATAACAATTCAACGGCTGTTTCTTAGCCAACGCACTACTTCTGCATTTTCCGAAACAGAGGTAACGAAGTTTATTCCCCGGCTTAAAGTCAGAGTTACCTCTGCTTTTACGGCCAGC
>JBKBOE010000099.1:0-6069 GCA_046294915.1 Cyclobacteriaceae bacterium | reverse complement strand
AGGCATTGTGGTGCGTACGTTATCAGGCCACCGCGGACCCATCGAACAAATTAAGTACAACCATACAGCTACCTTCTTTGCCTCTGCCAGCAAAGACAAAACCGTACGGGTATGGAACGTCAATAAACTTACAGTACCCCCCATCGAGTTGAAAGATCACCTGGATTGGGTATGGACCCTCACCTTCTCACCCGATGATCAGCAGATTATGGTGGGCCTGCACAGCGCCCAGCAGACCATCCGGCAAGACCAACTGAAAAATGAAGAAAGCATACGGGCCTATCCTACCAAAATCGTTACCATGTCCAACATTCTGTGTGATTGGGCCATTAAAGAAAATATGAGTGATGACGACTGGAATACCTATGTCGGTGCTGATTTACCAAAAGAACTGACCTGCAAAAATCTTCCACCTAACAACCGCTGAATTTAGATGAATAAACTTTACACAACGTTAATACTACTTCTCTTTTTCTCTGTTACCCGGGCTCAGGACTGCGTACAAACGCTGCGCCTGGCACGGGCCACTTACGAACAAGGCCGCCTTCATGAAATCGAAGGACAATTAGCCAAATGTATACTCCCTTCGGGATTTGATAAGAGCCAGAAACAGGAACGCGTTGAGGCTTACAAACTCCTTTGCCTCAGTTACATCTATCTGGAAGAGCCCGCCAAGGCAGACGAAGCCATGCTCAACCTGAAAAAGACAGACCCCTACTATGAACCCAACGAAGCTGTTGATCCTGCTGAATTCGTTGCGTTGTACAACACCTTCAGAAAAAATCCGGTTTACCGCATCGGCATAACCCTTGGCGGAAACTTTTCACAGCCCAACGTGGCCGAATTGGTATATGTGAATGAGTTTACAGGCGACAGCAAATTCAAACGGGCATTCGCTATTCAATTTGGCGCTTCCGCTGACCTGCCGCTGTTCCTCTTCAAAACCAAAGATAAATGGACCTTGCATGGCGAACTGCTCTATCAGCAGCGAAGATATCAGATCAGCCAGCAGGAAAGCCGGGGTACCAACCCCGTTGACGGAACTGAGCTGCTGAATAAATTCGAGGGAATAGAGACCCAAAAAGCGCTGGCCATGCCGGTTGCGCTGCAGTACCGTTTTCTCAACAATGAAAAGTTCAATCCTTTTGTAGGTTTTGGCATTGCTCCTGAGTTTATCCTGAACAGAGAACTTACGGCTGAAAAATTACGCGATGAACAACCTGGAGTGCCCGAAAAAAGTGAAGACCTTGAATACAATGCCTTTAACCTGGGTGCCGTTGCTGCGGCTGGAGTTAAATTACCGCTGCGACCCGGGGTTGTTATCATTGAACTGCGTTACACGCACGGCCTTACTAACCTAACCAACACGTCAAATGCATACGCCAACCAGGCTCTGGCCCTGGACTATGGTTTCGCAGATTCAATTTTTAAAATGTCATCATTAGCGCTCAGTGCAACCTACGTGTACGAAGTATTCAAACCCAAAAAACTGAACCGGAAAAAATGAGAGTTTACGCAGCCATACTTTCGGGTATTATTCTAACCACCTGCACTAACATCGAGGATGCCGAGCTTTCAGAACGCGCTACCTTTATGAAGGTATTCAACGGCATCCAGGGCATCGAGGCCGCTGCAGCCGAACTAACCCCCGATGGATTTATTGTAGTGGGGAACATGACCATTGCCCGCGATTCGGTAATTACCGTGGTGTTTAAAACCGACAAGCGCGGAAACCGCATAGGCAATATGCACTATTACCAGGGCGGTTCAGGCAATGCCATTAAAGCCATGCCCGGCAACAACGGTTACCTGATTGTTGGCGAAAAGATTAAAACTGACCCTAACGCCACACCCACCGATAACATTGACATTGTCTCGGCCCGCATGCTGCACATAAGCAACGATCTGGATAGCCTCAGGACTATTTATTTGAGGGATACCTCCCCAAATGAAGTAAAGGTCGATTATAGGGCTACAACGCTTACTGTAACACCCTCTGATAAGATAATCATCCTGGGGTCCTATCAAAAAAGTCTGAACGACCCTATAAAACCGTTCATTCAGCAATATAACAGCAGTTTTACTACGCTCGAGTGGTGGGACGAGGGCGAAAGTTTTACGAGAAGTTATAGAAATGCCAAATCGGTTCATTTTAACAACGGCAAAATTATTTATTCAAGTGCTGTAGCACTGGAGCAGCAAAATTTTAATAACTCCTGGATTAGCGTCAATCAGATTCCACAAGGCTCAACCGTTAGCGATGTGGACCTTATCGGATCGGCTACAGAACAGTCATTTCTGGCTGCTGACATACAACCTGGCAATTCACCTGCGGCAGGTTTTGGGTTGATTGCTACCCGATCTAATACAGACGGCTCCAATGCCAACATGTTCTTCGCTCGTGTTGATATAATTGGAAAAGTTATACCTTCTTCAATAAAATTTTATGACACAGCCATAGGAATAACCAGTGAAACAGGGTCGCAAATTCAGGATTATGGTTCAGCCATTACAGCAACAAAAAATGGTGGATTTGTTTTAGCTGGTCATTTTCAAACTTCAGCTGCTCTTGGAATAGGCAACGGAGGTAACGACATACTATTGATTCATATTGACTCAAATGGAAATCTGATCTGGAAAAAAGAAATTGGAGGAACTGGCAGCGAAACCGTGAGCACCATCCGTGAAACGGACGACAGGGGCCTGTTGATATGCGGAACGAATACCGTCAATGGTATTCCATCCATCTTTCTGATAAAGACCGACAGAAATGGTGATTTGAAAAACTAAAAATCGTGCAAGCTATGGTGTACTTTACTAAGCATAAGGATTTGTTTAAACAGTTGATGACGGTTTTGTTATTGAGCGGAATCGTATATCAACTTGCAGCGCAGGCACCATCGGTGACTTTGCCTACCGTAACAGCGGTAACCCCAACAGATGCAACCTTGGGAGGAACAGTTACCGGGACCCTCACTCACCGCGGAACACGATGGAGTACAACCTCACCAGTTGGAACTTCTAATGAACTGGAGGAAGCCTCTGCAACAGCAGGCGCATTTACCCAGGCGCGAACCGGTTTACCCTCAGCTTCACGGATTTTTTTTATTGCCTATGCCCGAAACAATGCTGATGTAGGAACAACCAGCGAAACAACATTCTTTACGGAGCCCGTTCAATTAAATAGCGGTGATTTTACGGTTAATGCCACTGGTGAGACTTCCATATTACTATCATTTCCCGCTGCAGATTCATGGGAGGGCACCGCTGCCACAGCAGGGTATGTTATTTTCCGAAGTGCCGGAGGTGCTCCCTCGTTAGGTGCCCTTGCCGATGGCGCTGCTCCACCCGCTGACGGAACCGGTGACAAAATTGCCACAATTACAGATGGAACGGCAACATCGTTTAACAATACCACCGGACTAAGTGCAGAAACAGAGTATTACTACACCATCGTTCCCTTTGTATGGGATGGTTCATCCGCAAGCACGTATAATTATAATCTTACTGCTCCGCAAACTGCAAGCGATTTTACCTTCTCAACAAATCCAACCGCTCATCCAAGCAATGGAACTTTTACAGTAACGGCTGTCAGTTCAACACAAATTAATCTTGCCTTTGATGCACCCTCAGGAAATACAGATGGTTATATCATTCTCAGGAGAAACGATGGCTCTGATCCGACAACGGCAGGAATTGTTGACGGGGTAAACCCGGCAACATTGGCCGGCTTGCTGCCTGGCGGAACAACCCTTGCGGGCACCTCAACCGGTTCAACATTTAACGACACTGGCTTATCTCCGGCAACACGGTACCGGTACCTCATTATCCCCTACAATGCCAACGCCACAAGCGAACCCGGAACATTCAATTACAAAACTGACGGAACACCAGTTACCCCGAAAAACGACTGGACATTTGCTCCTGAGCCCAGCGGTCATGCCACCGGATCACTTACAGCAACGCCTGTAAGTTCCAGCCAGATTAACCTATCCTTTAATAGCATTACCACTTCAGGCATTAGTAATGCGGCAGGATATATTTTACTGATCAAAACCTCAGCGATTGCGGTTGGCGATCTTGCAGGATTAGCCGATGGTACAGCCCCAAACTCTTTTGGATTGTTCAAAGCCATCATTAACTCAACCTCGGCAAACACATACAACGATGCCACTGGTCTTTCGCCTAACACAACGTATCACTATGCCCTAATTCCGTTTAATCGGATTTCGGATGACGAAACCTACAACTACCTTACCACAGTCGGATTTGTAACAGGTAGCGCAACAACCCAGCCCATCGGACTAACCATTACGGAAATACCGGGAGGTACTGCACCCGTTATCGCAGGTACCGTACTCGGTGCCGGGCTTACGGGTCGGGTAATCACAGGATTTTCAGTGACATCAGAAGGAACTCAAATCATTAACAGCCTTGCATTTCAATATTCCGGTGCCAGTGCGGGTACCGTTTATACCGATGAACATTTATACCGTTCTACAACAGCGGGTACATTAGGCACCCTTCTCGCTTCCGATAATACTCCTGACGGTGATTTTAATTGGGGAAGTATTGCTGCAGCAGACCGCACCATAACTTCAACCCCGGTGTATTATTACCTTGTTGTAGATGTGGATGCCGATGTTACTTCAGCAACAGCAACCAGTACAGTTGAATTAAATCAAACAAACGTTACGGTTAATACCGGAGTAGTTAACAACTTTACGATAAGTAGAACATTCTCTTTTAACACCTCACAAAATTCCAATATCATTTTAAATGGCGGCACAACAGCCAGCATAAATTACATCAGTCATCGGCAGGATGACGTAACCAATACCAAACCAAGCCTGGCAACATTCAGAATTCAGGATGGTGGCGGTGCTGCCGATAGTGACAATAAGGGAACTACATTAACTGCCTTAACTATTGGATTAACTAATCACACCATGGTGAAGCGGGTAGCTTTGTATGATGGCGGATCAGAAGTTGGTGGAACCGATCAAGTAGTAACCGGGTCAACGGTTTCCTTTACCGGTCTTTCATTAACTGCCAATGATGGAAGTACTCAGGATTTTACAGTTCGCGCCACCTTTCAAAACTCCGTTACCGACAAGACTCAGATTCATGTTAATATAATTAGTGCCACTGCTTCAACTGCTGGTTCCGGGTTCTCTGCACCCAATGCCGGGGGAGCAACAACAACCGGGTCAACAAACGTAATTGAAGTCACCGCATCTGCCCTGGTGCTAAGCGGGTCTCCAGCCAGTGAATCGGTCAACACAAATTTTCCGCTCACCATTCGGGCTCAGGACGCACAAAATAATGTTGACACAGACTATGCCGGATGTGTTAACCTTACCCGATCAGGTGGTACAGGCACCCTAACCGTGCAACCTGGTGAAACATTAAACCCGACCCTGATTAACGGGATATATAACTGGACAACCCTGAGGTTAAGCCAATCAGGAACGTATACTTTGACCGCTTCGGATGATGTTCCATGTCTAGATGAATTTTCAGATCCTCAGGTCAACATCACCATTACCAGTTCCAATTCAACAATAACTCCTGGAACAACCACGCCAACTCCGATTTGCTATGGAAACGCATTTTTTGACTTAAGTAATATTGTTATCACCGAAACCGATGTAGGAGGTATCTCCGGCAGCCCGGGATCTTATACCTTTTCCATTGCATTACCCAGCGGTTTTGTTTTTGATCAAACGGTAACATCCGGAGTCTCATCCTCTGGCGCTGGCGATATTACTATTCCGGCCCCTCCGCACTATTCCTATCCATCGGCTAACGTAGTGGAGTTTAGTTTCAATTTAACAGGCACCACCGTAATCAATGCGTTAACTATAAGTGGCCTTAAAGTACGCCATCCGCATCCGGGTACTGAAAGTCCGCCTCCGACCGGTACGCTTACTATCACCCGGCTGGGCGGAACAGCAATTATTGCCGGTGTTGCAGCTAATGCCGTGCTGGGTACTGTGGCCGCTTCGCAACAAAATCCTGCAGTCGATTTCACGGTCGCTGCACTAACCGCAAACCCTGCTGTAGACC
>JBKBOE010000098.1:0-6089 GCA_046294915.1 Cyclobacteriaceae bacterium | reverse complement strand
ATAAAATTGAGGTAATCCAGATCGGTAATGTCTTTATAAATACCATTAGCAACGAAAATATCCTTAAATCCATCATTGTCTATATCAAAAATCAACGCACCCCAACTCCAGTCTGTTGCTTCTACCCCGCTTAGGCGGCTAATATCACTAAAGGTATTGTTTCGGTTGTTCAGGTGGAGCATGTTACGTGTGAACTGGTAGTGGTACCCGTTTCGCACATTATACATCAGCTTATCCCAGTTCTCGAAAGTGGTAATTTGTTTAAGGCGTTCATACTGTTCGGGCAACATATCGGTAACAAAAATGTCCAGCCAGCCATCGTTATTGATGTCGGCCATATCAGCGCCCATGGAGGCCGCACTAACGGAAGGCATGGCCTGTTCCAAAATTTCTTTAAAGGTGCCATTCCGGTTATTTAAGTAAAGGTAGTCGCGTTCAAAAAAATCATTGGAAATAAAAATATCCAACCACCCGTCATTATTCAGATCGCCTATAGTAACTCCAAGTCCAAAACCTATAACGCTGCCGTAAATACCTGCATCAACACTAACATCGGTAAACCGGTTACCATCATTCCTGTACAGCTTATCTCCGCCAACAGAATCGCGTTTATGGCGTATATTCTGCATGAGGTTAAAACTACCGATGGCCTTAAATGAATTGTTAAGCAAGTAAACATCCAGATCGCCATCTTTATCATAATCAAAAAATGCGGCATGGGTAGAGAATCCCGGGTCATTCAAACCCCATACCGCAGCTTGTTCGGTAAATGTTAGGTCGCCATTATTAATGAACAACTCATTTTCCCGGTTGTCGTTTTTAATGTCGCCCGAATTGCATACATAAATGTCGAGAAAGCCATCGCCATTTATATCGGCCATGGCTACACCGGTACTCCATGCCTGCTTGCCGGCAACACCGGCTTTTGCTGTAATATCCTCGAAGCGAAAATTTCCTTTATTCAAATAAAGCGCATTGTCGCCCAGGTTATTGGTAAAATAAATATCAGGCAAACCGTCATTGTTAATATCGCCAATGGCTACTCCTCCGCCATTATAAAAATTACGATAGGTAAAAATGTTAAACTCGCTGGTAAAGGGTAGATCGTTTCGAAATGTTATTCCGGTTTCTGCCGAAGACATGAGTTCGAAAAGGGTTGGATTTTTTTTATTCCGAACGTTACACGCAGGGATTATTAATACCAATAGTATTTGCAGAAAACTAATTTTATTCACTATTCTTCCGTATTAAGTAAATCGAGAAATTCAGCACTAACCGTTGAGATATTCTTTTTATACAATCGAATGCGCCTGTTGCCATCAACTTTCACCCAAACTTTTTGCAGTCCATCTTTACTTTCCTGATAGAGAAACGTACCGCCATACCATTTTTCAAATAATCGCTTTACGTCAAGCAACAGGGAATCTGCTGATAGTGGCTGGTACACAGGCGACCAATACACATATTGAAATTCAACCGGCATTCTATAGATGGAATCATTTCGGAAATCAGGATAGAACCACACGTAGGTAAGTGAGCGCATTTGCGAAGAATCCATCTGCCATTGAACGCTCAGGTTTCCGGGTCCCTGCATAAGAAGGCCTTGCTTGTTCATCTCCCAGCAGGCGGTATAAAATTCTTTGCTGCTCATATTAAAACGAAGGCCTAAAAAAAGTGAATCATAACGAATGTTCCTTGCCAATTCCTTTTGTACCAAGCGCTCATACGCTGATTGCCGGCAGGAGTACGTAGCTATTGAAATTATTAACAGCATTCCAAAAATAAAACGAGGTCGTTTCATGGTTTAATCAGTTTGAAAAATTTTAATGATTGGTTGTTGATTAGAAAGATAACGTATGTTTCCTGATTGATTTGTATTTGTGCAATATCGCGCACCTCTCCATTGACAAAAATACCGGATTGAGCCGGCTGAACATAGGTGAAGTTTCCATCTCCGTTGCCGAGAAGAAGTGTTCCATAACTTGCCGATAAAATACCCACCTCAGGCTTGGCTTTATGCTGATTTCCAGCTAGCAGTATATCGATAAACCCATCGCCATTTACATCCATACAGTGGATGGAATAAATTTTTGTTAGCTGCGCTTGCCAGGGTAGCGGCTTGGGTATAAACTGTTTACCCTTATCGTTCAGATAAACCATGCTTGACAGTTCGGTTACCCGATGTTTAACAACATGGTTTAATGCCTTACCCTCAAAAATTTCCTGAATCGATTTATCCTTATAGTCCTGATTGCGCTGAAATTTCTTTTTAAGAGAGGGCAACTGTTTTACCAGGGTTGACCACATTGCAAGCGGATAATCCTGCCCTTCGTTATGCTGGCAAATAATCTGCTCCAAATTGCCATTACCATCAAAATCGCTTACATACATGGTAAGCGGCTGGCGTTGTGACGCCTCATATAAGGAATTAAGCCCCTGGTTACCTGCTATCAAGTCCGGAAAACCATCATTATTCACATCCGCTACCGTCAGGATATTCCATAAGCCTGCCGAGTTTTCAAGTCCAAGTTGCTGTGAAGCCAGGGTATATACGCCATTCTTATTTTCAAAAAATGACAATCCCATCCACTCCCCGGTTATCGCGATATCTTCATCGCCATCACGATCAAAATCGAATAATACTCCACTGCGCAACAGTCCTAATTTTTTAAACCCCGGGGCCAACCGTTCGGTTGCGTCTTCAAAAATGCCCTGGCCTTTACCCTTAAGCAAGCAGGCATCAGCCGGTAATCCGTATTGAAACGGGATATGGCGAGAGCCGGTAATCAGATCAGTGATTCCATCCTGATCAAAGTCCAGGGCAAGTGCAAATGCCGTGCTTTCAAACCGATCGCCACCGCGAATAATTTTTGCAGCCTCGGCATACTTGTTATTTCCCTGGTTTACGTAAAGTTTATCGCGATATTGGGGAGATTGCCGTGAAAACTGATTTCCGCCACAAGCCAGATAAACATCGGGTAAACCATCGCCTGTTAGATCATCAACAACGATATCCGAGGTTTCCGAAAACGGTTCTTCTTCAAAAGGAAATCTTTTTTTAAAAACACCATTTTCTTGTTGCAACCATACGTGGGTAGCATAGCCGGTAGAGCCACCTATCAAAATATCCTCCAGGCCATTGTTATCAAAATCCAGTACAACCAGCTTTTGACCTTCGTTGCTCATCATTTCCAACAGCAGCGGATCCCGGTTAAAGTCGTTGAATGAATTGCCCTGATGTTTAAAATCTATTGTGGGAAAATTTATTTCAGCGAAAAATGACGCTGAATGATTCGTTACAGTTGCTGCGGAGCAGGGTCTTGCGTGTTTTGGCTCCTCCAGACTTAAAAACTGATTAGCCATAACATCGCGGAGGATAGTTTTACCCCCGCCTGGCCACCAAACTACAACTGAGTCGGCTTTGGTTTTATTACCCAATCCGAAATGAAGGCGCTGATCAATGGATGACATATACCCCTTTACCGGAGAATGTTCAGCATAGACCGACATACCGGCATAATACGCAACCGCTTTAGCACCAAAAGATTTTGTATTACGAGCTGCTCCGTTTAGTTCCAGCATTAAGAAATTTGATCTTTCGGCTGCTGTTTCTCTTGACAAATTTTTAAAAAGCCAGGCCACATCATCAATGTTGTTTACCACCAGGTCTAAATCGCCATCATTATCCAGGTCGCCATAAGCTGCTCCGTTTGAGAATCCGGGCTTTCCGATATCAGATGCTCCGGCCACATTGGCGAACTGAAAGTTTCCTTTGTTTTGAAACAAGTAGTTAGGTACGGGAGTGGACGGTATAAGGCCGATAAGTTTTGTTAATAATAAGCTATCCCGTGCCGGATTAAATTGTCGAAGTATTTCAGCTGCTTCAAAGGTTATGTAATCCTGATCGGTCAAATCGCGGGGAATACCGTTAGCCACGAAGAGGTCCTTCAACCCATCGTTATCATAATCAAAGATCAGTGCTCCCCAGCTCCAATCGGTTGCCGCCACGCCAGCAAACCGGCCAATTTCGCTAAACGAAACCCTCGAGGGTAGCCCGGGTACAGGTCCGTTATTCATCTGTAGTACATTTCGACTGAATTGCCTGAAATAGCCGTTATTCAGATTTGCCTCGTATTTGTTCCAATCTTCAAACAGCGCAGTTGATTTTCTGCGTGCCAACTGTTCGGGTAACATCTCGGTAACATAAATTTCAGGAAACCCATCATTATTCAGGTCTGCAATATCGGCACCCATTGAACCCATGCTAATCTCGTTGATACATTCTTCAAGCATTTCGGTAAATGTGCCGTTCTGGTTATTGATATACAGGTAATCGCGTTCAAAAAAATCATTACTTACAAAAATATCCTGCCAGCCGTCTTGGTTAACATCAGCCACGGTAACGCCCAAGCCAAACCCAATGGCACTACCATAAATACCTGCCTGCTCACTGACATCGGTAAATCGATTACCGTCATTGCGGTATAGTTTGTTTCCGCCAAAGGGATCTCGGATATTACGTTGACCGATATTCAGATCAAATATTCCTACAGGGCGATTGGAATTATTTAAAAGGTAAAAATCCAAGTCTCCGTCTTTATCATAATCAAAAAATACTGCATGTATGGAAAGGCCTTCATCGGCAACGCCCCATGCGGCTGCCTGTTCAGTAAAGGTTAAGTCGCCATTATTGATAAATAATTCATTGTAACGGTTTCCCCCAAGCGGTGGACCTGATTTGCATACAAAAATATCCAGCCAGCCATCGGCATTTACATCAGCAAAACTAACTCCGGTTGACCAGACATTTGAACAGGCTACACCGGCTTTATCAGTTATATCTTCAAACTGAAAATTACCCTTGTTCAGGTATAACTTGTTATCAACCTGGTTACCGCTAAAATAAATGTCCGGAAGGCCGTCATTATTAACATCGCCAATAGCAACACCTGCACCATTGTAGAAGTTACGGTACGTGTAGCAATTAAAAGCTTCCGTGAAGGTAAGCCGGTTGGTAAAATCAATGCCGGTGGTTGCAGGGGGCAACAACACAAAATCTTTTTCGAATTTGTGCCCGGAGCAGCCACAAATGAGAATCAGCAGCACAAAAAAATACCTACCCACAGATCCGTGAATTACACAGCGAAAGTACAATAAAACAAGAAAGCGCCAGATCCTGACGCTTTCTTAAAAACTAACTCAATGAAAATCAATACCCGGTATTCTGTACCAGGTCGGGATTAACCAGTAATTGCCCTTGAGGGATCGGGAATAAATTTCGGAAGGTGGCAGAGGCAGGCTTTTCCCACCATGCATCGTTAAACTTACCGAATCGAATCAAATCCGATCGTCTGTATCCTTCGGCAAACATCTCACGTCCACGCTCAGCAAGAAGGTCATCTGCAGTAAGTGCACCCAGGGGGTTTACACCTGCCCGTGCGCGCACCTGATTCACCAAAGAAAGCGCCTCAGTACTTGCTGGATTCACTCTCCATAATGCTTCAGCACGCATCAATAGAACATCTGCATATCGGAAAATAGGAAAATCATTACTTAAATTACGGCCTGCACCTAAACGGAACTCCCATTTACCTACACGTGCACCAGCCTGCCGGAAACTATTGGGAGTGAGTTCGTTAATTTCAGGTGTAAACGTTAAATCCTGACCATCCGGATCACCAACTTCAGCGCTTAAATCTTTCAGCCGTTCACCGGTTGATGAGAACTGCGGACCAACAAGAAAACTTCCTCTCCGGGCATCGGTAGGTGAATAAGAGTTGTAGAAATCTTCCAGGGTGGCGTATCCATTCCAGGGCTGTTCCTGCAGGTTAAAAGTTTGCTGGGTAAGGTAGTGGCCGGTCATCTGCGCCAGGTTAAAACCCGGGCCGTTATTCTCATCGTAGTTTATAACAAAGATATTTTCATTGGAACCGGAACTATTCGTTTTGAAATTGTCAAAATAGTTTGCCTCAAGCGAATAGAGCCCGCTGTTTATCACCTCGTTGGCTGCAGCAGCGGCCTCGTTGTATTTTGCGGTACCTGTGTACACCTGAGCATTCAGATACAATTTAGCCAACATGGTTTGTGCT
>JBKBOE010000097.1:0-6384 GCA_046294915.1 Cyclobacteriaceae bacterium | reverse complement strand
TTCCATAATCCGTATTAAACTTATCTGCAAAGGTATAGCCGCTAAAAGTGAGTAATGTCATAGACGGTTGTGCCCAGGCTGTAACAAAAGTGGCTAACAACAGTAAGGTTAAGAAAGAAGACTTTTTCATAGGTTAAATAGTTAACGGAATGCAATATAAGGCTTGATATTTTAATTTCATTCTGACAAAAGTTAGGTGAAAAATAGCAGCTCAAAACTAATAATTATTAAAAAATTATTAACTCTTATTGGAATCTGTATTTTCTGTATAGGTGTCTTCACAATCAAACAAACAAGACGTTGCCTTTTAGAACAAGGGGCTTTTTGTTTTTATTTATGTGCTGAATCTGAAGAAATCGTTGCCAATTTTCCGCATGCGTTTGGGGTTACTCATACTTCTGCTTTTTTCGTTATGGGGTATTGGTCATGCTCAACAATATGATTCTATTCAGGTTGATATTATCGACCTCCTGTACGGGGAAAAGAAACAAGAGAAAGTTGATAAAATCAGGGAAGACCGAAAAGTGTACTTCTCCATACTACCGGCTGCAGCAAGTATTCCCGGAGGGGGAAGGGCAGTAATCACTTCAATCAATGCTGCATTCTATACGGGTAATCCTGAAGAAACCAATCTGTCAAACATTTATCTAATCCCCTATACCAATCTGGGCGGCCGGTATGGATTCTATCTCCGTCCGAATATCTGGCTCCCGAAGAATACCATAAACTTTATTGGCGATTACCGCATAGCGCACTTTCCCCAGTACACATGGGGCCTTGGCGGGAACACTCCTGAATGGGAGCGCTCCTTAATTGATACCAACTATTTCCGGTTTTATCAGAATGCCCTCTTCCAGATTAATAAAAGCTTCTGGTATTTCGGGCCTGGATACGCCTTGGACTATCATTACCACATCCGTGAATCTGAATATACTGGCGAAGGTCATCTCGACCGGTATGAAGACACGCCTCATACCTCAACAACTTCCTCGGGCTTTACAGCAAACCTTGTATATGATGCGCGAAAAAATGCTATCAATCCGCCTCAAGGATCTTATATGATCATTAGCTGGCGATGGAATGATACTAAACTTGGCAGCACCTATACCAACAACTCTCTGTTTATTGACGGAAGAAAATACATTCCGCTAAGTGCCCCACGCGTAAACATTATCGCTCTGCGCTCCTATTACTGGACCGTGCTTAACGGCAAAACGCCTTACCTGGATCTGCCCGCCACAAACTGGGCACCTGCAAGCGGTGTTGCCAGCCGGGGCTTTGAAATTGGACGATACCGTTCAAACGCCATGGTATATACAGAAGCGGAACACCGTTATCAGTTATCGCGTAACGGGCTATGGGGATTAGTGGGCTTTGTTAACCTTGCCTCAGCTTCTGAGTTTGATACCCAACATTTCAGGCACTGGCAATTTGGAGGAGGTGTTGGTTTACGTACCAAACTCAACAAGTTCTCCAACGCTAACATTGCCATAGACCTGGGCTTTAGCAAAACATATTGGAGTGTATGGGTGAATATCGGGGAGATGTTTTAATCTAAACTCCGTAGTCTGACGATCAACTAAGAAACTTTAGAAAACTTTTATGCTAAATTTCGTCTGAATAAATCAACACTATGATACAATCAACATTCACATTCGTTTTACTTTTTATTTCAGCGTTAGCCTATGGCCAGGTGTTTACCAATAAGGAAGTTGGTAAGAAAAATGAAAATCTTGCCGATAGCCTGAAGCAAAGCGAATACCCATACTCGCTGCCTATCTGGGGCGACAAGGCAACGAAAGCCGGCTACAGTCTTCCCTATTCGGCCGGAATGAGCATGCAATATTTTTGGCAAGAGTCATTAATTATTATTGATAACCTCTATGTCGGATTTAACCATGGCCCCATGTATGACCTGGATGGTATTGTTCGCTTTAATGAGTCTAAAGCAACAGCCAGCGCACTGACAGTTCGGCCAGATGTATGGTTATTTCCGTTTCTAAACATCTACGGCATTCTGGGAAAAGCGCAAGCTTCCACGAATGTAAACTTTGGTGTATGGGTTCCTGATGGACCGGATGGAGAATCTGAAGTATTTTCCACCGGTACGGTTGTAAAATTCAACACCACAACCTTTGGACTTGGCTTTACACCTACCCTTGGTGTAGGCGGTGGCTTTATGGCGCTTGATATGAATGTAGCCTGGACAGACGTGCCCCAATTAGACAGACCCGCACGATCTTTTGTATTTGGCCCGCGGTTCGGCAAGAATTTTAAGCTCAAAAAACCGGAACGCAGTATTGCTGTATGGGTTGGTGGATTTCGGGCAAATATTCAAAGTGTAACAAGTGGTTCGATGAATCTCTCCGAAGTATTTCCGGAAGGTGGCGCAGAAATCAGTGCCAAAATTGAACAGGGCATCGTTAAAGTAGAGGATGCTCAACAACAAGTTGAAACCTGGTGGAATGGCCTTACCCCGCAGCAACAAAACAACCCTATTAACAAAGCTAAATACAAAAAAGCCAATGCCGTGCTGGACAGAGCCAGTGAAATTTTAAGTGCAGCCGAATTGGCTGTTAACAACATCATCAATTCTACTGTTCAGTATTCTATGGACAAGCAGGTAAAAGATAAATGGAACTTTATTGTTGGATCGCAGTTCCAGCTAAATAAACATGTTATGCTCCGGCTTGAGTATGGATTTCTGGGATCCAGAACACAAATTATGACGGGCGTTCAGTATCGGTTTGGGTTGTAAGCCTATTGACCAGCTTCCTTCTGGGCTTTTTTCTCTGCTTTACCAGCACCAATCGGTATGCCCACTGAAAGGTAAATGGAAGTGTTATACTGTTCAGGCGTAGTGTCATCAATTACAATATCCACTAATCCATAGTAATACCGCGCAGTCAGGTTCATCCCGTATCCTTTCATTAAACGGTAACCAAATCCGCCCAGTAAGCCGAAATCAAACCGGTGAATCTGATCACGAATATCCACTTCATACTCCAGATCATTACCCTGAACTTCGGCCGAAAAGAAATCCCTTGCCTTATTTCTGATGCCCGTCATAATTCCTCCTTCCACAAAGAAATGATCGGTAAACTTATATTTCATGGCTACAGGAATGTTGAAGTAACCAATCTTGCGCCACACTTCCCCATCGGCAAACTCCTCATCCAGATTAGTAATACCCAGCGGGTAGGCGGGTATTCCGGCACTGCCCAGGCTTGACTTAACCAGCACACCGGTTTTAAATAGCCAGTTCGGATTTTTAGTCTTGATATCGAAATAAAACCCAATGTTGAATGTGTTTTTGAAATTGCCTCCTTCCAAACCCCTGACGTTAGAAAAGTTTACGCCACCATCAAGGCCAAATTCAATATTTCCATTATTGAGCTTGTCGCCAAAAAGAAGCGAAATAAGAACCTGGGCATGCCCCACCGACAGGCTGAGAGATACTATTGAAGCAAGTAGAATTCTTTTCATAAGGTTAAAATAATAGCAGTTAAGATAAAGGTAATGAGTTCAAAGCGGAAAATAATTTAGTCAAAAAATCTATAGCCAATGTTTCGAACAAAAGGCCTATGAAAATATCGCTGCAAATATGTAATTATGCAAAAAATTTAAACTTGAAAGATCATGAAAAAATTTCTTTTTACTGCCTTACCCGCCTTGTTGTTGTGGGGGTGTTATCCGGCAGGACCCGAGTACTATGAAGATCTTGATGTTGTAGTAACTTCTTTTGACAAGTCCTTTGATTTTGCCAGTAAAGGTACTTATGCTATGCCCGATAAAATTGTGAAGGTATCCGCTGAAATCGGTAGTGATCCTGAATACGTTAAAGAGCCCCAAAACACACAGATCCTATCCAGGATTGAAAGCAACATGACAGCACTGGGCTACACAAGGGTGGAAGATCCTGCAGATGCTGACCTTACATTATTTCCGGCCGCATGGACAAACACCACCATTTATTATTGGTATGACTACTGGTGCTGGTACTATCCTTACTATTGCGGTTATGGCTGGGGATATCCTTCCGTATCTTCGTACACCACGGGCACCTTAGTAATGACGCTTGTTACTGATGGTTTCATTGAACCTGAAAGAGTATGGACCAGTGCCATAAATGGTTTGCTTACCAGAGGATCCAACATAACCCGCGTTAACAAAGCAATTGACCAGGCCTTTGCTCAATCACCTTATTTAAAAACCAATTAATGCTTCCCCTCATGAAAAAAAAATCGCTTATAGCACTATTCAGTGTGCTTACGCTGGGAGCTGTATGGGCTCAAAGTAACACCGTTGTTTCCTATTCGGTTGGATTTGGCACCGGAGACCTCGGTGAATTCATTGAAAAACCAAGCTTCCGAGGAATATCCTTCGACTACCGCAACATGGTTAATTCCAACATTGGTGTCGGAGTAAATTTTTCCTGGAACACCTTCTACGAAGAAATGGATCGGGCTACCTATACAATCGATAATATTTCGCTTACCGGAAAACAATATCGCTACAGCAATAACTTTCCAATGCTCGCTACAGCCGCTTATTTTCTAAAACCCGAAGAAAGCACGAATCCGTTTGTTGCTTTTGGTATTGGAACCATGTACACGCTTCGGAATACCAACATGAACCTGTACACCCTAAAGCAAGAGGCCTGGAATTTCCTGTTGCAACCCGAAGTAGGTTTGCAGTTTGAAATCGATCCGGATACTGCATTGCATCTTAGTCTGAAGTATAATATTGGTTTCCGGGCAGGAAATGAGTTAACCAGTGCTCAAACCTATTTAGCATTAAATGTAGGTTTTGCTTTTATGCGATAGGGATCACATTATTCTTAGAAGAGGCTGCGGCAGCTTCTTCATTTTTTATATTTGTTTTAGTTCAAAAACGAAGTAAAATTTTCAACTATTGAACTTTTGAGACAAGCTCTTTTTTTATATCCCGTACTAATCCATCTTTCAACATGAAATACGTTGCCTGTCTTTTACTTCTTTCCATGTTCTTTGCAGTAATGAATGCGTGCGCACCAATAGTGAAAAGCCATGCCGTGACTGAAAAAGGAGCGGATCTAAAAAAATACAAGACCTATACCTGGGCTAAACCGGGAGATGAAAAATACCACATCACATACGATAAAAAAGAAGCGATTGGCTTCATCATTCAATTAACCGATGAGGAGTTGAAAAAAAAGGGTTTTTTTAAAACGAATGAAAACCCGGATGCCATCTTTATTGCAGACACCAGACTTGAGGAACGCGTTGCCCATGCCAGAATGATGGAAGCCAATGATGGTTTCGGGGCCGGAGTGCCCATATCAACAGGTGCCTATTATGGGGGATTTTCGGTTAGCTACTACGGCCCTGTTCAGTACAATCAAACAGTCGATATTGAATTTCTGGAAGGATCTATACTGCTGGAAATGTACGACCGCGAAACCAACAAATTAATCTGGCGCGGTTGGACCAAAAAGCAGATCAACAACAATACCGATATTAATAAAGCCATCCGTAAAACTGTAAAAAAGCTCGTTGGCAAATTGCCGGTTAAGCACTCGTGATTAAAGGGAACTAAAAACAACGTTAGCCAAATAACAGATTGCGCTTTAGCTTTATTGTTTAGACCTAAAGATTCTCTTTATATTTCGTATTCAATTCTTACCTTATGAAATTGAATATCATCACTGGCATAATCTTTTTGCTACCTGCCGTATGGCTTTCCGGTTGTAAAAAAAACGAAACCATAGAACTACCCCCTATTCAGGTAAATGTGGTAAAGGCCATCCGCAATGACGTTCCGCTCTATGAAGATTTCGTAGCCCAGGTATATGGCGAGTCCGATGTAGATATCCGGACACGCGTAGAGGGCTGGGTAACTTCGGTTAATTTCAAGGAAGGGTCCCCGGTAAAAAAAGGCAGCCTTCTTTATGTTATTGATGATGTGGAGTACAAAAACAGGGTTGACCGCCAGGCCGGTGAACTGGCGCGTGCCAAATCTGAACTGGTGCGGGCGCAGAATGATTTAAGCCGCGTTCAACCCTTAGCAGAATTAAAGGCACTTAGTCAGAAAGACCTGGACAATGCCCGGGCAGCCTATGAGGCAGCACAGGCACAGGTGCGGGCGGCTGAAGCTTCGCTCGAAAATGCAAAAGTGGAGTTGGGCTATACCCGTGTGTATGCACCCTTTGATGGTATTGTTGGTATATCCAATGTGCGTGTTGGCGATTATGTGAGTAGGGCAGGAAGCAGTTCGGTATTAACTACAATTTCCAGTATTGAGGGTGTTCGGGTTCGGTTCCAGATCAGTGAACGCGAATACCTGCGCATCGCTGCCATGACTCCGGAAGAATTATCTGCTGCAAAAAAGAATGTTCAATTGATA
>JBKBOE010000096.1:0-6563 GCA_046294915.1 Cyclobacteriaceae bacterium | reverse complement strand
ATTATACTTTTTCCGGTACTCAACCGGAGTAAGTCCGGTTACTTTTTTAAAGGTAGTGCGAAAAGCTTTAGTATCGGTATATCCCACATCGTACATCACTTCATTGATATTTTTACGGCTGGTTTCAAAGTTGCGCTTGGCAGCTTCTACCTTTATGCGATGCATGTATTCCAATACTGAATTGTTGGTAGCTTGTTTAAATCTGCGTTCAAATGTTCTGCGGCTCAAACCAAACTTCAACGCAAGTTCTTCAACGGTGAGTCGTTCAGCGATGTGTTGTTCAATAAACTCCTGGGCTTGTTTGACAAGCACATCGTTGTGAGTTTTCTGTCCCTGAAACATGGCAAAAGCCGACTGACTCACCCGATCGATGTCAATAGCAAAATACTTAGCCGCCAAAATGGCTATTTCCCGGCCCGTATATTTCTCCACAAGGTGCAACAGTAAATTCCAATACGAAGTAGCTCCTCCGCTGCTGTACAGATGGTGTTCTTCCGTAACAATTCTTCCGTCCACCAATTCCACTTCCGGAAACATAGAGCGAAACTGATTGGCAAAACCCCAGTGCGTTGAACATTTCTTCCCGTTGAGAAGTCCGGTGGAAGCAAAAAGAAACGCCCCCATGCAAAGCGAAGCTACCTCAGCCCCTTGTTGATGCTTTTCAATAATCCACGGAATTAATTTTTTGTTGAGTGAAATCGCATGCTCCATATTTCCGAATAGAGCCGGTATAATTACCAGATCGGTTTGCTTTACATCCTTAATCAACGCCTCGGTATAAACGGAGTATAGTCCATCATTAAGAGTTATCACCTTTTTCGCACCCACCAACTGAATATCAAACAGAGGCTTTTTTCCCGACTGAATCATGAAATGATTTACAGCCGAAAATAAATACTGCGGGTCGGCAATGGATTGCATCACCGAAGATTCCGGAACGAGAATGGAAACGTGCTTCATACTCTAAAACTACAAAATAACTTGTCGCAAAACGCCCTCAAAATGTCGTTTTTACACATAACCAGTCGATGTTTCTATGTTACCTTTGATTGATAATCGTAAAAAGCAAAGCCCAACTAACATTTAAATAAAAAATCTTATGGCACGTGTAAGCACTTACCTCAACTTTGCCGGTCAAACCGAAGAAGCATTTTTGTTTTACCAATCCATTTTCGGTGGTGAATTTATTGGCGGCATCCAACGCTTTGGCGATATGCCAGCATCAGAAGGTATGCCTCCGCTACCCGAAAAAGATAAGAACCTTGTGTTGCATATGGGCTTACCTATACTTGGAGGCCATCTACTCATGGGCTCAGATGCACCCGAATCCATGGGCTTTCATGTGACCTTCGGAAACAACGTACACATTAACCTGGAAACCGACACCCGCGAAGAAACCGATCGGCTATTCAAAGCACTTTCTTCCGGAGGAAACATTACCATGCCTCTTCAAGATATGTTTTGGGGCGACTACTTTGGCAGTTGCACGGATAAATTTGGCGTACAATGGATGGTGAACTGTGCATCAAAATAAAAATCAAAAAGTTATGACAAAATCCATTTATCCCTGCCTTTGGTTCGATGGCGATGCAGAAAAAGCCGCTAACTTATACTGTTCCATTTTCAATAATTCCACCATCACAGAAAAGAATCCCATCGTTGTTAGGTTTGAATTGGATGGCTTCCGTGTGATGGGCCTGAATGGCGGACCAAAATTTAAAATCAATCCGTCTATTTCATTTTTTGTTTACTGTACGAGCGAAGAAGAAACCGAGCGCATTTATAATGCGTTGATTGCTGGCGGATCGGCACTGATGCCGTTGGATACTTATCCATGGAGTAAAAAATATGGCTGGTTACAGGATACGTTCGGCATGACCTGGCAAATTTCTGTAGTGGATAAACCCGGTACGCCATTTTCAATTAAGCCATGCATGCTTTTTACTTCCTCACAATTCGGGCGCGCAGAGGAAGCCATTCATTTTTATCATTCCATTTTTCCAAAAGCTACCACCGATGTGTTTATTCAGTATGATGAAGGTGACGCGAATGCCGGCAAGGTGATGTATTCGGAATTTCAGCTAAATAATTATCCGCTTATTGTCATGGACGGGCCAGGCGAGCATGGATTTACCTTTAGTGAAGGGGTTTCATTAGTGATTGAATGTGAAACGCAGGAAGAGATTGATCACTATTGGAACAAATTATCCGAAGGCGGGCGCGAAGATATGTGCGGCTGGTTGAAGGATAAGTTTGGTGTATCGTGGCAGATCGTGCCTGGCATATTGGGTAAGTTAATGAGCGATCCGGAAAAAGCACCGCGGGTAACACAGGCGTTTCTGCAAATGAAAAAATTCGATATCACCACATTACTTCGCGCTTGAAAACACCCATGATAGAAATTTTTAAAACCAATGTAGCCGATACGGCCGTTGCCGAAAAAATTACTTTTGAGCTCAATCAACTGATTCCGCTGACCAGAATTAATTTCGACCTGGACGACTGTGATCGGATCCTTCGGGTAGAGGTTGGCACAGAAGATGCCGTTCCGCTTGTTCAAAAGCATCTTCAAGCGAAAGGATTTATGTGTGAGGTGTTGGCCGATACGGTAACAGATGACACCAACACTAACTAAATAAATTATTAAAAATATAAACGTAAAAATTATGGCCACCATCAATCCGTACATCAATTTTAATGGAAACACCGAAGAAGCCTTTACCTTTTATAAATCGGTCTTCGGAGGAGAATTTTCAAGGGTAGTCCGATTCAAGGATATGCCGAAAAATCCGGGAAACCATTGGGATGAAAGTGAGGCGGATAAAATCATGCATATTGAATTACCCATCGGTAATAATGATGTTTTAAGAGGAAATGATGTTCCCAGATTTATGGGAAAAGTAAACGAGCATGAGCACCGGAGTAAGATTTTTGTTTCAGCGGAAAGTAAAGCCGAAGCAGACCATCTGTTCAACGGACTATCGGCAGGTGGACAAATTGAAGTGCCGCTTGACGAGAGTCCCTGGGGCTCTTACTTTGGCATGTTCAGAGATAAGTACGGAATAGAATGGATGATAAACTTTCAAACCCATTGAATTAACGAAAGCTAAACTCCTAAAAAACAACGAACGCTAACCCGCCTGAACACAAAGCTCCAAACTGTTAGCATAGAAATACCATGAACGCAAAAGGTTTTAAAGACATCGATTCTTACATCCAAACCTTTCCAAAGGATGTTCAGGCCCTATTACAGCAACTTCGCAAAACCATTCAAAAAGCTGCACCCCAGGCCGAAGAAGCTATCAGCTACCAGATGCCCACCTTTAAATTGAACGGCAACCTTGTGCACTTTGCTGCCTACAAAAATCATATTGGTTTTTACCCGGCACCTTCGGGGTTAACTGAATTCCAAAAAGAAATTTCCAAATACAAACATTCTAAGGGTGCAGTTCAGTTTCCACTGGATCAACCGCTTCCGCTAAGATTGATCACACAAATAGTAAAATTCAGGGTGAAGGAAAACTTGAAGCGAGTAAAAAAACAGGGCAACTAACGGCAACCCTTTTGTCGTCCATCTACCCGTGTAACCTGTTCATCGGTTTTGGCAAAAACCAAAAAAGGCGTTCGGTCAAATTCTTCCCAATCGCCCTCTAGCAAGCATTGTTTTTCTCCGGTTTCTATTTCACTGATGTGAACTTTGGAAGCCACTTTCATTTCTCCGTCAGCATACATCCAGATGGTTCGGATGAACGATTCCGAATCCTCTTCGCCAGCAGAGGTTTGTTCTTCTTTACGGATCATCAGCGGATCGCCTTTCTCCCATTTCACCGTTCCCGATTCGTACCAGGCTCCGCCATAGCCTCCTTTATTGTAGAAACTCAACGTCTGGGTCTTTTCATCAAGGGTAATGTTAGGGTACTCGCTCAAGGATTCATTGAACATCCAACGCTTTTTTTCAGGGTCATAAAGGTAAAAATCTGACCACGTATTGGCCACGCCTGTCATACGCAAAAATGAAATATCAACATAGCCGTCAAAATTCACATCCTGAAGGGAGAAGATCGCCTCCGGATTTTCCGCATAATATCCATCATCAAAATTCAAGTCCTCACTCAGTTCCATTTCCTGAATAACCGGTCCGTTTTGTTGCGGATAAATACGCGCTTTCCGGTCGGGATAATGAAGTTGTAACGAGTAAACCAGATTATCTTTAACGGGGTAATCGAAAAAATAAATACCATAGTCGGAGTTGTGAAGTTCGTCCTGCGCAAGCGAATCTTCTTCCAAAGCCTGCAGTTCCATTACATGCCCTTGCTCATCCCTCTGGTTAGTGCCGGGTTGACATGCGGCTGAAGCCATGCAAAAAACAAAAAACCATTTTTTCATGCCCTGAATTTATCAAATAATTCACGGCACTGCTTAAGCAATGCGATTATGTTTTTGTTATCCCCTACTGAACCACTTTAAAATTGAATGCACCATTTTTTGTGGCTGCCCAAACCCGCAACCAGATCGGCAGAACCGCTTCCGTTCCGCGGGCGTTCGTAATGTCGCCCAGGTCGAGGATATTTTGTTCCTTCCAGCCGAACTCTTTTAACAACGTCTTCACTTTGGCTTTTGCATCCATATCATTTCCGCAAATAAAATTGGTATGATCACCGCCCCCAATCATGTTGGGGTTTACCATCAATCCGCACCACATGGTATTGAGGGTTTTTACAATTTTTGCTTTTGGAAACGTCTTCTGAATTTCTTCGCCTAATGAATTCGTGTTCGATAATGTCGGAAGCAAACTGGCCGGCTGACCTTTACTGAAGTCAAGCGGGTTAGCCACATCTACTATAATTTTTCCATTGATGTTCTCACCAGCCAGTTTAATTGCTTCAATCGAAGCATCGCCTTTTGTGCAATTGAAAATTAGTTCGCCAAAAGCAGCAGCCTGTTCAAACGTACCGGCACTTGCGCCTGTCTTGTGTTTCACCACAAAAGCATTTGCCTTTTCATTGGATGCCGTGCGTGAACCCATCATCACCTCGTGACCCAGTTCAATTAACCGTGAACCGATGGCATCGCCCACCATGCCGGTTCCGAAAACCGCTATTTTCATTCTCTTATATTGTTTAGTTATTTACTTTCAAAAGTATAGCTTTACCTAACCATGGACAATACCATGTTAGTATTGAAAGGCACTATCAAGCTTGACAGAATTGGGTGATTGCGTTTGGATTCAAGAAAAAAAATCTGAAAAAATTTATGAAAATAAATGACGAGCAGTACAAGTTTATCATCGATGGCGAAGATTACCACTGCGCCCTTGACATTACTTCGGCCTTTATCGGTGGAAAATGGAAAGCCGTAGTGCTGTGGTACCTGCGAAACACCAAACGAAGGTTCAGCGAACTGAAAGAAGTGATTCCCGATATCACCGACAAGATGCTTTCACTCCAACTGCGTGCCTTGGAAGAAGATGGATTGGTAAAGCGCACCGTTTTTCCTGAAGTTCCACCTCGTGTAGAATATGAACTCACCAAAGAAGGCCAATCACTGTTACCGGTTTTGGAAGCGATGGCCCTGTGGGGTCGCACCAAAGCAAAAAAAGACGGAAAGTTAGTGAAGGTATGAGGCAACCTGATAAATCCGATATGCTGTCCGGCAACGACCCATCTTTTAAAAATTCGGCTGCATCAAATGCGCTATCTTTGAAATGCCCGATGCAAACTTTGATAACCAGACGCGCCTTATTCTGGGATGTAGCCGAAAGTGAAATCCCCCAACTCATTTTGCATTCCCCGGAGTGGATTATTCCGCGGATATTTGAATACGGCACCTTAGCCAAGAGACGGTCACACCAGCGCTTTTGCAAGTGGCTTCTGTGCTAAGTACTTTACATAAACTTTGAATATAACTGAAACGCTATGACCCCTTTGTTCAAAAAACTCAACTTTAAAAATCAAAAAAGCCTGCATATTATTCAGGCGCCTGATTCTTTCCATCCGGAAATGAAAGCCATGCAGGATGTTGCAAAGGTTATTACTTTTTTAACCGGTTCGGAGCCTGTCGAATTTTTTCTGGGCTTTGTTACGAAACAAAACGAAGTGAACTCATTATCAAAAAAAGTAAGTAAACGCTTGGTGGAAGATGGCTTACTGTGGCTTGCTTACCCAAAAGGTTCATCTAAAAAATATACCTGCGACTTTAACCGCGATTCCGGTTGGGCTGAACTCGGCAAACTGGGTTTTGAACCTGTTCGTCAGGTAGCCATTGATGAGGACTGGAGTGCGCTGCGCTTTCGCCAGGTAGCGTATATTAAAAAAATGACACGGAGTTTTGCCATGACCAGCGAGGGTAAAAAGAAAGTGCAGACTGCCCGTAAAGGCGGGGCTAAACGAAACTCCCTGTAAACTCAATGAAGTTTAGTTTTTCACACAACGAACCGAAACTGCTTCAGCATTGCCGACACCTGTTCCAAGCAGCGTGGCATTGGCGAGGGCATTCCCCAGGCCCATTTGCGTAATGAATCCGGATTCAAGTGTGGTACTCCACCAAAATCCCGTAAAACCACG
>JBKBOE010000095.1:0-6607 GCA_046294915.1 Cyclobacteriaceae bacterium | reverse complement strand
CACACTGCCAACCAGTCCGGCCAGCACCAGGCAACAGGCTACCACGGTCCACAGCAAATCCATAACGTAACGAACTTACAAAAAATGCGGATGATATGACTGAAGTCATAGCGCTTCATCAGGGCAAACTTTAGTTTTATCACCTAACCAGCACAATCTGCACTATGTATACAACCCTTGATATGGAAACACAGCGCGTTTCTGCTATTGCCTTACAACATCCTTCGGCCACGGCAATTTTTACCAGGTATAACATCGACTTCTGTTGCGGGGGTAAGCAGTCATTAAAAGAAGCCTGCGAAAAAGCCGGCATCAGCGTGGATACCGTGGTGAACGAATTGTACCAGAATGAACCATCGGCAATTCCAGGCACTATCCGGTTTGACACCTGGGATATTTCCCTGCTCACTGATTTTATTGTGCAACATCATCATCAATACGTAAAAAGAAATATTCCCGAACTTCATGAACTGCTTGCCAAAGTGTGCAGCGTTCATGGCGACCGGCATCCGTACCTGTACAGCATTAAACAAACGTTCAGCGACCTGGCCAATGAACTGCTCCAACACATGCACAAGGAAGAAATAATACTTTTCCCCGAGGCTAAACGCCTGTTTGCCGGGCGTACAGAGCCTGTGTTTAATGTAAATGCACCCCTTGCGGTTATGGAAGATGAACATGAGTATGCCGGCAACCTGATTAAGTCCATCCGAAAACTTACCAACACCTATTCACCACCAGCCGATGCCTGTCCGACTTTTAAAGTTACCTACAGGCGGCTGCAGGAATTCGACCAGGATTTAATGCAGCACATCCACCTCGAAAACAATGTACTTTTTGAAAAACTAAGAATAAAAACCAATACCACTTTTTAATCTCCATGCAACTTAACCAACAAATTTTAAGCGACATCATTATTTACATGAAGTATGCCCGGTATCTGCCGGAACTCCACCGCAGGGAAACCTGGGACGAAATCTGCGACCGCTACCAAAACATGATGGTAGAAAAATACCCCGCGCTGCAAGCCGAAATTTCCGACACCATGGAATGGGTTCGCGCAAAAAAGGTACTTCCCTCCATGCGCGCAATGCAATTTGCCGGCCCCGCTATTGCACGTAACCATTCGCGCATATACAACTGTGCTTACTTGCCGGTGGATGACATCCGCGCATTTTCCGAAACCATGTTCCTGCTGCTGGGCGGAACGGGGGTAGGATATTCCGTGCAATACCACCATGTCGAAAAATTACCGCCCGTTCAAAAAGCTGAAAAGCACAGAAGGTTTTTAGTAGGCGACAGCCTGGAAGGCTGGGCCGATGCCATTAAAGTTTTGTTGAAAGGATATTTTGGATTAAGTGAGTACATCCCCGATTTTGATTATTCCGATATCCGCCCGAAGGGCGCGCGCCTGGTAACAGCCGGTGGAAAAGCTCCGGGCCCCGAACCATTAAAAATTTGTATAGCCCACGTGCAGGCCCTGCTTGACCGGAAAAGCAATGGCGAAAAACTCACTCCCCTGGAGTGCCACGACCTGATGTGCCACCTGGCAAATGCTGTGCTGGCCGGAGGTATCCGCAGGTCAGCCATGATTTCGCTGTTCTCCTATGGCGATGAGGAAATGCTCACCTGCAAATACGGTAACTGGTGGGAGGTAAACGAACAGCGCGGCCGCGCCAACAACTCGGTAGTCCTTCAACGCAATGCCATAACCCGCGAGCAATTTTTTGACTTGTGGAAAAAAATTGAACTCTCTGGCTCGGGTGAGCCGGGCTTTTACTTTACTAACGATCCGGACTGGGGCACCAACCCCTGCTGCGAAATTGCCCTTCGCCCCTTCCAGTTCTGTAACCTGTGCGAAATCAATGTGTCGGATGTGGAAACACAAGAGGACCTTAATGCCCGTGCACGTGCTGCATCGTTCCTTGGCACCCTGCAGGCCGGCTTTACCAATTTCCACTACCTGCGCGAAGTGTGGAAGACAACCACCGAGCAGGACGCCCTCATAGGCGTAGGCATGACCGGCATTGCCAGCGGCAACGTTCAGAAACTTGACCTGAACGAAGCGGCCCAGGAAGTAAAAAAAGTAAATCTAAAAGTATCTGCCGAAATCGGAATCCAGTTTGCCGCCCGTACCACAACCATAAAACCATCGGGTACCTCCTCACTTGTACTTGGTACTTCTTCGGGCATTCATGCCTGGCACAACGATTACTACATCCGCAGGATACGCATCGGCAAAAACGAGGCGCTATATACCTACCTGAACATGGCACATCCCGAGTTGCTGGAAGACGACCTGCTGAACAGCCGGCAGGCTATCATCTGCATCCCTCAAAAGGCACCGGAAGGAAGCATACTCCGTACGGAAGATGTGATGGAACTGCTGGAGCGTATAAAAAAATTCAACGAAGACTGGGTGCGCAAAGGATTCCGAAGGGGCAGCAACGCCAACAATGTTTCGGCTACCGTATCCATAGCCGACAGCGACTGGCCTCGTGTGGGTGAGTGGATGTGGAACAATAAAGCATCGTATAACGGATTGAGTGTACTGCCCTTCGATACCGGCAATTACAAACAGGCCCCGTTTGAAGACATTACGAAAGAAAAATTCATTGAACTGGAAAAGCATCTGAAAGCCATTGACCTGAAAAACGTGTACGAAGCCGATGACGAAACCGACCACAAGGCAGAGGCAGCCTGTGCCGGAGGAGCGTGCCAGGTTGTTTAAATTCGCTTTTTACTCCATCGAAAGCCGTTCGGATGGTACGCCATTCATCTGATATACCCCATACCCATCAGCAACCAACCAAAATAAAATGGCTAATTTTCTCCTCAAAAAGAGAAAGTTGATTCCCACTAAGACTTTGGAGCAGTATAACGCACGGCTGGTACGTATGCGTAAAGACCAGGTGTTGTTTGAAGAAGGAAATCCCGCTGCCGATTATTTCCAGGTAGAAGAAGGGCAGGTGCGCATGTACATCCTCAACCACGAGGGCCAGGAGTTTACTCAAGGTATTTTTCATGCTGGCGAAAGTTTTGGCGAACCTCCCCTGCTGGGTGATTTTCCGTACCCGGCCACAGCTATTGCCCTTACAGCGGGCAAGGTGTGGCGGCTGCCCAAAGTAGGTTTTCTTGACCTGCTCAAAAACAACTTCCACCTGCACCTCAAACTCGACCATGTACTCTGCAACCGCCTGCAGTATAAATCCATGATCCTTACAGAGATTTCATCGCACACGCCCGAACACCGGCTCACTACGATTTTAACGTACCTGAAGTCAAAACTCGTAACCGACAATAACACCACGCCCATTATCATACCGTACACACGCCAGCAACTGGCCGACATGACCAGCCTGCGGGTGGAGACCGTAATCCGCACCGTTAAAAAAATGGAACGCGAAGGGAAGATTAAACTGCAGGGACACAAGATTTTGTTTTAAGCGCAACAGCAACCCCAGAAAAATGCCGTGCGGGTAATCGCTTAAAGCTACTCAGGTATAGAATTGGTTTGTAAGAATAAGGTTACTTTATAAATTTATGGAGGAGATATATCCAGTGGATATAGCCTTATGTTGGGCGCAAGCAGCGGACAAGACAAGGGCTTGCAACTAAACTTGAGTTTTTATTGTCTAAACATTGGACAAAAGAGACAACATGAGATACATATTGACATTAACTCTACTACTTCAACTGACAATAACTTCATGCGAAAAAGAAGATAGCGTATCATTAGAAATAAGAGGAAAATGGGATTGGAAATCTACCTGTGGCGGTTTCACCGGACAATGTGGATACTCAAGTCAGGATAATATTAAGACGGTGGAGATAACTGAATCAAGACTAGTAGAAAAAGTAAATGGGTTGACAACGTTAGACACAGAGTATATAATTATAAACAAATCTATGGACGGTTCTTCTACCTCATACGAGATAGAGCTCAACAATGGACAAATTTGGAGTTTTACTTTAAGGACAATTGAAACTTTAAATATTGTAAAAGGCGATTTTTGGGATAACTATGAACGAGCGACAAAATAGCTGCCAGCGCCCAACAACGGCTATGCAGCGTTGGTGATGGCCGGGAAACCTGCATTTGTCCTGTTAAATTTACAACAGGCAGATTACCTCAATCAAAACCGCACCTCAACGGTTACATATACATTTCTGCCGGGCCGGGAAATGTTACCCCAATCCAAATGAGCATGGTAATGGGCATCTGAAAGGTTTTCAACACCTGCCTGGAGGCTGATTTTCAGGTTTTGAATTTCCTGCCGGTATTCACCGCGGAAATTTAGGATGGAATAGCCAGGCGTTTTATCTTCGCCAAACCCGGCATGAATGCGATGTTGAGCCGCATTTTGTTCCAGATCGGCCTGCAGGCTAAACACCTTTCTGTTAAACCGAAGCGATAACTGATGCACCAGCGGGGGAATGAGCGGCAGCGGCTGGCCCGAAACCATTTGTGCCGACACGAACTTAACCTGATCCATTACCTGGAAAGCCGGTGAAATGGTCCAGCTTACCCGGCCTTCAGCACCCGCAAAATGTGCCCCACTTATATTTTCGTAAACGCGTACCCCATTGGAACCGGGCGTCATGGGCGAGAGCGTGGCATCGGTAGCCGAAAAAATATAATTCTGAAATTGCTGAACGAACACAGTAGCCTGAAGTTCCCATGCCTTCTGCCAGTAGTTTGCCGAAGCATTCAGCGACCAGCTCTTTTCATTTTTCAGGTACGGATTACCTACATAATCGTACCCATCCATCCGGTTAAACAAATAAAAACCTGCATGTTCGCTCAGTGAAGGTATGCGCTGGCCGTAGCCGACCTGTACAGTAAGCTGAACTTCGCGACCGACATAATGGGAAATACCGGTGTTTATATTAAACGGCAAACGATACTCAACCTTCTTAAGATCAGGATAAAAAACCCGGAGTTGATCCATACCAAAACCTTCTTTTATATATGTACCGGCCCAATCTGCACGTACGTCAGCCGTTAAGGCCGTACGCGGAGCAAGTGCATACGTATCGCGTCCATAAAAACCCCACACCATGCGCGTCATTTCCGGCCAGGTTTGCATGTACATCGGGCTTTCGTTTTCCGGATACATGGTCATTTCAGCGAGAACATGATTGGCGTAGCCATCCAAGCGGAACGATAAGGCATGATCTTTTATCTTTTTTGCTTCGCCTTCTGCAAAAAATCCGATTGTTTCACTTTGGCCGGGCATATCCATGTGCATTACCACATCGGGGCGTTGCGTGTCATCCATTTCATGATACACCAGGTTGGCATAGCCTTTAACCCGAAAACGGGTTAACCAGCTATCCAGCCTCACGCGACTAATCGTAATGCCTGCCATAGTGGTATTGGCATAGCCGACATCCATGGGCAAAGCCGGGAAACCGATATTCCAGCCAAAATCGGTAAGCACCTCAGCACGCAGGGTGTCGGTAGCATTTACTGCATACGCCCCAGCCAGCATCAGGTTTACCTTTTCATACTGCGTGTACGGAATGATTTCTCCGTTACCGGCACGGTAGTTTTGATGTTTGCGATAGACAGAGCTAAACCGGTAGGCGCTGTTTCGATAACTTTTGTTGACGACAGCATACGATGCCAGACCCTGTGAAGCGGAGAAAAAAGAACTTCCCAACTGGATTCCCAACGGAACTGCAAAATCGGGTTGTGCAAGTAGTAAATTTACGGCACCACCTACGGTTGTGCCATAAAATGAACCCGATACTCCGGGTACTACCTCTATTTGTTTCAGATTCTGGGGCTCTACATAAATGGTTACCGGGTCCATCTTATCGGTGCAGGCGCCAAACATTTTCATACCGTCAATGGTTACAGATAATTGTCCGGATGCCATGCCGCGCACCATAGGCTCCTGCCCGTACGATCCTCTGCGGATAAGATACATGCCCGGTAAATGGCAAAGGATGTTTTCGGTAGTGGAGGATGGGTTGGTGCGGTAAAAATTCTGCCACCGATCTCCTTCAATGGCAAAGGATTGTATTGTTACCGCTTCGAGGATGCGCAACGGCAATGAGTCATTGGCGGTTAAGCCCGACTGGCATAATCCAACCGGGCTTAAGGCCACCAAAACCGCAAAGCAGATAAACCGCATTACTCCAGGGTTACATCGAAGTAAAGTTCATTTAGCAATTCTCCGGCTTTGCGTATTTCCAGGTTAAGCCGCCACTCGCCTGTCATGGTAAAGTTTACTTTACCCTTGTAATGTCCGCTGGCATCATGCACCGGATTAACATTGTTTGGCGAACCATGGCCCATGCTGGGCATTTCGGGAGTTAACGTAAATGTAAGCCCTTCTTCGGCAGGCCATTCCATGCCGCTTACCCGCTTGTTGGCGATTACTTCAAAGTCGTTAATACCCACTTTCATTTCTTCCGGGAACATGTAGGAGATAAAGTATTTGTCTCCTCCCGCGGTAGTAAAGGACTTCATGCGAGCCACCGTTGGATTGGCCACTGTAATATCTAATTCAACCGATCCGGTCTTGCCATTATGATGGTTATGCACCTCCACTTCCAGTTCCCAATAGTCCATATCGGATGAAGGCATAACAAACAT
>JBKBOE010000094.1:0-7000 GCA_046294915.1 Cyclobacteriaceae bacterium | reverse complement strand
GCGTAGCACTCCGGCAGCTCCCCTCTCTTTTAACGAACCTATGCTTTCCTTAAAGGAACTGACAATGGTAGGGATGGTCTTCATTAGGGTAATAAATCCGCCTGCTGCCACTGCACCTGCCCCAATTTGCCGGATGTAGGCACGGTAAATGGCATCGGCATAGCTGGCAAATGTTTGGCTGGCCGGATCCCAGCCACCTGGCCCGCCCGGCTTGGTAACATCAGCGAGGTACCCCAGTTTTACAAGTTGCATGGCGATAGTTTCAGCAGGAACAAGCGTTGCTAACAATGGATTAAGTCCCCACCAGGCAAGTACTGAACCCGCAACCAGTACACCGGAAATTCTGGGTCCAATGATATAACCAACTCCCAGATACTCCGGAGTAATTTCACCACGCGTAGCGGCTGATGGCCAAAACTTATTGAGTTGACTGGTAACATATGATGGCGTCTCGGCTATAACATGAAAAACTTTCTGAAGCATGGCATATACCAGTGCTACTCCCATACCCAAAAATGCGGTTTTTGCAAACACGCCACCTTTCTCACCGGCCTGAAGCACCGAGCCACAGGCTGTGCCTTCCGGGTAAGGCAATGTTCCGTGCTCTTTAACAATCAATGAGCGCCTTAACGGGATCATCATGAGTGTGCCAAGCATACCGCCAAAGGCAGCCAGGATAAGTATGGTTAAATAGTTGAAGTACGATTCACCCACGCTTACGCCATCAGGCCCGGGCGATAAAAACAAAAAGCCGGGAAGGGTAAACACTACTCCGGCAGCGATGGATTCACCGGCCGAGCCCGTGGTTTGGATAATATTGTTTTCGAGGATTGTTGTCTTCAGAAATTTCCTGCCGAGCGTTATCGCAATTACGGCAATGGGTATGGATGCCGAAACTGTAAGCCCTGCCTTTAATGCAAGGTAAACCGTTGATGACCCGAAGATAATACCGAACAGCGCACCAAATAGCACAGACTTAACTGTGAACTCCGGAATGTTTTGCTCGGGAGAAATGTAGGGTTTAAATGTTTTGGATTGATCCATAGACTCAGACTTGAGGTTGATTCGACACTAAAAATTTGTTGTACATCAGCATTAAAAGAGTTGATATAATTCCAATACCTGCTAAAGTGTACCACATCATGGATGGATTCGTTTCGAGGTAAGAACCCCGCAACCAATCAGCAATAATTCCGGCTGTAAAAGACCCGATGGCTACCGGCAAAAAAGCAAAGCCCATAAATGTACCTACCTGATTTTTTGGGGCCAGCGACCCCACATACTCATAAAAGCGGGGTGCCTGAATAGCTTCGCCAACGGCAAAAATGAAAATACCAATAATGGCTGCCGGTACAGTGGCCCAGGCCCCAATGATAATCCACGACAGGCTGGCAATGCTGAAACCCAACGTCATGGCTGTAATGGGTTTCCATTTGCTGACGAGCGCGGTTACCGGAACGGTAAGTACAATGATACTCCACGCGTCAACCGTTTCAAGAAGTTCAAATCGTTCGAACTTGAGTACATCGGTAACATAGAATGGGAAGGAGTAAAAGATTTGCCAGAACATCATCCAGAATCCGGAAAAGATCAGCAAAAATATCATAAACCTGAGGTTGCCGAACACCAGTACCATATCGCTAAAAACTTTTTGGAAAGTGCGTACCTCTGTGTCTTCTGTTGTTTCCACCGGTTCTTTAAAAAACAACACCGTACCGATAATCAGAAAAAATGAGGTAATGGATGACATGATCAGCACATACTCAATGCCCCACTCTTCGCGCACCTGCAACGCCAATATCGGACCGATGGCTCCGCCCAGGTTAACCAGGGTGTAATAAATTGAAAAGCCTAACGCCTGCACTTCCTTTTTACTGGTTTTGGCCACCGTACCAACAATGCAAGGTTTTATTAAAGATCCACCTACCGCAGTAAGCAGCAATACTGCCAATACATAATTTCTCTTGCCGATCGAATTCACAATATCCTGACCATACTCCATTCCGGCCAAACCAATCAAAAAATACCCGACACAAAAGAATGCAAAGCAGGCAATGAGGGTTTTCCGAAAACCATATTTATCAACAAAAACTCCGGCAACAATAGGCAGCGAGTAAAGAACAAGATTAAAAATACCGGCTAAAAAACCGGCTTCTTCCTGAAGCCCGACTTTTGTGGCCAGGTAAACGGTAAGCACAGCTTTTGACCCGTAATAGGCGAATCGCTCAAAGAGTTCGAGGGTGTTGGCAATCCAAAAGGTTGAACTGAAACCAGTTTTTATCTGGTTAATTCTCTCACGTACAGTCATCCGGATAAAAGAACTTTAGGTTTGGCTTGAGCCAAAGTAGTTTTATTAATTCAATTAATCAATGCGCCAAAACAAAAAAGCCTGCGTATGATCACAGGCTTTTTACACAATCGCCCGGTTGCTCTATGCTAATGAACGATGTTTAATTGGTTAGAATGCTTATCGTTCCGGCTCCAGGCTCCATTTTTCCGGTGACCGCCACAAACTGGACAGCAGCAGTTCGCGCATGAAGATGAATTCTTTAGGAAGCCGGTCATACATCCGCTCAAACAATTCGGCATGCGAGAGCAACTCCTGCTTCCACTGTTCCCGGTCAATTTCCATAATCTGGTCAAACTGAAGTTTGGAGAAATTAAGTCCTCTCCAGTCAATATCATCATAGTGGGGCATCCACCCTATGGGGCTTTCAACAGCATTGGTTTTTCCGCTTATCTTCTGAACAATCCACTTCAGTACGCGCATGTTATCGCCAAATCCCGGCCAAAGAAAATTTCCTTTCTCATCCTTACGGAACCAGTTCACACCAAAAATCCGTGGCGGGTTTGGAATATCACGGCCAAACTGCAGCCAGTGATTAAAGTAGTCGCCCATGTGGTAGCCGCAGAAAGGAAGCATGGCAAAAGGATCGCGCCTTACTTTACCCACTTCGCCAAAAGCAGCAGCCGTCATCTCAGACCCCATTGTTGCGGCAAGGTAAACACCATAGTTCCAATTATGCGCCTGATAAATAAGCGGAACGGTTGAACTGCGCCTGCCACCAAAAATAAAAGCACCAATAGGTACGCCATCCGGATTCTCCCAATCTGGATCAATAGACGGGCACTGTGATGCGGGGGCTGTAAAGCGGGCATTCGGGTGGGCGGCCGTTTTACCTGAAGCAGGGTCGTATTTTTGTCCGCGCCAATCGGTTAAATTTTTTGGCACCTCTTTAGTCATACCTTCCCACCACACATCACCATCTTCGGTAATGGCTACGTTGGTGAAGATGGTATTCTTTGCGATAGTCTTCATCGCATTGGGATTGCTCTTTTCATTAGTGCCCGGTGCCACCCCAAAATAGCCATACTCAGGATTAATGGCATAAAGCCTGCCGTCTTTCCCGGGTTTTATCCAGGCAATATCATCGCCAACCGTAGTTACTTTCCAGTCGCTTAACTCTTTAGGAGGAATGAGCATGGCAAAATTTGTTTTGCCACAGGCGCTCGGAAAAGCCGCAGCCACGTAGGTCTTTTCTTTTTCAGGTGTTTCCACACCCAGAATGAGCATATGCTCGGCAAGCCAGCCTTCTTCGCGGGCCATAGAACTGGCGATGCGTAACGCAAAACACTTTTTCCCGAGCAGGGCATTACCGCCATAGCCGGAACCATAGGATACAATGGATCGCTCTTCAGGGTAGTGAACAATATATTTTGTTGTAGGGTTAGTGGGCCAGGTAGAATCTTTTTGTCCGGGCTTCAGTGGTGCGCCCACGGTATGCAGGCATTTTACAAAATCACCTTGAGTTCCGAGCACATCCATTACGCGTTTCCCTACACGTGTCATGATGTGCATATTTACCACCACGTATTCCGAATCGGTAATTTGAATACCGATATGTGCAATGGATGAGCCCACCGGGCCCATGCTAAAAGGAATAATGTACATCGTGCGGCCTGTCATGCAACCGTCCATCAATTGAGCCAGCGTTTGCTTCATCTCTTTTGGGTCAACCCAATTGTTGGTGGGGCCAGCATCTTCTTTTCTGCGGCTGCAGATGTAAGTACGGTCTTCGACCCGGGCCACATCGCTCGGATCGGAAAAACAGGCAAAACTATTCGGACGTTTGGCCGGGTTTAACCGGATAAACGTTCCTTTTTCAACCAGTACGTTGCAGAGTTCATCGTACTCCTGGGTGGTGCCATCGCACCAGCGTATCTGGTCGGGTTTACATAAATCGGCAACTTGCTTTACCCAGTTAAGGGCCGCCTCATGTTTTATGGCATAGGTGGATACCAATTCGTCAGTCATAGCATTAAGGATTATAAAGAGCGCCCAAATTAATCATTCGCTATACGAAAATGAAATATTCAATCGTTTGCAGGATTAGTCGCCCGTTATCCATATTCGCAACAAATTGAACGAAAATGAATTATCACGTAAAATCCGTATTTCAGGTAATGTTGGTTTTTGTCAGCAGTTTATCATCGGCCTATGGACAGGACTCTACCGTAACCAACATTTCTGATGATGAATTAAAACAATATGCCGTGGTGATGGATTCGATAAACGATTTGACGGAACAATTGAAAAATACGCTAGCCAAACTGATAAAAAGTAATCCTAAAATTTCGGAAACACGGTACAACCAGCTTTCACAACTCGGCAACGACCAGGAAAAGCTAAAGGCAGCGAAAGCCTCCCCGGAGGAACTTGGTGCTTTGCAGGAAATTAACCTGAAGCGCACAGAAGAAACCATGAGGCTTTCGGAGGCGATAAAAAGCCTGACCAACCAAACTTTTGGAGCTGGTGCTTACAATAAAATCCGCAATGCAATTAAGTCTGATGCAGAAGTAAAAGCCCGGTACGACAAGATCGCGGCCGACCTGAAAAAAAAGCCCGGAGGCTGAGGACTTCCAAAAGTAGCATATCATCGTTACCTTTGCCGATTAGTTATATTGAAACCAATGCACAGGTACATAGCAGGTGTATTTTTTGCCATAAGTTGCGTTGCGGGTAAAACCTATGCCCAGGCCAGTGGCCCGTTCGATTCGTACGACTGCCGCAGCGAAGTTGAAATCATCCGCTTGCTGGAAAGGGAACAGCAGCTAAAAGAACTAGCCCGCCAGGATTCTATCGCCAAATTGCAGGTGCAGGATAAACTAACTGCACAGGTTTATTATCTGGAAGATACGGTTAATGGCTGGCGCCTATGGACCGTAGCTGAAAACTATGCATTTGGAAAAAATCGCGGAGAGTTACCCATGATTACCGCTCTCGAAGCACTTCACCCCTACTTTCGCGATAAAATACTCCAGCTAATCCAGACAGCCCGGGCCAAAGGCATTGAACTGGCCGTAGTTGAAACCTACCGTACAAGAGCGAAGCAAGCTGAATATAAGAGTATGGGCAAACGGTACACGCGCACGGGTGCCGGTAATTCTAAGCATCAGTACGGATTAGCTGTTGACCTGGTGCCGATTGTTGATGGGCAGGCACAATGGCATAACCTGCAACTCTGGCGAAGGGTTGGTGTTATTGGTGAGCGGCTTGGTTTGCGGTGGGGTGGCCGTTGGAGGCATCCCTTCGACCCGGGCCATTTTGAGTGGACCGCAGGTCTTGGAGCGGAAGACCTCGTAAAAGGAAAAATGCCTGCCGTACCGAAAAAGGAAATTCTTTATCCCTGCCTGGATGAAGACCTTAAACTCCTGCAAAAATATTGGAATGAATGGGAAGTAAGTCAGTCTTCCTTAGCCCGGCAACAAAAGTGAAAACCTTTCCCAAGCAATTTATATTCGGCACCAGTACGGCTGCTGCCCAGATTGAAACAGCCTTCGAGCACGATTGGGAAGGTGTTAAAGCTCGTGATGGTTCTGTTTTTCAGCGCACAACAGATCATGAATTGCGTTTCAAAGAAGATGCTGCAATCATCGCCTCGCTGGCACCTGGCTACCGCATGAGCCTGCAGTGGAGTAAATTGCAGCGCGAGCCGCTCGGAAAATTCCATCAGCCTACAGCTAACACCTACCATGAATTTCTTGCCGACCTGAAATCAAGAGGTGTAACCATCATGATGGTGCTCCACCATTTCACCAACCCGGTGTGGTTTGCAAAACGGGGTGGCTGGGAAAATGAAGAAAACATTCCGCTGTGGATTGACTTCTGTAAAAAGGTAATCGCTGAATTCGGTTCCTACATTTCAAGCTGGAATACCTTTAACGAACCCAACGTGTATGCAAGCTACGGATGGATAACCGGCTTCTTCCCGCCTTTTAAAATAAATCCCTACCTGGCCGGAAAAGCCGTGAAAAATATGGGCAAGGCGCACAACGAGGTTTACGATCTGCTTAAACAAGCCTATCCCGATCATCCGGTTGGCATATCGCATAACGCAACACTTTTTACCCATGAAAATGTACTCGGATGGTTTCCGGCAAGGTTAAGCGACTGGTGGTTTATGGAGTATGTTCCCGCTCATTTTGAGAAAGCCGACTTTTTCGGGATGAGTTATTATGCGCGGGTTTCGCACGACCCGATGCCTATTACTTACGTGGATACTCCTGAGAAAATTAAAGCTTTGGGTAAAAACCACGATGACATGTGGGAGTACCACCCAGAAGGTTTGCGCACCTGCCTGGATCGCTATTGGAACAAATACAGGAAACCGATCATTATTACGGAGAATGGCGTTTGCGATGCCCGCGATGAACTCCGGCTAAAAGCCATTGGCGATTACGCCCGCATTATTCTTAAAGCCATAGAGGATGGTATTGACATCCGCGGATATTACTGGTGGAGTACATGGGATAACTTCGAATGGCACCTGGGCCCATCCATGAAATTTGGTCTATATAGTTGTGAGCCCGGCACTATGGAAAGACGAAGAAAGAAAAGCGCTGATTTGTACTCCTCCCTGGCATTTTCCAAAAGCCTTAGTTCGCTCAAGGCTGAGTTAGTCTAGCCATTTTCTTGCGCGCTCAACTGCTTTCTTCCATC
>JBKBOE010000093.1:0-7305 GCA_046294915.1 Cyclobacteriaceae bacterium | reverse complement strand
CTTTCATCCAGCCACCGGTATTTACGATGATCAATTTTCCTGCCGCCAGACCGTCAAAATATTTGTTGGGCGAGCCGGTTTCCAAAACCGGTAACGGCTGATAACACACCAGCACACTATCGGTTACGTTTAATATGCTGCGAACGCCATCCCGGTTCTGATGCGGAATAAACTTTACATTGCTGATGTTGCGGCTGGTTGCCGATTGAATCAACTCTTGAAGCATGGCACCATCACCGCACAAAACGAAACGGATGGGTAATTTTTCCTTCCATGCCGTTTCCGCACAATCCAACAAATACAGTAATCCGTTGGCCAGGCCCATTGTGCCGATGTATGAAACTACAAAGTGATCCTGAACATCATACCTCTTTTCCAACTCCGGATTTTTTGCCTGGGGTTTATAAAAATCCGTGTCGGCCATGTTGGGGATCACAGGAACCAAAAGAGCCGGAAAACGGTGCAGAATATTTTCTTTAATGGCTGAAGAAAGGGCAATAACCTGTACTGCCCGCTTATAAATGGACGCCTCAAGCTGATACACTATCCGCTTTAAAACCGGGTTGCGGATGATACCCAGTTGAACGGGTGCTTCCGGCCATAAATCGCCTACTTCGAAATAATACGGAATGCCGTATCGCCATTTAATCCAGATGGCGGCAAGCCCGGTGGTAAGCGGTGCTGATATGGCATAACATATATCGGCTTGCCTGAACTTCCCGGCTTTGTTCACAATGCGGAGTACAAAGCGCACAAAAGAAAAAACGCGTTTAAAAAAACCGTAATGATTGCTGTAGCCTACAGGCAGGTAATGCACTTCCATGCCTTCGGTTTTCTCTACTCCTTCCGCTTCCAGGTTGTGGGTAGTAATTACGGTTACATTGTGCCCGGCATCGGTCAGGGCTTTTGCCAGGTAGTAAGAACGCAGCGAGCCTCCACGCTGGGGCGTGTTAAAAAACTGGTGCAGGATGAGGATTGTCACACCCCAAATAAAAGCAATTAATCCGTCAGCCTATGGCATAACTCAATGCTTCACGGCCACTCCGCTTTTGGCATAATTTAAAATATTCTCCACGGTTTCTGCGGAAGGATCCAGCATGGCGTGGTCCATTTCCTTTTTCAGGGCTACCAGCGCAGTATACTGCTGGCGGAGTTCAGCATCGATAACGAGTGCTTTGCTAATCTGGCTCTGTTCCTCCTCCGTAGTCTCTTGGTACAGAAACCTGATCAGGTCGTTCTGGGTAAAAGTCTTTGTCATAGGCAGTATGGGTTTTATGCATTTTCTTTCTCAGGTTAATGAGCGCATACCGCATGCGGCCCAGGGCGGTATTAATGCTCACCCCGGTACGTTCGGCTATTTCCTGAAAACTCATCTTCAGGTAATGGCGCATAATCAGCACCTGCTTTTGTTCAACAGGCAGTTCTTTAATGAACCTTCTCAACCGGCTGCGGTTGTCTTGCAAAATCTGCTTGGTTTCAAACGATTCATCAGCGAAGTCCATGCAGTTCATCAGCCGGCTTCCGTCTTCCAGTACAATTTCGGGGCAACGTTTCTCCTTCCGGAAGTGGTCGATGGCCAGGTTGTGCGCGATGCGGCTGATCCACGGCAGAAACTTCCCTTCTTCATTGTAGCGGCCTTCCCGGATGGTGTTGATGGCCTTGATAAAGGTATCCTGCAATAAATCCTCGGCCACATACCGGTCTTTCACGATCAGGTAAATGGCGGTGTACAATCTCGATTTGTGGCGTTGAAGCAGCATGGCAAAAGCCTCTTCGTTACCTTGTTGATAGCGCGACAGCAACTCGCTGTCGGTGCACTTGTTCTCTATCATTCTGTCTCACATTTAGGTAACGTAGACGTACTGCTCGATATTGCGGGGGTTTTGTTATTAAATGAGTTGAAAAGATAACCAGATTCCGATTCAGCGCAAAAAAATCTTCAAAATTCTTGCCTGATCGGGATTTTATTTTGGTATTTGTTCCCGATTTTTTGAGTTTGTAACCCCTATGGCCGTAAGCAAAAAGCGCCTGATCAAGAGCCTTGAAACGTTAAGCGATGACCTTAGAGAATTGCTGAAAAGGCAATATCCTAACGGATATGAGGCGAGCATTACACGCATATCGAATGCTAAAAAAGAGCCCATCTTTGTTTTTCCGCTCGAAACAGAGGATGCCACCTACCTGGTAAAAATTCCCATCACCAAAAACAGCGAAGGAGAATATGAAATGGAGCCTACGGCACCCCAGGAATTTGATAATTCCGGAGACGATGATGATGACTTTTCTTCGGATGACGACTTTTCGACCGGTGAGGAGACCGATTCCTTTGATGAGGATGGTGGCGGGCGAAAAGGCGGGCGCGAAGCCAGCTATGATCCCGATTTTGATAATTAAGGCAGAATAAAATTTTGCTGAACTCAAACACCATCCTTCCCGATGGTGTTTCTTTTTCGGCTGTATCCTAAAACCCGTTAAATTGCCCCGTGAGCGCTGAACCTGCTTTATCGGATTCCGACCTGGACGTACTCGATCCCCGGGAATACATCATCATCAAGCGGGCACGGGTAAACAATCTTAAAAATCTGAGTGTAGCTATTCCGCGAAACAAGCTGGTGGTCATTACCGGATTGTCGGGTTCGGGAAAATCGTCATTGGCATTTGATACGCTCTTTGCCGAAGGCCAGCGGATGTACGTGGAGAGCCTCAGCGCCTATGCCCGTCAGTTTCTGGGCCGTATGGAAAAACCCGATGTGGATTACATCCGGGGCGTATCGCCAGCTATTGCCATTGAGCAAAAGGTAAATACACGCAACCCCCGCTCTACCGTTGGAACCACTACCGAAGTATATGATTACCTGAAACTGCTCTTTGCCCGCATTGGAAGAACCTATTCACCCGTTAGCGGTAAAGAAGTAAAGCGCGACTCAGTAACCGATGTAGTGAATGCCATTAACGCCCTTACACCCGGCACCCGCGTGATGATTGCCGCACCCCTGCTACTGAAAAAAGGTAAAAAACTGAAAGACGAACTAAACCTGCTGTTAAGCAAAGGTTTTGCAAGGATACTCATGGATGGCGAACCCCATTTGATCGAAGATTTGATCAAATCGCAAAGAGGAGATGCCGCGAAGAGTCTTCAGGTCCTTATCGATCGGCTGGCGGTAAATCCTAATGATGACGACACGGTTTACCGGCTGGGCGACTCGGTGCAAACGGCTTTTTACGAGGGCCATGATGAATGCATCGTTTACGTTGAAGGGCACAAGCCCATGCATTTTTCCGACCGGTTTGAACTGGATGGTATAAAATTCACCGAACCTTCCGTTAACTTCTTCAGCTTCAATAACCCCTATGGCGCCTGCCGCACCTGCGAAGGGTTTGGCAAAGTACTGGGTATTGATGAAGACCTTGTCATCCCCGATAAGTCACTCTCCGTTTATGAAGGTGCCGTGGCCCCCTGGCGCAGCGAGGCCATGAGCGAATGGCTTAAGCCCCTGTTGAAAAACGGAATCAAATTCAATTTTCCGATTCACCGGCCGTATAACGAGCTGACAAAAAAAGAACAGGAACTGCTGTGGACGGGCAACGAATATTTCGATGGCATCAATGGTTTTTTTAAATACGTTGAATCCAAACTCCATAAAATTCAATACCGCGTAATGCTGTCGCGGTACCGCGGAAGAACAACCTGCCCCGATTGCAAGGGCACCCGGCTGCGCAAGGATGCCCAATACGTAAAAATTGCCGGCACCTCCATTACCGACCTGGTACTGATGCCCGTTGAGGATGTTTCTGCTTTTTTTAATAAACTAAAACTCTCCGATTATGATCAAAAGATTTCAGAACGGATCCTTACCGAAATCAAAACCCGGCTGGAATACCTGGTAAAAGTCGGCCTGGGCTACTTAACACTTAACCGCCTGACTTCAACTCTTTCGGGAGGCGAGTACCAGCGTATAAAACTGGCCACCTCGTTGGGCAGTGCACTGGTGGGCTCCATGTACATTATGGACGAACCCAGCATCGGGTTGCACCCGCGCGATACCCGCCAAATGATTGATGTTTTGAAATCGTTACGTGACCTGGGCAACACCGTAATTGTTGTGGAGCATGAAGAAGAAATCATGCGGGCTGCCGATCAGCTTATTGATATCGGGCCGGAGGCCGGAACGCATGGCGGACAACTCGTTTTTCAGGGCAATTTGAAAGAGCTTAACGGAAAAATAGTTTCACACACTACCAACTACCTAACCGGAAAAGATAAAATTGAAGTACCCTCAAAACGCAGGAAATGGAAGGACTCGATAACGGTTGTTGGTGCCCGCGAAAACAACCTCAAAAACCTGACGGTAAAATTCCCGCTCGGTGTGCTTACCGTAGTAACGGGGGTTAGCGGTTCGGGCAAATCAACCCTGGTAAAAAAAATTCTTTACCCGGCCTTGGGCCGGATGAATGGCTCGGTGGCCGAAACACCCGGTAAATACGATAGGCTGGAAGGCGATGTGACCCGTATTACCCAGGTAGAGTTTGTTGATCAGAACCCCATAGGAAAATCTTCCCGCTCCAATCCGATTTCATATGTAAAAGCCTACGATGCCATACGCCAGCTTTTTTCGGAGCAACCATTATCCAAACAACGCGGGTACAAACCCGCGCACTTCTCCTTTAACGTAGAGGGCGGCCGTTGCGAAACCTGTCAGGGTGAAGGAGAAATAAAAGTGGAGATGCAGTTCATGGCCGATATTTTTCTGAAGTGCGAATCGTGCCAGGGTAAGCGCTTTAAACAGGAAATCCTGGAGGTAGCGTACAAGGGTAAACATATTGCCGAAATTCTGGATTTAACAGTGGAGGAAGCGCTTGAATTCTTTTCGGATAAAAAAGCAATCCATGAAAAAATCCAGCCCCTTTTTGATGTGGGCATGGGGTACGTAAAACTCGGCCAGTCGTCCAATACGCTAAGCGGTGGCGAGGCTCAACGCGTAAAACTGGCCTCTTTCATCGGCAAAAATTCACCGGAAGGGCAAATCTTGTTCATCTTCGATGAACCCACCACCGGCCTGCACTTTCACGACATTGCCAAGCTGCTCAAGGCAATTAATGCGCTGGTCAATCAGGGGCACACCGTAATTGTTATTGAGCACAACCTTGAAGTAATAAAATGTGCCGACTGGATTATTGACCTGGGCCCGGAAGGCGGTGAAAAGAAAGGCGGCAATCTGGTGTTTGCCGGTACCCCCGAGGACATGACGAAAAAAGCAAAAGGGAGCTATACGGCCGGGTTCCTTAAGAAAAAACTCAGCGACTGACAAAAGGCTGTAACTTAATAAGTTTACCGACCAATCATTTCACTATGGTCAGAATCTTTACGATAAGCTTACTGGTTGTTTCAACTTTGGCGCCCGCCCAGGATAAATTATCTGAAAAACTTTTCTCTCCGGATGAACTAAGGCATGATCTCCGCTATCTTGTTAAAACGCTGGAGAACATTCACCCTAATCTGTATGCCCATATATCAAAGGAAAAATTCCATCAGGCCGTTGAGGAACTGGAGCAGGATCTGACTGAACCCATTACCCGGCATAAGTTTGCCCAAAAACTTATTCCTTTGATAACGTGCCTGGGTGATGGGCACACTTCCGTTTATTTTCCACAGGAAGAACGGAATGAATTTTTAAACCAGGGGGGCAAGGTGTTCCCCTTTGAAGTGCTCATCCGCAATAACCGCTTATTCATAACCGCCAACTACAGCAGCAACTCAACACTATCGGCATTTACCGAAATTGTTTCGATTAACGGATTACCTACCCCGGAACTTCTTAACCGGCTGCGCCTGTACATCAGTGCTGAACTGGATTTTTACCGGGACGTCCGCATTCAACGAGCGTTCAGAAGTTTGTTATGGAATGTGCTGGGTTTTTCAAGTGACTATGAACTTGAACTACTTTCCGGTGGGCATCCGGTGAAAGAACACATTCAAGGAATTACAGCAACACAATTTCAGGCGGCAACTGCTCAGCAACCGGCAAACCTGGCTGCCAGGCCTTATTCCCTTTATATCACTCCTGAAAAACTTGCGGTTATAGACTTTCGAGCAATGATTAATAAAAAACGTTTTGCACGGTTTATCGATTCGGCCTTCCAAGTCATCCGCACCGAGAATATTCAATACCTGGCGGTTGACCTGCGCAACAACGGTGGCGGCAACTCGCAGTTAGGCGACATGCTCTTTAACTACATAACCGATAAACCCTATCGCCAGGTTGACCGGATGGAAGTGAAGGCCAGCAAAGAAATGAAAGCATATTTCAGGAAGCAACGCCTGAAATGGTACATGTATCCGCTGCTGCCCCTTGCGGCTATCCATAAGCAAGCCCGGCATTATGTGTTTGGTAAGCCAGGAAAAATACAGGTCATTGAAATGAAAAAATTGATTACACCCAAAAAAGAGCCATTAAAATTCCGTGGCATAACCTACTTACTGGTGAGTCATTATACTTTCTCCAGTGCCAACATGCTGGCGGCAGCATTTCAATGCTACAACATGGGTACCCTGATAGGCGAAGAAACCGGAGGTGTGCTTGTTGCATTCGGGGATATCATTCCGGTTTACCTGCCAAATACAAAACTCCCTGCCGGTTGTAGTTACAAAAAATTTGTCCATCCGTGCAGTGATGCTATACTTCGGGGTATCAGGCCCGATGTGGAAATTATTCCCGAACCCACTGATCTGGTTTCAGGACGGGACCTCGTTCTGGAGTATATGAAGAAGGCTATTTCTAAATGATATCGGAAGTATTTAATCGCATAACCGACTTTCCTGATGGGTACTCATTACAGGGTTTTAATTAGCAAAAACTCTGTTCAAACGCTCTTCTAAAACATGAACATATTTTTTTTTCATTTCATCCGACAAAAAACTTATTGTAATCAATGCTCTCCATTGCTCTATACAGCCTTCAATATTGTTTAATTCATCAGCTATCACTTTAGCTGCTAATCCAAGCCTTTCCTTTCCAAAATAATCTACCAGGTCATTTCGGGTAAGTTTACTTTTTCTGCCCGCAATTGGTAATGCCATTTCTACTGTGGGTTTCGATAACGCTATGGTTGAATTGACCAAATCATACGCAGGTGACAATTCAATTTTACCTTCTCTGCGAATCAGTGAAAAATTTTTCAGGTGCATATCCTCATTCCCACATAAAAAACTAAACAAGGTTAGTCTGAAAAGTTTCACTTTATCAATAATGGGAAAGGTGCAATACTGCTCTACAATCTCAGCTACTTTCTCCATGGAAGATTTAT
>JBKBOE010000092.1:0-7343 GCA_046294915.1 Cyclobacteriaceae bacterium | reverse complement strand
GTTGATATGCATCCCGACCAGCACAACATATTGATAATACCCATGTCGGGCAGCACCTATAAAATCCTTGTGGCAAACGATGGCGGGTTGTTCATCTCCAATACATCGGCTACACCGGGTATCGCACAAGGCAACTGGACCATGGTGGGCAACACTTATAATACCAGCCAGTTTTATGGAGCCGATAAACGGCCCGGTAAAGACGAGTATGTTGGAGGCATGCAGGATAACGGCACATGGAAATCTCCAGCCAATACCGTGGCATCGGCAACTACCAACTACCTTTTTAACCTGGGTGGTGATGGGTTTGAAGTATTATGGCACAGCCTGGATGATCAGAAACTCATTGGCGGCTCACAGTTCAATAATTTTGCACGCTCCACCAATGGCGGAGCAACCTGGTCATCAGCGACAACGGGAATAACCGGCAGTTCACCCTTTATTTCCAAACTGGCCAACTCCAAACTCAACCCCGAAACCATTTTTACGGTAACGTCATCGGGCGTTGTTCGCTCCACCAACTTCGGTGCCAGTTGGACACTCACCCCCATTACTGAAAAATGGGGAGCCAGTACTTTTCTCGATGTGGAAGTTTCGCAAGCCAACGCCAACATTGTTTGGGCCGGCAGCGGTATGTCGGCCACACGCAACCTGCACGTGTCCACCAATGGAGGACTTTCTTTTACAGTAACCAACAATTTTACAGATGTAACGCTGGGTACCATAAGCAAACTGGCATCGCACCCCTTTGAACCTAACACAGCCTACGCGTTGTTCTCGTTTGCCGATGCACCCAAAGTGCTTCGCACAACCGACCTGGGTCAAACCTGGCACGACATTTCCGGCTTTGGCACCAATCCTGAAAGCAGCACCGGGTTTCCTGATGTAGCTGTGTATTGCCTTTATGTAAGGCCTGATAATCCCGACATTATATGGGTGGGATCCGAAATCGGAATCATTGAATCACTGGATAACGGCCAAACATGGGCACTGATAGACGAATTCCCAAAGGTTTCGGTATGGGATATGAAAGGACAGGATGACCAGGTGGTAATTGCCACCCACGGCCGCGGCATCTGGACAGCCACCATTGATGCGTTGCAAACACCCTACCGCAAGCCTGAACTGCTTGCCTATGGCACCGCTCCCGATGAATCGCTGAAACTAAAATTAAAAGTTGAAGAAAACTTTGACAGCCTACAACTGTTTGCCGGCACCACAAAACTTGGCGCGCTTCCTGCCACAACTCCTTCGGAGATCGTTGTGAGCATTACCAATCTGGCACCTGGCAGCAAGGAAATAAAACTGATCGGCTACAAAGGCAGCGGTCCGGTTTATTCGCAACTATATGCCATTAACCACCTCGACATACTGACGCTTGAAGACTCTTATTCAACGTATTTCAAAACTACTTCCGATCTGACGCTTACCGGTCTTACCTTGCAACCAACACCGGGCGCCAACAGCAATGAAAGAACCAGCCTGCAAACCAACCATTTTTACACCAACAATTTTGAATACCACCTGGTGATACGCCATCCGATAAAAGTAAACAGCAGTTCTCCGCTGTTGCATTACCGCGACATGGCCATTGTTGAACCGGTTAACGATTATGTCGTGGTAGAAGGTACCACCGATGGGTTGAATTGGGTAGCACTGGCTCCATCGTATGATGCCTCCTTCAACCCTGCCTGGCTGTCAGCTTACACGGCCGGCCAGCCCGGAAATAAATCCATGTTTGTTGACCATGCCGTTGACCTGACCGAAACATTTAACCATGGTGATGAAATACTCATCCGCTTCCGGATGAAGACAAGCCCCGCCAACAATGCCTGGGGCTGGGCTATTGATTTTGTTAATATTCAGATGGCTCCTACCGGCATTGAAACTCCGGCATCTGCAGGGTATTCGTTTTCACTTTATCCCAATCCGGCATACCAGTATATTCAGGCCGAATATGAACTCACCAGAAACGCGCAGGTAAAAGTGAAAATTATGGATCAATCAGGCAGATTGGTTACGCTGCAAAACCTCGGCTGGAAGAATGCCGGTAAGCATATACACCGCGTAGAGTTACCGAACCAGTCAGCCGGAAATTACTTCTTCATTTTGCAAACGACTGAAGGATCCGGAACGGCAAAATTTATGATTATCAGGTAACCCTCAGTGCATCCGGTCAGGCCGGACTTTCAGTTTACGGATAATTTCCGCCTCCTGCTCCAGCAGTTCACGCCAGCGGCTGTCAACATAACCTGCGGGCATGTATTCTTTGGCAAGGGACAAGAAGTTTTTGTAATGGCCCGCCTCCGAAACCATGAGTTCATAATAAAATTCAGAAAGGGCTTTATCGTCAATCGATTTCCAGAGCATTTTAAAGCGTTCGCAACTGCGTGCCTCGATCAGCGCGTTCATCAGCAATTTTTCTACCAGCTGCTCATCACGGCTGCCTCCTTTCCGGATGATTTTCTGCAACGCTTCAACGTATTCATCCTTACGCTGCCGCCCCAATGGTAATTTTCGTTGCTTCAATTCATTGACCACCCGTTCAAAATGATTCCACTCCTCGGCCACCACCGGAGTCAGTACTTCCACCAGCCTATCCTTATCGGGATACTGAACAATCAGCGAAATGCATGACGATGCCGCCTTCTGTTCACAATACGCATGATCGACCAGCACATCGTGAATATTCTTTCCGGCCATGCCGGCCCACCGGGGGTCGGTGGGCAATTCAAGGCCCAACGTAAATTTATCCCTGGCAACTTTCTTAATCATAAAACGACCAGTCAAAACCAAAATCAAATACATTGCGAACACCCGGGTAATTCGGGGTGGGTACCGGGCCAATGTCGCTGAACGCTTTAAACAGGTTGTGGTACCTTAAAAATATCCGTCCGCGTAAAATTTTTGCATTCAGAAAAACATCTACCACAGGAAAACCGGGTGCTTTAATTTCCGTTTGCTGATAGAACTGCTGAACCACCGGGTCGTATCCATACGCATAGTAGGATGATTTCCAGTGTGCTTCAACGCCCGCCTGAAAATCGAAATTGCCGCCAAACCAGATGTTGGAGTACATAAGCTGGCTGTTCACAAACAGCCGTGGCAGTTGCACCGCATCGGTGGCATTTTCAAGCACTTCCGTGAAAATACCTTGCGCCTTCAACACCACGTTCTTTACCGGCACAACCGAAATTTTTAATTCAGGGTTTACGATAGTTTGGTACCCGCTGGATTGTACCGGCAGCACAGTCTGATCAATACCGTAATCATCTTTCTTAAAGAATACCAGGTTACGGAATGTGTTTAGCATCACCCCCGGGTAAACCGAAAATCGTTTTGACTGATAAATGAGGTTACCCCCTACCCTGCTGGCCTCGGTATTCGTAAAATAGTTCATCCATATATCATGGCTTCCCCGGTAGGCCTGCTGAAGAAAGGAAGGCGTGTAAACGGCCCGCTCGATGGAGGCTTCAAACCACCGCGATTGAATGGAGCCGTTAATCCGGTAGCGGCTATCCAACATCCACTCTGCATATCCCTTAACCGTTACCCACGATTTAAGGTCTAACACCATTCGCCCGCCAACATAAAATTCGCTGCCGGTGGTAGGCAGGTAAAAATTATCCTCGTTGAAGTACTTATACTTCATTTTAAAATTCCTGAAAGCCGCAAACCCGTTGTAAAAAAGTTTGAGCAGGTTACCTTTTATCCCCACTTCATTCCGTATGGATTGAAATTTTACTTCATCTTTTGTAGTGGCGCTGTCGACCACAACCGCATCGAAGAACAAACTTCCGTTTGGTTCGGGCTGATCGAGAAACTGGTTGCGTTGCCTGTGGCTGTCAAACTGGTGGTACACCTGCAGGGCATTTCCGATTTTATACTGGTGATAAAGGTGGTATTGTCTTCGCAGGTCGTTGCTCTCGGCATACAATAACCAGGGTTGAGCATTAATTGCAAATAAGTCCTCCACGGAGTACTCACCATCCTGCTTAACGCCACCATATTCAAAAACCCGGTGGTAGATTCTGCGGAAATTGGCCAGCAATGCGTAGGCACTGTCTTTACTGTGGTAGCTTAAAAAGAGATCATAGTAATTGCTGCGCACATTCCGGTCGCCTTTACCTTGTCGTTGCACCTGCTTATCGATAAAGAGTCCGTTGTAGGTGAACCCAAAATTTAACCGGGGGTTAATGTTACGGCTGTACACTACATGAGTAACCGATCTGCCTTTTCCGCCCAGGGCCACATGCATATTGGAGTAGGGCGACCGTGTATTAAAGTACACAGGCACTTCGGTGTTCCAGTATAAATCGTATGCATTGAAGCCGGAACGGGCACCAATCATATCCGGAGCAGTTGTAAACACCGGAGTTATGGCAGTGCCAATATTGCCCAGATCCTGGTATTTGTTTTCAAAAAAATCCACATAACCGAACCGGTGAAAATTGCGGATAACTGTATCAATCGGGTAGGTTTGCCACCGGTTGTAAAAAATTTCATCCCATGTAAAATAGCGGGATGTGGTCGGACCGTAGATCTGCTTAGTGGAGTCGTCAATAATGCGGGAGCCAATACGCGGCCGGTCTTCTTCCTCCTGGGCCATTGAGGAAAACGAAATGACCAGTGCCAACAATACAAGGATTCGGTTATGCCTGCAGCGGGGTTGCACGTTTCAAATAATCGAGTACAAGGGTATCAAAATCCTTACCATTTCTAATAAATTCCATCTCTATAGGTAAATAAAAGAGGTCCAGTTTTTCCATCGTTGCCCTGAGTTTGTTTACGGTAAGTTTCACCAGGTCTTTCTCGGTGGTGATTACAGAAACCGGTGCGTTTTGTTTCACTACAAAATCGGCCACAATTTCCATATCATGCTTTGAATAGACGTGATGATCGCGAAATTCAAAATGCCGCAACAGATTAAAATTCCTACGGATGTGTTGCTCCAACCCCATCGGGTTGGCGATTCCGCTAACCAATACCACATTGGCCGATAGGGACGTTGCACCGTTTACCGCAACCGGATCACTGTACCGGATTGTTGAAAAATACACCGGACGATGCGCAGTACGGTGAATAGCATTCTCCATGGTCATCATTTCTTCTTCCGAAATGTCATGCGGGCACTTTGTAACCACAATCACATCGGCTCTTAGCGCTCCTTCAGAGCCTTCGCGCAATCGGCCATAGGGAAGCACATGATCGGAATAGAACGGCCGGGAATAATCGGTTAGCAAAATCATAAAACCGGGTGTTACCCTGCGGTGCTGAAGGGCATCATCCAGCAAAATCACACCGCACTCCGGAAATTCCTGAAGAATGCTTGGAATGCCCAATGCCCTATCTTCACAAACTGCAACAATAACCTGGTTACCGTATTTGGAGTACAGTTGCATCGGTTCATCGCCAATCGTAAAGGCAGTATCCTGTTCATTAGCAAACCGCAACCCATTTGTTTTACGTCCATAGCCCCGGCTTAAGGTAGCCACCTTGGTATGCGCAGAAAGTAAGCGGATAAGGTGCTCCACCATGGGCGTTTTACCGGTACCGCCTATGGCCAGGTTGCCTACACCGATTACAGGAAAGTCGTACCGGGCTGAAGGCTTCAACTGGCGGTCATAAAGGTGGTTCCGAATACTGGTTATCATATCGTATAACATGGCAAACGGGAGCAAAAGAAACTTTAAAACCGACATGAATAGCTTAACTTGTGGCGCGTTTACGTCCTGCAAAAATACGATTAACCACCACATTCTATGAAGGTTAAAGAGGTTACGGATTACTTGGAGTCGCTGGCGCCACGCTCCTACCAGGAAGCCTATGATAACTCGGGTTTATTAACCGGAACACCAGATCAGGAAGTAACCGGCATTCTGGTAACGCTTGATTGTACTGAGTTCGTGGTGCAGGAGGCCATTGATAATACCTGTAACCTGATTATTGCTCACCACCCAATCGTTTTCAAAGGCCTGAAGAAACTTACCGGCAGTAATTATGTTGAGCGTACCGTCATTAAGGCCATCCAACATTCTGTAGCTATTTACGCCATTCACACCAACCTGGATAATGTGCACACCGGGGTGAACCGCAAAATTGCCGATAAGATCGGGTTGACCAATCTGCAGATTCTGGCTCCCAAATCTTCCACCCTCGTTAAACTGGTAACCTTCATTCCTTCAGCACATGTTGATCCTGTGCTAGCCGCTCTCTATGAGGCTGGCGCAGGACAAATCGGTAACTATAAAAATTGCAGTTTTCAACTGGAGGGAACCGGTTCTTTTATGCCTAATGAAGAAGCCAATCCGCACATTGGCACTGCCAACAAACAGGAATTTGTAAACGAAGTACGTGTTGAGGTAATTCTCCCTGCTCACGCCCAGGAAACTGTAATGGCTGCTTTAAGAAACAGCCATCCATACGAAGAGGTGGCGTATTACATTACACCCTTAGCTAACCTGAATCAGGAAGTAGGCTCGGGCATGGTGGGCGAATTGCCAGCTCCGGAGGACCCCCTTGATTTTCTTAACCGGCTTAAGCGCGACATGAACCTAACGGTAATCCGGCATACCCAAATACCTGACAAACCCATTAAAAAAGTGGCAGTTTGCGGGGGCGCAGGGTCATTTTTATTACCCAATGCCCTGCGGGCAGGGGCCCAGGTATTTGTTACGGCCGACTTCAAATACCACGAATTTTTCGATGCCGATAACCGGATTATTATAGCGGATATCGGCCATTATGAAAGCGAGGTGTTTACCAAAGAACTGCTGGTAGCACTTTTAACCAGAAAATTTCCTACTTTTGCAGTCAATTTTTCCAGAACTATCACAAATCCAATACGTTACATCACCTGAATGGAAACTCAAACCGTAGCACAGAAACTCGAAGCACTTGTAAAACTGCAAACAATTGACAGCAAACTGGATGAACTAAAAAAACTTCGGGGCGACCTGCCCGATGAAGTGCAGGACCTGGAAGATGAGATTGAAGGGTACAATACCCGGCTTCAGCGGCACCAGGCCGAACTCAAGGAAATTGAGGAAAACATCAAGAAAAGCAAAGAAGGCATTAAAGAAGCCGAAAAGCTCATTAAAAAGTACAACGAGCAGCAAAAGAACGTTCGCAACAACCGCGAGTTCGATGCCATAACCAAGGAAGTTGAACTTCAGGAACTGGAAATCCAGATTTGCGAAAAGAAAGTTAAGGAAGGAAAGGAACTGACTGCCGCCAAAAAAGAAGAGATTGAGAAAACCGAGGCCCTGATCAAAGAGCGTAGTGAGCACCTTCAAAACAAGAAGCAGGAACTGGATGGCATTTTGCAGGAAAGCCAGGAGGAA
>JBKBOE010000091.1:0-7444 GCA_046294915.1 Cyclobacteriaceae bacterium | reverse complement strand
GGCACCGAATCAACGAAAAACGGTAAACCTGCTACTAAAAAATATTGGAGGAGAAACTCTTTGGTGGTATGAACTGTATGCCAACGGACCAATTGCAATGAATCCGTATTCTGGCTCGATTAATCCGGGCAGTCAGCAAACCGTTCAGCTTTCTGTTGATGCCTGGGACCTGAGTGTGGGCAGTTATCAGTTTACCCTGTATTTGTATTACAACCACCCCATACAACCATCGGTGCAACTAACCATCAATACTACAGTGATACCTAACCGGCCTCCTCAACTAATAAGTGCAATACCCATGCAATACCTGAATGATGATCAGCGTGAGGTAAGCATTAATCTCGCGGCTCATATGTCCGATCCGGATGGCGACCCAGTTAGGTTCAGTGTCGCTGATTCCATTAATGGCATTGTAACCAGTGAGATAGTGGGAAGTGTACTCACATTGAAGGCCATGCAGATGGGCTCAACATCGGTTCAGGTGATCGCTGAAGACCCTTACGCAGCCCGTGTACAAACTGCATTTAATGTTTTGGTGGGTACAATAACGGATATCGAAAACAGTTTTCCTGGAGGCATACATTTTTATCCAAATCCTTTCGAACAACAAACTGCCGTTTATTTTTCACTCACACGGCAAAGTCATGTTAACCTGGTAGTATTGGATGCTACGGGCCGAACAGTTGAAACATTTGCCAATGGCTACCTGGAAACCGGTGACCACGTTGTTCCGTTTGATGGAAGCCGGTATCCATCCGGGCTTTACTATTTCAAATTGGTGATAAACGGAAAACTGACCACGACCGCCAAGCTGGTTAAAGAGTAGTTGTACCAAAAGTTCCTCCCGTCAGTCCGATGGAAAAACCACAACTGTGCTACCGTTTTTCCGTAAATCAAAATTGCCGGCAATACGCGGTATTCATTATTTGTAAATCGTAATTTGCAACGATGAGTTTTGTTTATCCTTCCTTTTTGTGGGCCCTTTCGGCACTGGCTATACCCATACTCATTCACCTGTTTAGTTTTCGTAAAACCCAACGTATTTATTTTTCATCAAACCGGTTTCTCCGGCAGGTACAGCAGGCCACTTCGGCAAAGCGTAAATTAAAACACTATTTGATTTTAGCCGCCCGCCTCCTGTTTTTACTGTTTCTTGTTCTGGCGTTTGCCCAACCCTTTATTCCGGCTGCTCAAAACATGTCTGCCACAAAGGATATTACCCTTTACATAGACAATTCCATGAGTATGTCTGTTCCGGTTGAAGAAAAAGTGCGTGCACTGGATGCCGGTATCTCGTATGCCCGGCAACTGATCACCCTCTTTCCGCCTCATACACGCTATCTCTTACTCACCAACGATTTTGCTCCGTCCTCCAATTCATTCAAAACCAAAACCGAAGCCCTCGACCTGCTCACCCAGATACGACTGAGCCCGGTTAGCCGGACGGCATCTGAAATCTTCGACCGGATGAAGAATACGGCAGCACAATCTGCTACCGATGTTTTCTGGATTTCCGACTTTCAGCAATCCACTTTCGGTGAAATAAACCCCACGCTGGTTTCAGACAGTTCGCAGCGACTCCATTTACTTTCAATAACCTTATTGCCTCAGGCCAATATTTTTGCTGATACGGCCTGGCTCGAAAATCCATTTGTTGTAGGGGGTGAACGAAACACTTTATTTGTGCGGTTGCGAAATGATGGAATCAAAGCGGTAGATCAGTTGCTGATTAAACTAACCATCAACGACATCCAGGTGGGAACAAGCCTGGTTTCCATACCAGCTAACGGAACTGCACAAACGTCATTTGATCTGGTTACCGGACTTACCCGCTTCAGCCGGGCAGTGATCAGTTTCAATGATTACCCGGTTACATTTGATAATGAATTGCATCTGTCGCTCAATTTTTCGGATAAAGTGCGGGTAGTCGAAATTAAATCCTCTCCGGCAACTACCGTGGTTGAGAAAGTGTATGGCAACAAATCGGTGTTTTCGTTTAAAGCATTTAACATTGCCAACGTTAACTATACCGAGATGCGTGAGGCCGACCTGATTGTGCTTCATGAACTTGATCGAATTGACCAGTCGGTGCAACAGGTACTGAAAAGCTACATCGCAACCGGAAGATCCCTGCTGATTATTCCATCGGCCAATCCGGATATAAAGGATTACCAGGATTTACTGGGTTTGCCAGCGCTCAAGAAAGTGAATGATGAGGATAGAATTGAGCTGAGTTTGCCCGACTTCAGAAATCCTTTTTTCGACAACGTGTTCGAAGAGCGTACCAGCAGGCTTGCACTACCGGCAGCCCGCAGGGTAATCGATTGGGGTGCAGACCGTTCAGCATTGTTGAGGCTGAAAAATGATAAACCCTTTCTGTCGCGGTTTGCACAGCGCGGATTGGTGTTTGTTATGGCATCACCGGTTACTACGGAGTTTACTGATTTTGCCAACAACTTTCTGTTTCTTCCGGTTATGTACCGAATTGCAGCCTTCGGTAAAAAGGTTGATTCCAAACCCTACCATTCATTAACCGAAAGCCTGATTATGGTGCGTGCCGATAGCCTGGTGGGTGAACAGCCGGTGCGCCTGGTCGGTCGGCAAGAAGTTATCCCATCGCAACGCAGGGCAGGAAGCCGGTTGTTTCTTGAACTTCCACGTTTTACCATGAATACCGGATTTTATTACGCACTGCACCCTCCGGATACACTGGCGCTGCTGGCGTTTAATCAAAGCCAGCGCGAATCGCTGCTTAAACAGTTTACCGCACAGCAGGTTAAGGAAAAACTTGGCAACCCGGATTATCTTTCAGTTTTTGAATCAAATTCAACGGAGGCTTTCAGCAACGAAATAAAAGCAAGATATTTGGGGACACCTTTATGGAAATACGCAGTATTGGTCGCTCTGGGGTTCCTGCTGGTGGAAGTTTTGCTGATCCGGTTTCTTAAATAAGACTTAATGAAAGTACTTATCCAGTCTGCTAAAATCCTCGACCCCAACTCCCCCTTTCATAAAAAAATCCGGAACGTAGTGATTCAGAATGGCCGCATTACCGACATCGGTGAAAAAAACTACCCTGCCGATAAAGTAATAAAGGCCGAAGGCATGCTGCTCAGCATAGGATGGTTTGACCTGGGAACGTACGTGGGCGATCCGGGCATGGAGCAAAAAGAAGATCTTGACTCGGTAACCCGTGCAGCCGTTGCCGGTGGTTTTACCGAACTTGCTCTGCTGCCCAATACAGAGCCGGCCATCCAAACCAAAAACGACATCACCTACCTCACCCGAGGTAACGACAGCCGGCTGGTGCAGGTACACGCGCTGGCCTCCGTTACCCGCGGCAATAAAGGGGAGGAGTTAACCGAAATGATTGACCTGCATGAAGCCGGGGCTGTGGGCTTTACCGATGGATTGAAAACCATATGGCATACCGACATTTTTTTGAAAGCCCTGCAGTACCTGCAAACTTTCAATGGAGTATTGATTGACCATCCGGAGGACATCTGGCTGAACATGTTCGGGCAAATGCATGAGGGATTAACCAGCACCCAACTCGGCCTGAAAGGAATGCCGGGTATTGCCGAAGAAGTGGCTATAAGCCGAAACCTGAAATTGCTCGACTACGCAGGAGGGCGACTGCACATTTCCCGGCTGTCTACCGCGCGTTCAGTTAACCTGCTTCGCAGCGCAAAGAAAAAACTTCTGGTAACGTGCGATGTAGCTGCTTACCAGCCCCTGCTGGCTGATTCAAGCCTGGTATCGTTTGATACAAACTATAAAGTAAACCCTCCGCTGCGCGAAAAGCGCGATAACGATGCCCTTATCAAAGGACTGATGGATGGCACGATTGACGTGATCTGCTCAGGCCATGTGCCGCAGGATTTGGAAAGCAAGAACGTGGAGTTCGATCATGCCGAACCCGGAATAATAAACCTCCAAACCGCAGGAGCAAATTTGGTTACCTTGGCTGAGCAAGTAAAGTGGGATGTACTCATAGAGAAAATAACGGTTGCTCCGCGAAAAATTCTTGGCCTTGAAGTACCGGTGATTGATGTGGATGCCAAAGCCAACCTTACCTTGTTCGATCCGGAACACCTTTGGACACTGGATGAAAAAAGCAATTTTAGTAAATCGGTAAACTCGCCCTGGTTTGGTAAAACGGTGAAAGGAAAAGCTATTGCTGTCTTTAATAACGGGAAGCAAAAAATAGACGACTAAGCTGAAAATTTCATGTTGCGGAGTTTGGCACTTATTTCAATTCGCTGGGGTGCAATAGCCTCTGTGCTGGCCGTATCGCTGCTGGTAACTGTGTATTACCTGGGTCGCCACCCGCTCATGGTTGCCCCTTTTCTCGATTTCCGCATTCTGCTATATGCCCTGTTTATTTTTTTTGCTTTACGTGAATTCCGCGATTACCACCAGCAGGGTGAGCTTTACTTCTGGCAGGGTATGATCGGAAGTTTTATCCTGGTGGGCGTTGCAGGCATTCTGGCCGCTACCCTGTTCTGGATTTTTGGCACGCTTGAAACGGAATTCGTGCCTTCCTACATAAGGCAAATGACGGATTACCTCAAAAATTTCTCGGAAGAGGATATTCAGCGCATCGGAAAAGATGTTTTTGAAAGTAATTTAAAAGGGCTTCCATCGACTAACATGTCACAACTGGCCTTGACTTACCTTGCCCAAAGTTTCGTTATCGGCTTGTTTGTAAGCATTATTTTGTCCGTCATTTTAAGAAAAACAACTAAACAAAATTAGGTATGGAAGAAAACACCGCATCACCCACCCTTGTAAACCATGGTGCAAAATGGGGAGCCATCCTGGCTGGTGTAACCACCGTTCTGGTTATGTTGCTGTATGCCATTGATTATACAATGATGGCTGGCTTTACCTTTATCATTATAGCGACATTACTTGGAATCGGAATGGTAATTTATGCCGGCATAAATTACCGCAATCAGATTGGCGGTTACATTCCTTTCGGAAAAGCTTACCTGCACGGCTTGTTGGTTTTTGCCGTAGCCGGAGTGATTTCTACAGCGTTTAGCTTTTTGCTGTATTTTGTTATTGACCCCGATTTACCCAATAATATGGTTGATGCCATCATAGCCAATACGGAAAAAACCATGGAAAAATGGGGAGCACCACCGGATGCAATTGACCAGCAGATGGAGAAAATGCGTGAAGATATGCCCAATAACTTCACCGCCTTTGGCCTGGTGAAGGGCTATTTTACCGGATTGATCTGGTATATTATCTTGTCGCTCATTACCGGCCTGATTGTGAAGAAAAACCAGCCGGAAATGGTGTAAATGAACAATCCGAATATATCGCTTGTAATCCCTGTACTTGACGAAGAAGAGTCGCTGAACGAGTTGACGCAATGGATAAGCCGTGTGATGGAAATGCACGGCTTATCTTATGAAGTGCTTTTTGTGGATGACGGAAGCACCGATGGATCGTGGAGGCAGATTGTTTCTTTAAGTGAAGCTAACCCCAACATCAAAGGCATCCGGTTTAACCGCAACTACGGAAAATCGGCTGCCTTGCAAACCGGATTTCGTGCCGCACAGGGCGATGTGGTCATTACCATGGATGCCGACCTGCAGGACAGTCCCGATGAAATACCCGCTTTATACCAGATGATCAAGGAGGAGGGGTACCACCTGGTATCGGGCTGGAAGAAAAAGCGCAACGACCCGCTGAGCAAAACCATACCGTCAAAATTTTTTAATGCCGTTACCCGCAGGCTGTCGGGTATTAAACTGCACGACTTTAATTGCGGCCTCAAGGCGTACAACAAATCCGTGGTGAAGCATATTTCGGTGTATGGCGAAATGCACCGCTATATCCCCGTTATTGCCAAATGGGCGGGCTTTAAAAAAATTGGCGAGAAGGTAGTGGAGCACCGCGAGCGCAAATACGGCCATACCAAATTCGGGTTCGAGCGGTTTGTGCGCGGCTTCCTGGATTTGCTTACCCTGACTTTTGTGGGCCGGTTTGCCATGCGACCCATGCATTTTTTCGGAACCCTCGGCATATTTTCTTTTATGGCAGGATTTGCCTTTACCGCCAAACTGTTTTGGGATAAACTGGACTCCATTTATTTCTCCCACATCCCGCTGAAGCGCGATATCACCCAGCAACCCATTTTTTACCTGGCCCTGGTAGCCGTAATCATCGGAGTGCAGTTGTTTGTTACCGGCTTCCTGGCCGAGTTAATCACCCGTCAGTCGCTTTCGAAAAAAGATTATCTCATCACGGATAAGGTGGGTATAGACGATGTGTCTGCAGGAAAGCTTAAAATAGCAGGTTGAAGGTTTTTATTTCTTCCGGAGGTAATAAGACCGCGTCATTTTTGAATCTGTTTTAATGAGGGTGTCTCCTTTTACCTGATACGCACTTAACATTTCATTGGAGTCTGTGGGTGGTGGAGCCGGTAACCCCATCTGGGCAAGCTTTTCAATCAGCGCAGGCGGAATATGGATTTGTGTTTTTGTTACGAGTTTGTCTTCGTAAGTAAACCAGGTCATTCGTGTATAGGTCCGTTTACCTACAGGTACAGTATACTTAGCTGTGAGTTCAGCGAGCATGGGTATGTTTATGGTAAAGGTGCCGTTGGCCAGATAGTAAACCGACATACCGGCCATGAACGGTTTATCCTCAACCTTTTGCCCGTCTTCCTTTACCGCATACAAGTAAACCCAGGTGCCCACCAGTTGTTCATCGTATTGAGGTTCGATTTTACCGAACGTTTTGGAGATGTTGTACGTAGTGCTGCCGGAAACCTTAATCAGTTTTGATTTAACGATAACGGCTGAATCAATAGAGGAGATAAGCGTTACATCTATGGTATTCTCATGGAGCTTTCCATACATAATCACGATGTCTCCCTGCTCCGGAGGCATGAAGATGGTGCCGCGAATCTCTTGTTTTGCGTAGAATCCGTAAAATGGCACATTGTCCAGTTGACTGGTGTACACCAGGCCTTTGAGTACAGAATCTTTTTGATGGTTGATAAGCAGAACACTTTTAGGTGTAACCAACTCGCCTTCGTAAGCTCCTTTAATTGTTTTTTGACTCAACCCGGCATGAGCAATAAATGTTAGTAAAAATATAACCAATGCGTATTTCAAGATTTTGCCAGGGGTAACCTAACTGTAAAAGATGAACCTTCACCGTACACGGATTTTACAGAAACCGTGCCTCCCAGTTTTTTACAAACCTCGTTTACAATGTACAGCCCGAGGCCTGAGCCTTCGCCATGGGCATGCGCACGGTAAAACATAGCGAAAAGTTTTTCGAGGTGGTTATCCGAAATACCCACCCCGTTGTCTTCCACGGTCAGCCACCACTCCGGATTTTCCATGCCGGCCGAAATGCGGATGTACGCATTGGGCTTGGCAGGATCGTAATATTTCACGGCATTACTGATCAGGTTTGA
>JBKBOE010000090.1:0-7463 GCA_046294915.1 Cyclobacteriaceae bacterium | reverse complement strand
AACCGACAAGCCCGGCACCAATGATTGCAATGTTTTTGATTTCCTTCATAGCGGTAGGAAGATAGGTGATCAGCGTTTTAAAAAGACTGACAAAGGTCAGGTAATGGTTAACTTCATTGCTTTACCGAATTGCCGGGCAAAAATAAAAACCTCTTCAAAGGTATTATAGAGCGGCACCGGTGCCACGCGTATCACGTCCGGTTCGCGCCAGTCGGCCGTAATGCCCGATGATACCAGCGTGTTGAAAACTTTTTTTCCATTATTCTTCATAAGGATGGAGAGTTGGCACCCGCGTTCTTCGGGGTTTGCCGGGGTAATAATCGTGTAATGATTTTGATGGGGATCAAGATGTTTCAATAAAAATTCCAGGTAGCCCGTTAGCTGTATACTTTTTTTACGCAGGCGCTTCATGCCCGCCTGCCGGAAAATTTCCAGCGAGGCCAGCTGGGCTGCACCCGAAAGAACCGGAAAGTTGGAAAGTTGCCAGCCGTCAACACCCGGCATGGGCTTAAAGCCTTTTTTCATTTTAAAGCGCTCGGCCTCGTGGTGACCCCACCAGCCCGCAAAGCGGGGTAATTCAACGTTTTGTGCGTGCCGCTCATGCACAAACACCCCGGCCACACCGCCCGGTCCGGAGTTTAGGTATTTGTAACTGCACCACACGGCAAAGTCAACGTTGTCGTTATGGAGCGACAGCGGCACATTGCCAATGGCATGGGCCAGGTCGAAGCCGGCATAGGCACCAGCCCGGTGTGCGGCTTCAGTGATTTGCGGGATATTAAAAAACTGACCGGTATAATACTGAACACCACCAAGCAGTACAAGGGCAAGCTGGCCGGCATGTTCGTTAATGGTCTGCAGAATATCTTCTGTACGTAGGGTAAATTCACCCTGGCGTGGCGTTAATTCGATGATGGCTTTATCGGGGTCCTGTCGGTGATAGCGCACCTGCGATTCAACTGCGTACTGATCGGATGAAAACGCGCCCCGCTCAACCAGCAATTTAAAGCGCTGAGCAGTTGGCCGATAGAAAGACACCATCATCAGGTGCAGGTTAACGGTAAGCTGGTTCATGGCGGTTACCTCAAGGGCTTTTGCGCCCACCAGCGAAGCCAGTTGCTGCTTAAAAAATTTATGATAATACAACCAGGGTCTTTTTGCGTGGAGGTGCCCTTCAACACCCTGAGCAGCCCATTCGTCAAGTTCTTCGCGGATGAACCTTTTTGTAGTAGTTGGCTGAAGCCCCAGCGAGTTACCGGTAAAATAAATAACCGGTTTGCCTTTTTGTTTGGGAATCAGAAATTTTTTACGAAATGTTTTCAGCGGGTCTTGCCGATCCAGTTTTTTGGCAAAGGTGTGTGTGTTTTCAAATTTCATTGAGTAAAGTCAGGTCAGTACACTTCAAGGTCATCGCGCGAAGGGAGTCAGATTCAATGCCGCTGAATTTCTGTGCATGTGCATTAATCAGGATACACGCAAACAGGAGAGTATAGAAGGTTTTCATGGCTGGCTAAACAAATCGGGCATCGGCCTCCATTACGGTGCCGCATTTTTTACAGGTGCGCAGTTCCTCCGATCCGTAAAACTCGCGAAAGCGCGGAAGGAAATCTTTCTCGATGTTATCGAGGTGGAAGCGGTATTCGTGCAGTTTATTATTGCAGTTGTCGCAATACCATTGCAGGCCATCGAGTATTTCCGGTTCGGGGCGTTTGCACTCAATCACTAATCCTACTGTGCCAGCCGGCCGTTCCGGACGGTGCGGTACCCGTGCAGGCAGCAGAAACATCTCTCCTTCCTTTATCGGAATATCCACCGGCTTGCCGTCTTCCTGGATGCGTACGTTAATGTTTCCTTCAAGCTGGTAGAACAGTTCTTCAGTTTCGTTGAAGTGATAGTCCTTTCGGGCATTGGGTCCGCCCACAATCATCACAATGTAGTCGCCCGCATCGGCATACAGGTTTTTATTACCTACCGGTGGTTTTAGCAAATCGCGGTTTTCCTGAATCCATTGCTTTAAATTGAAAGGTCTGCGGATGGCCATGGTTTTATGGTTTAAATGAAGTTTGCTAATTTAACCCTGCTGATGACCGCCTGCAAATGGTTTAGTAAGAAAGGAGCGGCATCAGGTTAAACACATCAACCGGGCATTTCAATTTTTAAATCCCTTCATGAATCTTGATTTAAGCGGAAAACAGGCGATTGTATGCGGCAGCACCCAGGGTATAGGCAAGGCTGCGGCAATGGAACTGGCCCAGCTTGGGGCCTCAGTTACCCTGATTGCGCGTGATGAACAGAAACTGAAGCACACGTGGGGAGAGTTGCATCACTCTGGCCACCAGTTTCATCACTACCTGGCCGTTGACTTTAACCATCCGGACGAAGTGAAGAGAAAAATCAGCGAACACATGCAAAAACATGTGGTGCACATCCTGGTCAATAATACAGGCGGCCCGCCCGGGGGCTTAGCCATTGATGCCAAACCGGAGGAGTTTATTGCTGCGTTTAACAGCCATCTCATCTGCAGCCAGATAGTAACCCAGGCGGTTGTACCCTCTATGAAAAATGAAAAGTATGGGCGCATCATTAACATCATTTCAACATCGGTAAAAATTCCGATTCGCGGGCTGGGGGTTTCCAACACCATCCGCGGGGCGGTGGCCAATTGGGCAAAAACCCTTTCGGTGGAACTGGCGCCTTACGGGATAACCGTTAATAATGTGTTACCGGGCGCTACACAAACCGCCAGGCTGGATTGGCTGATAAAATCGAAAGCAGAAAAATCCGGAAAGGCAGAAGACGACATCCGAAAAGAAATGATAGCCGAAATTCCGGCCGGACGAATTGGCTATGCAAGCGAAGTGGCTGCGGCTATTGCTTTTCTTGCTTCACCCGCAGCCGCCTACATCAATGGTATTAACCTGCCGGTAGATGGGGGAAGAACCGGAAGCTTGTAAAGGATATTCATGAGGCCTGATAAAACCATTGCCATTCTGTTTGTAGCGCTCCATGCGCACACTGCTTTTAGCCAGCATAAAATTCTTATTCAGGAAGATTTTTCTTCCAATCACCGGGGCTGGTACACCTACTCCGGCAACGGTAATTCCATTCTGGTGAAAGATGGAGTTTATGCGTTTGATACACCCGATGGAGGATGGATCTCTTACTTTTTTCCGGCAATTTTTTACGATAAGGATTTTTCCGCGGAGGCGAAGTTCACCCAGCTGAATGGCAACGATAACAACGGGTTCGGTTTTATCTGGGGGTACGATGCCGCCAGCAAACAACTCAACAACTTTGTTGTTTCGCTGAACGGCTATGCCAAAGTGTGGGCATCGGATGAAACGCGTACGGATGCGAAAGACTGGAAGAAAACAGATGGGATTAACGGAATGGGTAAACCCAACCTGCTGCGAATGGAACAACGAAGCGGCCAGTTAACTTTTTATGTGAATGGCAAAGAAGTATTCCGGATGAAAGCACTGCCGTGGTATGGAAAAGGTTTTGGGTTTGTTACCTACACCAAAATGAAGATGGCCGTTGATGACTTTGTGCTGGCCGGCCACACCCGGATTAATCTTCCGGATAAACTTACTGCCGGACTCGTAAAAGAAAACCTTGGTTCCGAGGTGAATACACCGTACAATGAAGTTACCCCCAACATTACCGTTGACGGCAAAATGATTTTCTTCACGCGCAAGAACAGTCCGGATAACCTGGGCGGTGTAAACGATGCCTCCGATGTGTGGTACAGCACATCGCCCGATGGAAGTTCGTGGAGTAAAAGTAAAAACATGCAGCAGCCTGTCAATTCCGAGAAGGTGAATAACATCACCGCAGTCGGGCAGGATAACAATACCGTACTGCTGGCCACCGGCAACGATTTTGAATTGTTTGAACGCACCGTAGGCGGATGGCGCAGTAAAGGCACGCTGGGTGTGTACTACGAAAACGAGCATCGCTACTTCGAGGCTACCCAGTCGGCTGACGGCAAAGCCATTTTGTTCGCTGCAAAAAACAGGAAGAGCCTGTTTTACAAAGATAACGCGGAGGAGAAAGACATTTTTGTAACGCTTAAAAACGCGCAAGGCAAGTGGAGCGAACCTATTAACCTGGGCGCTTCCATTAACACGAACGGTAACGAAGCATCTCCGTTTCTGGCTGCCGATGGCAAGACGTTGTACTTTGCTTCGGATGGCCATCCGGGCTATGGCGATATGGACATTTTTATGAGCAAACGGCTCGATGATTCCTGGACACGCTGGAGCACACCCGTAAACCTGGGTCCTGAAATCAATTCATTTGGATTTGATGCGTATTATACCTTACCTGCATCGGGCGACTATGCCTACCTGTGCACCAATGCAGGTGGATACGGTGAGTCAGACATTGTGCGCATCAAACTTCCCGAGGTAATAAGACCCGACCCGGTAGTGCTGGTAGTAGGCAAAGTGCTTAACGCTAAAACAAAAAAACCGGTGGAAGCCGGCATTGTATTTGAAAACCTGGCAACACGAAAAGAAACCGGTGAGGCCGTTTCCAATCCGGCAACTGGTGATTACCGCGTAGCGCTGCCCTATGGCGTTAATTACGGGTTGCATGCAAAGGCGAAAGGATACCTTTCTGTCAATGAAAACCTTGAACTGGTGGATGTGCGCACCTATACGGAGGTACAGAAAGATTTGTACCTGGTGCCCATCGAAATCGGGGAGGCCATTCAGTTAAACAATGTGTTCTTTGAGCAGGGCCGCCCGTTGCTGAAACCCGAATCGTACCCCGAACTGGACAGGCTGGTGCAGATACTTAACGATAATCCGGCTATGGAGATTGAACTGAGCGGGCACACCGATAACGTGGGCAACCCGAATGCACTCCTTACCCTGTCGCAGCAGCGGGTAACAACCGTAAAAAATTACCTGGTTAAAAACGGCATCCACAGCTCGCGCATAACCGGAAAAGGCTATGGCGCTGCGCAGCCGCTGGTGAAGAACGACACCGAAGAACACCGAAGAATGAACCGCAGGGTTGAGTTTAAGATTACGAAAAAGTAACATGCAAAAAATCCTGAACTACATACAGGGCGAGTTGGTTGCACCGGTGTCCGGAGCGTTTCTCGACAATTACAATCCGGCCGAAGGAAAAGTGTATAGCCTGGTGCCCGACTCAGATGCAACGGATGTAAACCAGGCCGTTGAAGCCGCACAACAGGCGTTTGATGCGTGGGCCACTATGCCCGTTGAAAAGCGCTCGGCCATTCTGCAAAAAATTGCCGATTTGATCGACCGCGACCTCGATAAACTGGCGCTTGCCGAAAGTACAGACCAGGGTAAACCGGTTAAACTGGCCAGAGCCGTGGACATTCCGCGCGCCTCGCTCAACATGCGTTTTTTTGCCACGGGTGCCATACATTTTGCATCTGAAGCGCACATTACCGGAAGTGAAGCGGTAAACTACACGCTGCGTTCGCCTGCAGGTGTTGCCGGATGTATTTCACCCTGGAACCTGCCCCTGTACCTGTTCACCTGGAAGATAGCCCCGGCACTTGCCGCGGGCTGTACCGTGGTGGCTAAACCCTCGGAGCTTACCCCGATGACGGCCTTTCTGTTTTCGCAGTTGTGCATCGAAGCGGGCTTGCCCAAAGGAGTACTCAACATTGTGCATGGTCTCGGACCAAAGGCCGGGCAGGCTATTATTGAACATCCGGGTATTCCGGCTATTTCATTTACGGGCGGAACGGTTACCGGTAAAAAAATCGCAGCCACGGCAGCACCCATGTTTAAAAAACTTTCGCTGGAACTGGGCGGTAAAAATCCTAACATTGTGTTTGCCGATTGCAACTTTGAACAAGCGGTGCACACTTCCGTTCAGGCAGCTTTTTCCAATCAGGGCGAGATTTGCCTGTGCGGCTCGCGCATTTTTGTTGAACGCAGCGTGTACAACCGGTTCGTTACTGAATTTGTAAAACTTACCCGCGAACTTGTTGTGGGCGATCCGCTGGAGGAAAAAACACGGGTGGGCGCACTTGTTTCCGGGGCACATATGAACAAGGTACTTGCTTACATAGCACTGGCACAGGAGGAAGGTGGAAAAATTTTAACCGGAGGAAAACAGGTAAAACTTAACGGCCGCTGTTCGGGCGGATATTTTGTTGAACCTACTGTTATCACCGGGCTAAATGAAAAATGCCGCACCAACCAGGAAGAAATCTTCGGGCCGGTAGTTACCATTATGCCGTTCGATACCGAAGACGAAGTGATTGATTACGCCAACAGCACCCCTTACGGGTTATCGGCCACCCTGTGGACGGAAAACCTCAGGCGTGCTCACCGGTTGGCCGCCCGCCTGAAAAGCGGCATCATCTGGATAAACTGCTGGCTGCTGCGCGATCTGCGCACACCCTTTGGTGGCATGAAACAAAGCGGTGTGGGGCGCGAAGGCGGCTGGGAAGCGCTTCGGTTTTTTACCGAAGCCAGGAATGTGTGTGTGAAATTGTAATTATGGAAAAAAACCGGGCTTTGTATAAAGCCCGGATATCAACTTACTTTTCGAACGTATATTTTAATCGGTTAACGGTTATTGTATCTATAAGGATTTTGCTTCCGGAAAGAGCTTCTTTAACCGATAAGGGTTCCTTAAGGTTAATTTGAATTTTTCCCTTAATGAATAGGGAATCCTGGTTTGTGGAAAAGTGGTTAACCAACTGTTCGGTAAGTTTTTCGGCTAGAAATCCGAGCGAAGGATTTTCAAGGGTAAGCATGCTGTTTTCCAGTGTAAGTTTATTCCTTTCGGTTAAGGATTCCGGGTTAACCGGTTGGGCTACTGAAAGCATAATAACCTTTCGGTTTATTTCTTCTTTGCGGAGTTTAAGCAGCCAGGCATTGGCCAATTCGGCTATCAGCTTTTCATAAGGCACCTCACTGCCATCGTGGGTGTACATGAGTACATCGTAAACTCCGGCTAAATGAACCGAGTCACTTAGGGCCGGCTCAATTTCTGCAATCGACTGAATGGAGTTAAAAATCTCTGTACAAGTGTAACCCCGCACCTCGAACCTTGAAGGGCCCTCTGAGTTTGCTTTTATGTTTGGGTTACCTGACCGTGAAAGTTGAAAAAAATAAGCCTCATTATCCACGTGCCGAAGAACTTCTTTACTCAGATTGCCACTTTTTTCTGAGGTATTGCAACTCAGTCCGAGCAGGAGTATAAATGAATAGAAAATTTTTACCTTCATAAGGAATTGCATTTATAAGTTTGTTTACGCCTCAATTGCGCTGGGATTAAGTTTTAAAAATAAGCCTTCATTTTTAAAATTGTTAGCACAAATTATACATTGTTTTTTGGTTCAGGTTTTTACTGTAAAATGCTGTAAAGTTTGTGGAAACAAGCATCACTGGAGGTTTCTTTTCGTATAGGTGATGTAAATTTAATCGTGTATTAGTACTTCTGGTAAAACCCGTTTTGTTTTT
>JBKBOE010000089.1:0-7859 GCA_046294915.1 Cyclobacteriaceae bacterium | reverse complement strand
TTACATTTTTCGCACTGGGGGTGAGTGTACTCATCTTCATACTGGCGCGGGCTGAGTTTCAATCCATGCTGGTGGCCTCCTCTTCACTTGATCTAAGCCTGACGCCAAAAACTATTTTATGGTTTATGCTTTTTGCACTCGGTACGGGAATTATTGCAGGCGTATTTCCTGCAATTTATTTTGGTGGGCTCAACCCTATCCAGGCACTGAAAAATAAAACTCCCGGACGTTCATCCGCTATGCGGGTAAGAAAAGTGCTCACGGTTTTTCAATTTGCTTTGTCTTTTGGATTCATCCTTGCCTTGGTAGTGTTTAGCCGGCAGTATCACTACTCTATGGGCTTCGATTTTGGTTTCCATAAAACCAATATTATAAACGTACCGCTTCAGGATACAAGCCCGGAACGATTGCACACAGCATTTTCACCCCTTGCATCAGTACAATCAGTAACCTTTGCTTCCGATATACTCGGCTTGGGCTATTCAACATCATGGATCAAAAAATCATCGAATGATTCACTGGAGGTTTCACAAGTATTTGTTGATCCTAACTACCTTCCAATGTTTGGCCTCACGCTTCTGGCCGGCAGAAACTTTCCCGAGGAACACTGGCAACACGAACGGTTCATTATCGTGAATGAAGAATTTTTAAAATCCTATCAGCTGGGGCAACCGGTAGATGCCATCGGACAGACCTTTAACGTGGACGGAACCACATTAGAAATTATAGGTGTAATTAAAAATTTTCATTATGCACCGCTTCGCTTCCCCATCGATAAATTTCTATTTCGGCACAACCCACTTCACTATACCTACGCGCATCTACGTATTCATTCAAATAGTCCAAACACGATATTCAGCCAATTGGAAGATTATTGGAAGAATATCAGTGAACGCAAAATGGAAGCGCACTTCTTTGAAGATGATCTGCATGAAGCCTATAGCATGTATCGTACGCTCATCAAGATCATTGGCTTTTTAGGCATACTTGCTATTACCATTTCCCTGTTGGGAATGTTGGGAATGGTAGTATATACCTCAGAAACACGAGCCAAAGAAGTAAGCATACGCAAAGTTATGGGTGCAACGGTTTACAACCTCACGTATTTGCTCTCTAAGGATTATCTAAAACTTATGCTGTTGGCCATTGTGATAGGGGCACCCGTGACCGCCTTTCTATTACACCTGGTTATGCCACACATTCAATACTATAGTGTAAGCCTTACGCTGTGGGATGTGCTGGTGAGCACTCTTGTGTTGATGGGAACCGGGCTTGCTGCTATTGCTTCTCAAACCATAAAAACTGCATTAACCAATCCAGCTGAAACGTTACGGTCAGAATAGAAATCAGCCACGCAATTTATCCAGCAACTGATTTAGCTGTTGAGCTTCAGCTTTAGTCAGGTTCTTAAAGGCCTTTTGCCAGGCTTCTGATTTACGATCAATTTTAGTTAACAGGTTCATCCCCTTCTCCGTAATACTAATGTCCACCTGCCTGCGGTTGTTCTTGCAGATTTCACGTTTTACCAAACCCTTTACACGAAGTTTCTCTACCAGTCGTGTAGCGTTACTGTTCTTATCAATCATGCGGCAGGTGATATCGGCCAGCATTAAGGGTTGAGGATGGCTGCCCCGTAAAATGCGGAGCACATTAAACTGTTCAGGCGTAACATCAAATTCTTTCAGAAAGGTGGCATTCAGGTTATACAGCCAGCTTCCGGTAAACAAAATGTTTACGGATGCCTTCTGAAATTCACTTTGAAATTTTTCCTGTTTAACTTCACTTTCGATGGAAGCCATACGGTGGATGCTTTACTCGACCAAAATTAATACAATAGTTGTAGATACAATCTTTTATCATGATCACCTTCACCACCACTATACACCGTTTTGATAAAAAGGGCGAGAAAACCGGCTGGAGTTATGTCGAAATCAGCGCTGTGCAAGCCAAAAAGCTAAAGCCGGACACCAAAACATCCTTTCGGGTAAAGGGAAAACTGGATCAATTCACCATCAAACAAATTGCTTTAATCCCGATGGGCGATGGAAAATTCATTATTCCCTTTAACGCTACCATGCGAAAAGGCACTGGTAAAAAACATGGCGACAAATTAAAGGTGATGCTGGAATTGGATGAAAGTAAATTCATGATGAATGCTGACTTTATGGCCTGCATCAAAGATGATCCATCAGCCTCTGCCTTTTTTAAAACGTTGGCTCCCGGCCATCAACGCTACTTCAGTAAATGGATTGACAGCGCCAAAACATCGGGTACAAAAACAAAACGGATTGTAATGGCGGTTAATGCCCTCTCCAGAAAAATGGGTTTTCCAGAAATGTTGAGGGACGAAAAAAAGAATAAATTTTTGTAACAGGCCTGTTCTATGGGCTTTTAAAAATAATCCTGCTGTTACAGTATAGTTTTAGGATAAAAAAGAAACCCCGGCAAAACCGGGGCCTCTAACCTAACCTATAAAAGAAATTATTTGTTACGGGTCGCTTTTATAGGTACCGTTCTGAATTGCCCGAAACTCATGGTACCCTCCATCGTATCGCCTGTAATAACCGCATCAACGGTTATGGTTACTTCGTTACCACCAAAATTGAGTACATAGGTGAAAACAATAGTGTTACCGGTTACCGTAACGGAGGTGAGGGTGGCTTCCTGCGGCATGCGGTCGCTTTTAATGGTTCCACCCCAGGTACCATTGGTGTTGGTAATTACCAGTTTACCTCCTGAAGATTGCTGACCGCCTTCTACCGTGTAAGTCCAGGTGCCCGTGGCATCCACAGGAACAACGGTTGAATCGGCAGGTGCGGCTTCCTTTTTCACCGGCTGAACTGTGGGGCGTACCCCACCGGTAAATCCTCCTCCACGCTGCTGCCCATTCTGGCCCTGCGGCATCCCACCATCCATGTCGCCACCACTGCCTTCCTTTAAATCATCGTTGTTTACCGAGCGCCTCTTGCGGGGCTGGTTGTCATAACTCATTTTACCAAACCGGTAGTTAAAGTTTATGCGAATACTGAACACATCACGGATGTTGAGGTTGGTTTGCTGAATGGAAGGCGTTTCGGTTACACCTTTTATTCTGAACTGAGGGGTAAAGAAGTTTTCAAAGCCAATACCGAACCCGCCTTTTTTATCTTTGAAGTCTTTACGAATGGCAAGGCTGTAAGTACCGAAGCCCCCCTGGTAACCTTGCAGACTTACCTGCCGGCCCCGGTAAAAACCAAACGCCTGTAACGACCAGCGGTCATTAATCTTGTAATTACCAAACAACCGGCCGCTGGGAACCCAACCCTGGTTGCTGGCTGCAAACAGCGGATCGGCCAGATTGTTATCGAGCATGGCGTAGTACACATCGCCACCACCGCCCAGTGTTAACTTGCCCACCATTACATTTCCAAAAACGCTGAAGCCCAGCGCTTTCTCCTCGCCAATATTCTGGTAGGTGGTAATAATCGTATCGCCCTTTGCCTGGCGGACACCTTGTATAGCATCGGTGGTGTTCCGGAAGAAGGAAGAGAAATTCAGATAGGTGCCTTTGATGCTGGCACTGTAGGACAGCTCATAGTTGTCGGTCAATTCCGGATCGAGATACGGATTACCGATGGTGAGGAAAAGCGGATTAGGGTTTTGAATGTTGGGATTCAAAAACTGGATGGAAGGCCGCCTTATCCTGCGGTTATAGGCTGCTTTGATGGTGTTGTTGTTCTTTAAGCGCTTGGAAAGATTAACACTCGGCACAAATACACCGTATGAAGGTATTTCCTTATCGGCAAGGGACGGATCCTCCGGATCGTTCTGAAAATTGGCATCTATACGGGTATATTCATAACGACCACCGGCCTTTAAACTATAGGCTTTTGGCAGGGTTACCGTATACGAAACGTACCCGGCTGTAACATCCTGATCGTAGTTAAAGATGTTGCCCGCGTTAGTGGTTGTTTCCGGAATGTATTCGCCATCGGGACCCACCGCTCGGTAGCTCTGATAATCGCTCGACACTTTCCGCATGATTTCCTTGGCCCCCATTTCAATTAACTGCTTGTTGCCGATGGGCGTTTGGTAGTCTGCTTGCAGGGTTACTTCCTGATTAAAGCTCTTGTTGTCGTTCCTCCGCCTGAAGTCAACGATGTCGTTATCATCGAACGAGGTATTGGTAAAATCATTGGTTCGGTTATTCAGACTGTATTGGGTTGAAATGCTGAATTCTTTGGAAGGCTTTTCGAAGGTGCGGGTGTAATCCAGGGTAAGGTCAACCGTACCCGAGTTATCAATGGTAGTAACATTGGCGCGGTCGTACCGGGTTTGAATGCCGTTTACCTCCGAAAGGGTTTCCAGGTCATCCTGGTAACTCGCTCCATTGCGCACGCCATACCGAACGGAAGCCGCCAGGTAGTTGTATTTGTCAATATCATAGTCCCAGCCTAAGGTATAGCGGCCAAACAGGTTATTGTTGCGGGTATCAGCCCGTTGGATGTTCAGAATGGTATCCTGTGTGAGTTGACGGTTTTCAAAACTCCCCGTGGTATTGTAGTTGGCACGGCCAAAGCCGCCCAGCGAAAAACCCATTTTACGTTTGCGGTAGGCTCCATTTAATCCGAGGTTCGACCCGCGGTATCCAACACCGGCATCCACATTAAGGGTCAGCCCTTCGAGTGTGTTCTTTTTGGTAATAATGTTAATGATACCGGACGAACCCTCGGCATCGTACTTAGCCGAAGGTGAAGTGATCACCTCAACGGATTTAATCTGGTCGGCAGGGATTTGCTTCAATGCATCGGCTACGCTGCTGGCGGTAATGGTGGAAGGCTTGTTATTGATGAGCACCAGGATGTTTGAGTTCCCCCGCAGCGAAACGTTGCCGTCCAGGTCAACATTCAGCATGGGCACCCTTCGCAGCACATCCGTAGCATCGCCTCCTTTTGTGGTGGCGTCATTCTCGGCATTATAAACGGTGCGGTCAACACGCTCTTCAATCAGGGCACGCTGGCCTTCCACAACCACTTCGTTCAAAACAGAGGCTTCTTCATTAAACGCTATCGGGCCCAGGTCAATGTCTTTTTTATCGATGGATACCGGAATAGACCGGGTTTCATATCCGATAAACGAAATGCTTACCGTATAACTTCCGGCACCCAGCCTGGCTATGGTGAACTTACCTTTCTCATCGGCAACAGCTCCATCAATAACCTTACCTTCGGCATCCGTTAACGCTACCGTAGCAAATTCTACCGGTTGTTTTGTGGCGGCATCAATTACCGTTCCGGAAATCTTGTTGTTGCCCTTTGGTTTTTCAACCTGTGCCTGCAGGCCGAAGAATATGAAAAAGCTAACAATGAATAAAAAAAATCGCTTCATGATCGGATGTCTGATCGTTTTCACTTGTTATAGACTGCAAAACTGCATGGATTGTTCAGCAAACAGACAGGTATTAGACGGCCGGCCTCATCATATCGACAAACGGGCATAAAAGCATACCAATTTTCGAAACAACTTATCAATCGAACGGTTTTCCCAACTGGTCGAAAAAGCCAAGCTTTTCAAACGGTGGAGGGAAGCAATCCGTTACTTTTGTTCGTTCTATACCAGGTATGCAAAACCTTTTTCAACGACACCGGCTTACATTGCTGCACATCATATTCTGGTGCATTTACCTGTCGTTTAATCTGTATCAGATCAGTTTTTACCAACAGCGCAGGGGCTACGACTGGAATAATGCACTTGCTTTTGCAGGTGTACAATTCGCCTTTACGTTTGCTATCGCTTATCTCAACTATTTCATTTTTCTTCCTCGCTTTATAAAGAATAAACGTATCTGGAAATACCTGATTGAGTTCGCTTTGCCATTTGCCCTGCTGGTGTTTCTGCGGATATACGTACAGCGACAGATGGTGGAGGGTTCGCCCCGCTCTGATTACTTTTTCTCCACCATGTTTGTGGTGCAGGTAGTGGCCATAAACCTGTTTATTACCGTGTTTGTAAGCATGTTGCGCTTTGCAGCCGATTGGTTTGAACTGGAGGCCCGGAAAAAGGAAATTGAAAATGAACGGCTGATGGCTGAGCTGAATTTCCTGAAAGCACAAATCAACCCTCACTTTTTATTTAATACACTCAACAACCTGTACTACCTGGCCTATTCCAAATCTGATAATACTACCACCGTTATTGAAAAACTTTCGCAGATGATGCGGTACATGATTTACGAATCAAACCACCCTAAGGTGCCGCTGAACAAGGAAATTGAGTACATGAAAAACTACATCAGCCTGGAACAACTGCGGCTGAATAACCAGGTACCCATCCGGTTTGCTATTGAAGGAAATACCGACAACCAGCAGATTGCACCCTTAATTTTTATTACCTTTCTTGAAAATGCATTTAAGCACGGGGTAAACAACCACAGTACCGATGCCTGGATTAATGTGTCGGTTAAGCTAAATGGCAGCCAATGTGTTTACCGGGTGGAGAACAGCAAGTTGCCTGCGGCAAAAGATACAAAAGAAGGAAAGTCGGGAATTGGTTTGCAGAATGTGCAGCGCAGGCTGGAGTTGAGTTACCCCGGGCAATACGAATTAACAATAGAAGACAAGCCCGACCGGTATGCTGTACAACTCAACATTACCCTGAATTGAGAAAAATTGATTGCCTGATTGTTGAAGACGAGCCGCTGGCCCGTAACCTCATGGTAGAGTACGTAAAAAAAGTGCCTTACCTCAACCTGGTTGAAGTGTGCCCAAACGCCATGAAAGCTATGGAGGCATTGAAGAAAAACCCGGTTGATTTGATCTTTCTGGATATTCAGATGCCCGAAATTACCGGCATCACCTTATTAAAAATTCTCCCCAATAAGCCAATGGTTATTTTTACAACGGCCTATTCGGAATTTGCGCTGGAGGGCTACGAACTGGATGTGGTGGACTACCTGCTTAAGCCGGTAACCTTTGAGCGCTTTTTGAAGGCGGCAGAAAAAGCCAGTGCCAGAATGCCGGCATCACAGGTCATGATATCGCCAGCCACGCCTGAACAACCGGAATCAAAGCCCTTTGTTTTTGTAAAAGACGGCACCAAGCTGGTAAAAGTGGTTTTCAATGACATCCTTTATATAGAAGGGTTAAAAGATTATGTTACCATCCACACACGGCAACAAAAAATTACCACCCTACAGCGGATGAAACACCTGGAAGAGCAACTTCCGGCTGACTCCTTCATTCGCATCCACAATTCATTTATTGTAAACAGCAAGGCCATCGACTCCATCCACAAAAACGAAGTACAGATTGGGCATTCCATGCTGCCGATAAGCGATTCGTACCGTAAGAGCTTTAAAGAGTTTGTAGAGAAGAATCAGATCGGTTGAAAAAAATCGGCATTCAAGTACGGTCTGCCAGACGAGCAAGGAAAAGATGAAAACTCCACCCGCTTCCGGCTCTTCCATGATTTTACCTCCCGCTCCCTTTTGTAAGCTTCTGCTTTCGTGGTTAACATTTCGTAATACACCACCTTCCAATCAGCGTACTTCCCCGTAAAACCCTTGTGGTGGGTGTTGTGTTTCCTCACTCGCTCTCCTAATTCTTCTGTCGTATGGCCCAGGTAATACTTGCCGGCTGATGAGGAATACAGAATGTAAAATATCGCTTGCATAAAAAAAGTCTCCCGCTTTGAGAGACTTTAAAATTGTGGGAGCTGAGGGATTCGAACCCCCGACCCTCCCGCCTTCAGGCGGGATGCCCTGAACCAGCTATTAACTGCTCTACACGCTTCCGGCTCTTCCACGATTTTACCTCCCGCTCCCTTTTGTAAGCTTCTGCTTTCGTGGTTAACATTTCGTAATACACCACCTTCCAATCAGC
>JBKBOE010000088.1:0-8375 GCA_046294915.1 Cyclobacteriaceae bacterium | reverse complement strand
GCTGGGAATACGAACAATGCTGAACAACAGCAAATCATAGATATCAACAAAATAGCCGAGGGCCGCTACGATAACCGGAATACTGAAAAGCTTCCGCAAGTCGCCAGGTTGCATAGGTAAAATTTCCCTGAAAATAGAGGTCTTTCGCCAAACTCAAAATCGAAAGTAGCAATTACGAAGCTTTATCTGCCACTGATAGAAAAGTTCAAGGCCATTTGATAACTTAAGCCTAATCTCACAGCCTAAATCATACCCTATGAAAAAACATTACCTCCTCGTGGCGTGTCTAGTGGCCTTCTGGCCGGTTCTGAACGCGCAAAAGAAACCCGTTACTTCACAGACAACTACCTCCTACGACCAGAAACTTTACCAGGCACTGGAGTGGCGAAGCATTGGCCCCTACCGCGGTGGCCGTTCTGCAGCCGTTACCGGTGTACCCGGCAAAGCAAACTTGTTCTATTTCGGAGCAACCGGTGGCGGGGTATGGCGTACCACCGATGCCGGTAATACCTGGGAAAATATTTCAGACGGATTCTTTGGCGGATCCATTGGCGCTGTTGCCGTGAGCGAATGGGACAATAATGTGATCTATGTTGGCGGTGGCGAAAAAACCGTGCGCGGAAACGTGTCGTATGGCTATGGCATGTGGAAATCGGTAGATGCCGGAAAAACCTGGACGCACATTGGATTGAAAGATTCAAGGCATATACCGCGTGTTCGTATCCACCCCAAAAATCCCGACATCGTTTATGCTGCCGTGCTGGGCGATCTCTTTAAATCTTCCGATGAACGGGGTGTTTACAAATCTACAGATGGAGGAAAAACCTGGAAGCGTACACTATTTGCCAATGCCGATGCCGGAGCTGTTGACCTGTGCTTCGATCCAAACAACCCCCGCACAATGTACGCCTCCACATGGCGCATCCGCAGAACACCCTACAGCCTGGAAAGCGGTGGCGAAGGCTCAGCCCTGTGGAAAAGTACTGATGGCGGAGATACCTGGACCAACATTGCACAAAACGAAGGACTGCCCAAAGGCACCTGGGGTATTTCGGGAATCAGCGTTTCACCGCTAAATTCCAACCGCGTTTACGCCATTATTGAAAATGAAAATGGCGGTGTTTACCGCAGCGATGATGCCGGTAAAACCTGGCGCAAAATGAATGACGACCGCAACCTGCGCCAGCGCGCCTGGTATTATACCCGCATTTATGCCGATACAAAAGATGAAGACATGGTGTATGTAGTCAATGTATCGTACCACCGCTCCAAAGACGGAGGACGCACCTTCCAGTCGTTTAATGCACCCCATGGCGACCACCACGACTTATGGATTGCACCCGAAGACAATCAACGAATGATTATTGCCGATGATGGGGGTGCCCAGGTGAGTTTTGATGGTGGCGAAAACTGGACTACCTACATGAACCAGCCTACCGCCCAGTTTTATCGCGTAACTACCGATAATGCTTTTCCTTATCGCATTTACGGAGCCCAGCAAGATAACAGCACTGTTCGCATCTACCACCGCACCGATGGCTTTGCCATTACCGAAAGCGATTGGGAAGTATCGGCTGGCAGTGAAAGCGGCCATCTGGCGCCTGACCCTACTGACCTTGATGTTGTTTATGGCGGAAACTATGGCGGTTTACTGCAGATGTTAAACCATCGCACCAATGAAAGCCGGGCCGTTAACGTGTGGCCCAACAACCCAATGGGCCACGGGGCCGAAGACATGAAGTACCGCTTTCAATGGAACTTCCCGATTTTCTTCTCACCCCACAATCCGAAAAAACTGTACACTACCTCTAACCACGTACACGTAACTTACAATGGCGGGCAATCGTGGGAGACCATCAGCCCCGACCTTACCCGCAACGATAAATCAAAACTTGGCCCTTCGGGCGGGCCCATCACAAAGGACAATACCAGCGTAGAATATTACTGCACCATTTTCGCTGCCGGTGAATCGCCCTACGAAAAAGATTTTATCGTAGCCGGATCGGATGACGGTCTCATTCATGTTACCACCGATGGAGGCAAAGAATGGAAAAATGTTACTCCCAAAGATATGCCCGAGTGGATGATGATTAACAGCGTGGAGTTTGATGCACACCAGAAAGGCGGTATTTACATTGCCGGCACCCGCTACAAACTGGGCGACTACCAGCCCTACCTGTACAAATCGAAAGACTATGGCAAAACCTGGACGAAGATTACTGCAGGCATTGATCCCGGCCACTTCACCCGTGTACTCCGTGCCGACCCTAAGCGCAAAGGCCTACTCTATGCCGGTACCGAATCAGGCATGTACATATCGTTCGATGATGGAGCCAGCTGGAAATCCTTTCAGCTTAACCTGCCTATCGTACCCATTACCGACCTTACCATAAAAAATGATAACCTGATTGCCGCCACGCAGGGAAGAAGTTTCTGGCTCATTGATGACCTTACTCCGCTGCATCAGTTAACCGACCAGGTGGCTACGGCCGATTCCTACCTTTTTAAACCCATGCCCAGTTATCGCATGGGCCCCGCCTTCAGTTTCGGGCGTGCACCAAAAACAGCCGGCCAAAACCATCCCGGTGGTGTTATGGTTCATTACTACCTGAAGGACACCACTAAGGCCCAGGTAAGCCTGGAGTTTCTACAGGCAGATGGCAAACTGATTAAGAAATTTTCAACCAAGCCCGACCTTAAAGCTAAAGAAGAAAAACTAACACTGAAGCAACCGGGCATGAACCGCTTTAACTGGAACATGCGCTACCCCAATGCCGAATCGTTTGACGGCATGATCCTGTGGGCAGCCTCACTGAATGGCCCGCGTGCTTTACCCGGAACCTACAAAGTAAGGCTTACGGTTAATGGAAAATCCATGGAAACGGATTTTGAAATTCTGAAAGATCCGCGGTCAACCGCTTCCGATGCTGACCTGAAAGCCCAGTTTGACTTTGTGCAGGAAGTGCTTGCCAAAGTAAGCGAAACCCATGTGGCCATTAAAAAGATACGGCAGGCCCGCGAACAGATTAACCGCGCTATTGACCCGATTAAAGACCAGAAAGAAGCCATGAAGGAAGTGCTCGATAAAGCCAAAACCATTCAGGATGGCATGAAGGCCATCGAGGAAGCCTTGTATCAAACCAAAAACCGCAGCGGACAGGATCCGCTCAACTTCCCGATACGCCTCAATAACAAACTCGCCCACCTTAACTCGTTGGCTGGCGCAGGTAACAGCCGGCCTACCGACCAGATGGTGGAGTTTAAAAAGGAGATTACAGCCGAAATTGATAAACACCTTAATGCCCTGAACAAAATCTTCAAAGAAGATATTCCGGCATTCAATGCCCTGGTAAAACAAAAAAATATTGATGCCGTGGTCCTTAAGGATTAATCCGCAGTTGCGGTAACACAGCAAAATGCCCGGCAGATGCCGGGCATTTTGCTTTTCAGAGGTTTATGATTTTGCGGCTAACCAGGTACCAGGCAACTGGACCCAGAAGTGGCAACACAAGAATAATCACAATCCATAACAAACGCTTTTCCATAGATGATTCCCGCTGCCATACATCGATAATGGCCAGTACATCAATGATGATAATAAAAATGTAGAGTAACCTTCCCATAGTTTTTCTTAATTGGTTTCAAGTATTCTGAAAAGTTCATCCAGGTTAGGCGTAATGATAATTTCCGTGCGCCTGTTTTTTTGTTTGTTTTGGGGTGTGTCGTTAGCGGCTAATGGCGTAAACTCTCCCCGGCCCGAAGCGGTAATCTGTTTCGGAGATACCCCGGCCCGGGTAAGAATTTTTGTAATAGCGGTGGCACGCATAACGCTCAAATCCCAGTTATCCTGCATGTATTGCGATTTTTTAGAAACCGGCACATTGTCGGTATGGCCTTCAACCATAATGTTTATGTCGCGTTGATCCTTAATGGCCTTAGCCAGTTGCTGTAGTGCAGTTACTCCCTTGGCATCAACTTCGGTACTTCCTGAAGCGAAGAGCAGTTGCTCAGCAAGCGAAACGTAAACCTTGCCATTTTTAACATTCACGGTAAGATCATTTTCTTTAAAGTTGAGCAAGGCATTTGAAATTTTATTCTTCAGATCATTTACCGCTTTGTCCTTAGCCGCTAAAACCGTTTCAAGCTCCCTTACCTTCTTCTCCCGTTCCGACAAGCTCGTGCTCAGCGAATCGTTCATTTTGCGCGTTCTTTCAAGGCTGTTTTGAATGGCTAATAATTGTTCTTGCTGCTGGGCCATATCGCGGTTTAGTTTGCCGCTGCTGGTAAGAAGATTTTTGTAGTACGCGTTAAGTTTATCGTATTCCTGATTTAATTCAGCTAACCGGGCCGATTTTGATTGCAGGTCAGCGCTAAGACTGGTCGTATCAGCTGCCAGTAATTTTACTTGCTCACCCAGCCTGGTAAGCTCTTTACTGGCATCATCCAGTTGCTGATTGCGCTCCGCCAGGTCAGCCTCCAGCTTCACTTTTTGCGCCAGCATGTCATCATATTTCTTCTTGGTAACAATGCAGGAAGAAAGAAAAAAAGGCAAAGCAATAAGAAAAGTGATTGTACGGTTCATAAGGTTAAAAAATGGTTTGGTAAATATCGAAAGAATCGGTGGAAATAAAAGTCGTTACCGGCATCAACCTGAAGGGATTCTGTTAATTTAAAGCAAAACTTTAATCGTTATGGAAGGTATGCTTAAACCCGATTCACTGAAAAATAAAACCATTATTATAACCGGAGGTGGCACCGGCCTGGGCCGCTCTATGGGAAAATACATGCTCGAACTGGGTGCAAATCTGGTTATAACCAGTCGTAAAACAGAAGTAATTAACCAAGCGGCTGATGAACTGATGAATGAGACAGGCGGAGAAGTGCTGGCAGTACCCTGCGATGTACGGAAATATGAGGAGATCGAAAATGTGATACGGCAGGCTGAAGCATCTTTCGGGCAAATCTATGGTGTAGTAAACAATGCAGCAGGAAATTTTATAAGCCCAACAGAACGATTGTCCCATCGCGCATTCGATATTGTGGTTGACATTGTTTTGAAAGGCACCTACTACACCACACTGGTTGCTGGCAAAAACTGGATTGCCAAAAAGCAGCCGGGGGTGTTTCTGAACATTGTTACTACCTATGCCTGGACAGGCTCCGGTTATGTTGTTCCTTCAGCATGTGGCAAGGCTGGCGTGCTGGCACTTACCCGGTCGCTGGCGGTAGAGTGGGCAAAATATAAAATCCGTAGCAACGCCATTGCCCCTGGGCCATTCCCTACCCAGGGAGCCTGGAGCAGGCTACTTCCCGGTGAACTGGTAAAAAAATTTGATCCGGCTGAACGAATTCCGCTTAAGCGCGTTGGCGAACACCAGGAGTTGGCTAACCTGGCCGCTTACCTGATGTCCGATTACTCCGCATACATCAATGGCGAAGTAATCACTATCGATGGAGGTGAGTGGCTAAGAAATGGCGGTGAGTTTAGTCATCTTGAAATGATACCGGATGAAATGTGGGGACAACTGGAGAAAATGAGGGGGAAGTAAACTGAACTAAAACACTTCCATTGTCACTAGCTTTCCGTCCGCAGAATAAAGTTTTATACCTGCCTCCCAACTTATTGCAACCGATGAGGCATCAACAGGTGCAGGTGTTATCGAATTACCATTCCCATCATACAAATAACTCAACCCCTGATCCAGATCGGTAACAACACAAAACAATTTACCGGAGCCAAAATCATAATACTGGATGTGCAATCGGTTCATCCCAACGTAATCATTAACAACCATTTCGCGACCATCATCATCGAACAGGGTTAACCGTTTTGCACTTTGGCGGGCAATCACATAGCCATTTGCAACCTTCTCTTCAATTAAACTGAATTGATCACTCACGGTTGACTTAACCAGTTGTTCACGACTGAGTATCTTTCCCTCTGCGGTAAAGCGGATTCGGATACCATCCTTGGAAATGCAGGTGAACACCGAACCCGCCAGATTTTTACCCGGTTCAAAATAGTAAGACCCCGAAGGTCGTACGTCAAGCGCAAGCGGAAATCCTTTAACAAACTCACCTTTTCGGTTCATAATGTGCACCTGCCCATCCTGCCTCACCATTACAATAAAATCTTTTCCCTGAATGCGATAGTGGCGTGGTGCACCAATTGGTTTTCCATCGACCAACCTGGGCCTCCATCCATCAAGCAACTTACCTTGCTTGTCAAACATCCAGACTTTTCCCATTTGGTCGGACAGGATATACCGATATCGTTTGCTGTTATCGTAATCAATAACATTAACAAACTCAGGGTTCTCAACAGGAATTGAAACAGGAAAAGGAGAAACATAATTTCCTAGCCGGTCAATTACATGAAGTCTTCCGGGTGTAACGAAAAACAACTGAAGTTTCCCGTTATTAAAATAATCAATTTGATTGATTGAACCGGTAACAATGCCCTCTACTGGAATAGTCCACTGAATCTTTCCATCGGCAGAAAAATAGCAAAGATTTCTTAACGAGTCCTGAAAAACCACATCGTACTGCTTAGTGATGTGATTCCGAACTGTAAATAATGGGGATTTAATAACCGAGCCCATGAGAGATTGAACTCGTTGCTTAACCGGCTTATCTGGAGCAGAAAAGAGGTCGCCATTACCAGGCAGAAGGATAGCATGCGTATAGAACATTCCGTTCAGATTACTGAATTGAATGGCCCCGGCACTTGGTCGGCTCAATATTTCTGGATGTTCAGAAAAATAAGTCTTCCATGTAGGAGCTAGCCGTTGAACAAGCGCATTTTTAAGCAAGGGTATATTAAAGTAAAGCCCAATATTCGATTCCAGTAAAGTAGATTCAAGAAACTGATTGGTTGAAACAGACTTACTCCAGACTTCTTCTTGTTCAATATCATCCAAAAAACGTTTCAGGTCAGCCGGATATTCGGCAAGAATAAATGTATTACCCAGCAGTGTGTAATAGGTCTGATCAAACCCTGATACCAACGGACGGAATAGTTTACCGGGAAGATCCTTAATATCAATTTTTCTGAATTCGTAGGATGCATATGTCTCCACATACAAAGAATCTCCGCTTTCAGTAGCCCGCGAAAGCAAATCAAACGCTTTTGCCCACACACCCGTTTCAGCAGCATCAAACAGTACAATCTTTGCAAGCTCTGATTTTCGCCTCTCAAACAGGCAAACCGAAATTTCTTTACCTAAGGCTGAAAACAATTCTTGAATTTGAATGGGGACTAATGAAATTAACGAGTCCTGTACCTTGCTCTCTTTTGATAGAGGTAAGCTTCTAAGGAATGCTTCACCCTGATCAACTCCATAGTTTGCTACAACCAACGCTCGATTTGAAACAAATCGCTTATGCGAAAAGGGAACTGGATTTTGCGCTATGAAATAGCCCAGTAAAGAGGTGCTATTTGAATTATCGGTCAAAGAAAACCCATTTAGATTCAATGCTGTACCAGGCTTAATATCTAACAGACCGGAATTACCAACAATCGCATGTACACCTGATCCATCCTGAAGAAAACTGGCCATTAGGGCATTTAATCCTTCATATCGGATATAAATATTGCCTAAATCATTTCGTACAACCGGAAGTTTTCTAGCCGCCTCTAAGCGTTTATCAAAGCTTAGTGCTCCATCTGATTTAAACGTTCGGATAACATCTTCAATTAAAAATGAAGTAAAGCTGCCAATCCAAATATTTTCGACAAACGTCCAGGAAAAAATCTGGTTGCTTACTCTCAACTCATAGATTGGAAAGCCTGAATACTCATGTGTTTCCACATTAAAATCAGAAGATGCTGTCCATTGCTCAGTTTTATCTTTAAAACCAATTGCATCTGGCAAGTAAAAAACCAGGTCAAAATCATTTCGTTGAGTCAGATGTAAAGAAGTAAACCAATTATAACTACCTGTAATGTCTTGCAGAATTTTTCCCTGAAGAGTAGCATCACTCCCCCTCTTAAAAAGAATTTCCTTAAACGACATCCATAATGGGTTTTCATGGATTTTAGCCAGACATGATTTGCATTCCCCTGATTCATAGACTACGATGGCATGTTCTGGAATTATCTGCCATACACTTAACGTATTGCGTTGGAAGAATTTATAATAAAGAATTAAACCCGTTACTACAAGTGCTATGAATGCTATTGATAGGAGTAGTGCAGTCTTCTTCACACAACAGTCAGGGAATTTTATTGAAATATAAAACCTCTTTTCGGAAGGTAAAAGGCATAAAAAAACCTTCCCGGTAACCGGGAAGGTTTGGATAAAAAATAGGCAACGACTTATGCTGACGCAAGGTCAGCACCCTGACAGCCAACGGCTCGTCAGGGCTCTCCCAAA
>JBKBOE010000087.1:0-8834 GCA_046294915.1 Cyclobacteriaceae bacterium | reverse complement strand
ATGTACCGATGGAGAAACTTATTGTTGGGTTTGGTTTTAGTAAAATAAACCTAACGTGGGATTTCAACGCCAAGTACGCCATTCTGAAGCAGGTGAAATCGGGCGGATCACCGGTGAGCATTACCTACTTCGGCAATGTAGCCATTGATACCCGGGATGCTTCCAACTTTGCCAAGGGTACCGACCGGCTGAGTTATTTCAATCAGCTTATTATTGCCCACAAGGTTACCGATAATTTCTCAGTACAGGTATCGCCAAGTATCTCGCATTTTAATGCCGTTGAGGGCTACCTGGATAATGAAGGCAATGTGCAAAGTGATATGAAAAACGACCATATCGCGGTTTCTTTTTCAGGAAGGTATAAACTAACTCCGGGTACAGTATTCATCGTTAATTATGATCAGCCCCTTACCAAGCACACCAATAATAATCCTAATCCTAATGTGGCTTTTGGTTTTGAGTTTAATACCAGCGCGCACGCCTTTCAGGTATTCTTTTCGAACTACTACAATATTATCCCGCAGTTGAACAACATGTACAATCACAACAACTATGCCGATGGGGAATACCTGATTGGATTTAACATAACCCGGTTGTGGAGTTTTTAACCATGCAGTGAGGCATTGAGTAACAGTTTATGTTAACACGAAAGAAATTTGTTTGGACATCCATAGGATTAACCGCCCTTATTGCGCTTACCCCTTTTTTACGCAACAAGGCAAGGTTACAACCAAAGAAAACAGTTAAGTTTTTAACCCGGGAAGGTAAACTGGTTGAAGTAGATGTTGATAAACTGCCCGGGCAAAGAATGAATGCTTCGCGGGAAGACATTCAAAACTGGATTAAACCGTAACGCAGGATGGAAAAAGCCGGGACTACACCACAAGGTAATCTGTCTGTTGACAGGAGGAATTTTATTAAAGGCATGTTGTTGTCGGGGGTAGCCGCCTCTGCGTGTACCGCCAAAGATCCATTTACCGCACAGGCGGTTGAGGAGCAGGTTCAGCCAACAGGCGAAATGGTAAAACTATTATCCACCACAGGCGAGATTATTGAAGTGGATAAGGCCTACCTTAAACCATATGAGCAAATACCTTCTGTTACACCTGCTGAAGAACGAAAAGGCATACCCGGTAAGAAGTTTGTAATGGTTATAGACTTAAGTCGCTGCCGCAACCTCAAAAAATGCCAGTCGGCCTGTAACCATGCCCATTTTGTTAGCGATGCACAAAACTGGATAAAAATTTATCCGATGCAGGACGGGGAGAATACGGCCCCTTACTGGCAGCCTACCACCTGCATGCATTGCGATGAACCTCCATGTGTAAAAGTGTGCCCTGTAGATGCCACCTTTAAACGGCAGGATGGCATTGTGGGTATTGATGCCGACCGCTGTATTGGCTGCCGGTTTTGTATGGCGGCATGTCCATATTCCACGCGCGTGTTCAACTGGGAAAAACCCGTGCTGCCACCTGAAGTGATGGCCATGAATTACTCATCGGAAACCAGTTGCCCGCCCAAAATCGGCACCGTATCCAAATGCGATTTCTGCCCGGATATGGTTCGGAAAGGCGAACTTCCGCATTGCGTATCGGCCTGCCCCAATGGCGTGTTTTATTTTGGCGATAGCCTTGAAGATGTGGTAACCAACGGCTCTGAAACAGTTCGCTTCAGTACGTTGATCCGCGATAGGGCCGGCTACCGGCTTCTGGAAGATCTGGGCACCAAGCCCAGTGTGTATTACCTGCCACCGGTTGACAGGCTGTTTCCGTTTGAACAAGGTTTAAAAAAAGATAGTGAGGGATAAAAAGAATGAATCATACACTGTCATCTGACAAAGTCGTTTCTGATTTGCTTCCTCAGAAATTCGGAAGAGCAGGCATGTTATGGACTGGTTTCCTCATTCTGCTTTGTTTGGCCGGTGCTATTGGCTACTACCGCCAGTTGCAACACGGTCTTTCGGTAACCGGCATGCGTGATTATGCCAGTTGGGGTATTTACATTTCCAACTTTGTTTTTTTTGTAGCCATAAGCCTGGTAGGTTCACTCATCACGGCAATTTTCAGGTTAACCAATGTAAGCTGGCGAACGCCATTAACCCGGATTGCCGAAATTATTGCTGTTTCGGCTATTACCTTTGCGGGCCTCATCATCATCGTTGATATGGGGCGACCGGAACGCTTTACCTATTTGTTTCTTTATGGCCGGTTGCAATCGCCCATCATATGGGATGTGATTGTAATTACTACCTATTTGACCCTGAGCCTTTTGTTTTTATACTTTCCCTTGCTGGCGGATATTCCTTATTTATTAAAGCAAAGTAAACCAGGAAGTATGGCGTATAAATTTTATGCCTTCCTGGGGTCATTCTGGAAAGGCACAGAACAACAGCAAGCCTTAAGCGAAAAGGCAATTAAAGCCATATCCATTATGATCATCCCCGTGGCTTTTGCTATCCATACTGTTACCTCGTGGTTATTTGCCACCACGTATCGTCCGGGTTGGGACAGCACCAACTTCGGTGCGTATTTCGTTTCCGGTGCATTCCTTGTAGGCGCTGGTGGTGTGGTAGTGGCGATGTATGTTTTCAGAAAGGCCTACAAACTTGATGCATACATTACCGAAAAGCACTTCAACGTAATGGGAAAAATTGTAGTTATGCTGGCCCTGCTGTATTTATATTTCAATATCAACGAATACCTGGTTCCTGCTTTCAAGATGAAGAAAGCTGAAGCGCACCACCTGACTGAGTTGTTCACCGGTGAATTTGCTTTGATATTCTGGACAGCCATTATGCTTTCTATGGTAATCCCAATTGTGGTATTACTTTTCCCTGCAGGTCGTAAACCCAATAGTATGTTTGTTATGGGAATCTTTGTGGTGGTAGGAGCCTGGTTTAAGCGCTACCTTATTGTTACACCCACTATGTTAAGCCCTTTTCTGCCCATGAGTGACGTGCCGGATAGTTATAAGGTATATATTCCTACCTGGGAGGAGTGGGCCATAACCATTGGTACACTGGCAGGTGCATTACTTATCATTACCCTTTTTGCAAGATTTTTTCCGATCATACCTATAAAGGAAAGCATCGAAGAACTTAAAGAAACAAAAGCAGGCTAATATGCGCAAAATGAACTTAATAGCTATTTCGTTTACAATACTCTTGCTCCCTGGCGGCTTTTTCGGATATGCGCAGCAGGATGAAAAGTTTAGCGCAAATCTTTATTTATCCTATACCCAGAAAAACGAATCACTACCGGTAATTACTGTTTCAGTAAAAACAAAAAAAGGGCGAAAATTTGAACCCGTTGAAGGAGCTGTAATAAACATCTTCTTCATGGAAGAGTCAGCTGAAGGATTTATGGGGCGGGTTAAAACCAATAGCCTGGGCTTGGCTTCGCTGCCTTTGCCGGAACAAAAACGAACAGCATGGATGAGCTTACCAACCGTTACATTTCTTGCCACCCTTACCGGCAGCGACAAGTTTGAAGATGCCTCCGAAGAAATTGAAATTCAGAAAGCCAGAATTGAACTGAACCTTACGGAAGAAGACAGCGTGCGCACCATTACGGCAAAGGTTAAAGCGCTTGAAGACAGTGCCTGGATTGAGGTTCCCGATGTGGACGTTAAACTCATGGTAATGACAACATTGGCTGGTCTTCCTGTAGGTGAGGATGAGGTGTACACCACCGATGAATCGGGTGAAGTCTCTGCAGAATTTACGTTGGAAATCCCCGGAGATGCGCAGGGGATGATACAAATTGGCGCAAAAATTGAAGATCATGAGTTGTATGGGAATATTATGACAACACAACCTATTGCCTGGGGCATTCCAACAAACTACCGTTCAACCTTTAACGAACGTACGCTTTATGCTACCCGCGATAAAACACCGCTTTGGCTATTGATTTTTCCTAATTTAATTATTGCCGGGGTATGGGGAATGATTCTATATTTAGTGTCGGTAATTCGGAAAATCCGAAAGCTTGGTATATCATAATGTAAACTGTAATCTCGTAATCTATGAAAGCAAAACTCAGTAAAGTTCTTTTTTTAGCCGGTGGCCTGTTTTTTCTTTTGGCATTTACAAATTTCCAAACAAAGCCTTGGCCGGTTCCTGAAAAATATGAGAAGATGAAAAACCCCGTGAAGGCCGATGATGAAGCCATAAAGGCCGGCAAGGCATTGTGGGTAAAACATTGCCAGTCGTGTCATGGAAAAACCGGTAAGGGCGATGGCACCAAGGCCGCGCAACTGGAAACCCCCATGGAAGATTTTACCACCGGAGCTGTTCAGAATCAATCGGATGGTGCACTGTTTTACAAGACCCTGGAAGGTCGTGATGAGATGCCTTCTTTTAAAAAGAAAATCCCTGACGAGGAGGAGATTTGGCAATTGGTGGTGTTTGTAAAATCGTTAAAGGCCAAATAAGCTTCGCGCTAAAAGAGACTCGGATAGAGTCTCTTTTTTTATTACACTTTTACAGGGACCGACTGATATCCCAGTACCTTCAGCATACTATCCTCGCTTTGTTCAGGAGCAAATAAGGAGGTAGTAATCTCACCGTCTTCATTCCGGTCAATGAGTACATGTTTTGGTGCCGGAATGAGGCAGTGCTGAATGCCCCCGTAGCCACCCAGCGATTCCTGATAAGCACCCGTATGGAAGAAACCGATGTAGAGGGGCTCTTCGTCATTGATCATCGGAAGAAAAACTTCACCGGTGTGTGCTTCAGAATTGTAGTAATCGTGGCTGTCGCAGGTAAGCCCGCCAATGTTCACTTTATGGAAAGGGTCATCCCATTTGTTTAAGGCCAGCAAAATGTATTTCTGGTTAAGTCCCCAGGCATCGGGCAGGTGGGTAATAAACGATCCATCAATCATGTACCAAAGTTCCTTGTCGTTTTGAAGTTTCTGATCAATGACTTTGTATAGCACCGCACCGCTTTCGCCTACAGTATAGCTTCCGAACTCCGTAAAAATATGGGGCACCGGCACATTATTCTTGTCGCATATCCATTTAATGTTTTCAACGATCTGCTCAATCATGTACTTATAATCGTACTGAAAGGTGAGCGAAGTCTTTATTGGAAAGCCACCGCCTATATCAACCGAATCGAGCGAGGGGCAGATTTTTTTCAGTTCACAATATTTAAAGATAAAGCGGCTTAGTTCGCTCCAGTAGTAGGCGGTATCTTTAATGCCCGTGTTAATAAAAAAGTGCAGCATTTTAAGCGAGGCTTTTGAACTGGTAGCGATTTTTTCCTTGTAAAAGTTGGTGATATCGCTATACCGGATGCCTAACCGGGAGGTATAGAATTCAAAATTCGGCTCCTCATCTGCAGCTACACGAATACCCACGCGGTAGGTGCTGTTCACATTTTTCTCATAAGCCTCCAGTTCATTCATATTATCGAGAACAGGAATGCAATTAAATCCTTCATTCAGTAATTCATTAATGTACTGGAGATACAGGGGCATCTTAAAACCGTTGCAGATAATGTACGTGTCTTTATTAATGCGACCTGCTTCATACAGACTTCTGACAATAGGGATGTCAAACGAAGAAGACGTTTCGATGTGCACATTGTTTTTCAATGCTTCTTCAAGGACAAATGAAAAGTGCGAAGACTTGGTGCAGTAGCAGTAAGTGTACGAGCCGTTGTACCTGAATTTTTCAATGGCGCTGTTGAATGTAGCCTGTGCATACCGTATATTCTCACTAATCTTCGGCAGATAGGTAAGTTTGAGCGGTGTACCGTACCGGGCGATAATCTCCGTTAGGGGTACATCGTTAAACAGCAGTTCATGATCGCGTACTTTAAATTCTTTCTGCGGGAACTCAAAGGTTTGTTCAATCAGTTCGCGGTAACTCTTCATGGTAGTTATGGGTTCTTCATTATTCGTTGGGGTTATTAAGTTACGGATTCGCCCGGGGGCGGCCAACGAATAACCTAAATCAACGATCTAAAAAAGGAGTGCAATATTGCCATAAATTCGCCATCTTTGCAATGCTTGTACCATATGGTAAACCTGAATAAAAACCCCGTTTTTGCCCTAATTTATAAGGGCCTGAATTCGATGCCTGATTTCTAAGGCAAACGTGAACGAGGTATTTTCTGTTCTTTTAAGGTAGGTTTATTCAGCAGCAATAATTTGACGTTTTGTGAAAGAGATTAAAATCATAGAGGTAAAATCAGAAATCGGTGCCGGTACCCGAGGTGCCAGCCTGGGGGTGGAGGCCATGAAAATTGCCAGCCTCGACCTGAAGTCGGATTTTTTCAAGCAGCACGAGTCGGTAGAAGTGGAGCATGTTAACGAATTGTTATTCGATGGTGCCAAGCATACCTACGCCAAGTTTATTGATGGCGTAATGATCATGGAAGAACGCGTGTGCCTGGAAGTGTACGAAACCCTGTGGGACGATTATTTTCCGCTGATCCTTGCGGGCGATCATAGCACGGCCTATGGAACCATTGCGGGCATAAAAAAAGCTAATCCCAATTCACGACTGGGAGTAGTTTGGATTGATGCCCATGCCGACATTCATACTCCGTTCACTACGCCTTCGGGCAACATGCACGGCATGCCCCTGGCCATGGCCTGTGGTATCGATAATCTTGAATGCAAAGTGAATGACCCGCGGGGTGAAACGCTGGAATACTGGGAGCAAATAAAAAATGTAGGCATGCCCGGCCCAAAGATTTACCCGGAAGACATTGTGTACGTGGCTGTACGCGACCTCGAAAAGCCCGAAAATTATTTAATCAATAAGCATAACATTAACTTCATTGAAGCGGATGAAGTAAAGAAACTTGGCGCGGCAAAAATTGCAGCCCGTGCATTAGAGATGCTTGACCATTGCGACCTGATTTATGTTTCGTTTGATGTGGACAGCCTCGACAGCCGCATATCCACCGGTACAGGTACGCCCGTGCCCAATGGGTTAACCGTGGAAGAAGCTAAAACATTAAATGTGGAATTGGCTAAAAGCCCCAAACTGGTAGCCTGGGAAATTGTTGAAGTAAACCCAACGCTTGACACCGAAAACCGGATGGCCGAGAATGGATTTGAAATTCTGGAAGCCACTGCCCGCGCTATTGTTGACCGGCCCGTGTTTGTTGAGTAAACGCCTGCTCCGTGCGGGAACAAAAAGCAGTGTAGTTTTTTATGAGGTATCTTAATCCGGCTGGGCATATACTGTACTTTGTTTAATTTCGCCTCAAAATTTTGTCATGAGTACAAACCGTCCCATATCCGCATTTATCGAAAAGCATTACCTCCATTTCAATGCCGCTGCCTTGGTGGATGCCGCCAAAGGTTATAAAAAGCACATTGCCGAAGGAAAGAAAATGATGATAACCCTGGCCGGGGCCATGAGTACCGGTGAGTTAGGTATCAGTCTGTCAGAAATGATTCGCCAGAATAAGGTCCACATCATCTCCTGCACTGGTGCCAACCTTGAAGAAGATATTATGAACCTGGTAGCCCACTCGCATTACAGGCGCATTCCTAACTACCGCGACCTGACCCCCGAACAGGAGTGGGACTTACTGCAAAACCATTTAAACCGCGTTACCGATACGTGCATTCCCGAAGAAGAGGCATTCAGGCGATTGCAGAAACACCTTTTTAAAGTGTGGAAAGATGCCCAGGACAAAGGCGAGCGTCTCTTCCCGCATGAGTTTATGTACCGCCTGCTCAACAGCGGTGATCTTAAACAGTATTATGAGATTGATCCCAAAAATTCGTGGATGATTGCTGCAGCCGAAAAGAACCTGCCTATGGTAGTGCCCGGATGGGAAGACTCCACCATGGGCAATATCTTCGCCTCCTATTGTGTAACAGGCGAACTGAAAGCCTCGACCATGAAAAGCGGTATTGAATACATGGTATGGCTGGCCGACTGGTACACGCAGCATGCCGGCACCGAAGGCATCGGCTTCTTCCAGATTGGCGGTGGCATTGCGGGCGATTTCCCGATTTGCGTAGTGCCCATGTTACATCAGGATTTGGAGCGCGATGGGGTTCCTTTCTGGAGTTACTTCTGCCAAATCAGCGACAGCACTACTTCATACGGCTCGTATTCGGGTGCTGTACCCAACGAAAAAATAACGTGGGGAAAACTCAGTATTGAAACGCCTAAGTTTATTATTGAGTCGGATGCCACCATCGTGGCTCCGCTGATTTTTGCTTACGTGCTTGATATGTAATTTTCAGACGTAAGACATAAGTAGTAAGACAGACAAAAAGCATCTTACTACTTATGTCTTGCTACTAACGTCTCCTATGAATCTTGACCAAACACTTCGTTCTGATATTCAACATGCTGTTCAGCAGCTTTTTGGCGCTACCGTTAACCTCCAGGTGCAACCTACCAATCCCGAATTTGAAGGTTCCCATACGCTGGTATGCTTTCCGCTAACGAAGGTGTCAAAAAAAAATCCGGAAGAAACCGCGCGGCTGATTGGCGAATACCTCGTGGCTCATTCTCCGGTGGTATCAAGGTTTAATGCGGTAAAGGGATTTTTAAATCTGGTGTTGACCGATGCGGCATGGATTGGCCTTTTACAAGCAGCTTTCAACACAACGGATTACGGCTCGCTGCCATCGAGCGGAAAAGAAATTATGGTGGAGTACTCCTCGCCCAACACCAACAAGCCCCTGCACCTGGGTCACTTACGGAATAATTTTTTAGGATGGAGCGTGAGCGAAATTTACAAAGCCATCGGGTATACGGTTCACCGAGTGCAGATTATCAATGACCGGGGCATTCACATCTGCAAGTCCATGGCGGCCTGGAAGTTGTTCGGAAAAGGCGAAACGCCCGAAAGC
>JBKBOE010000086.1:0-9415 GCA_046294915.1 Cyclobacteriaceae bacterium | reverse complement strand
GGCTCATGATTTTTTTTCCTTCAATCGGGGCTACATTGTTTTCAGCGAGTGTAAAATCAATTTTTAGCTTATCAATCTGCCTGCTGCGGAAGGGTGATTCACGCTCCTTGCCTTTATCGTTCAACGCAACAATACGGATATTTTCAGCTTTGAGCTGCGATGCCAGGGCTACTTTGCTTGCCAGTTCCTGCTTGGTCTGGCTTAACCGGTTAAGGGAGTCGCCCAACTGATTTTTTTCGGTTTTCAGGGTAACGTTTTCACTCAGCAATGCTTTGTTAACGTCCTTCAGCCGTTCAATTTCTTCGTCTTTGTTTTTGAGCAGAAGTTCGTATCCTTCAACCTTATCCTTCAATTCTTTGATCAGTTTTCCCGATGCCTGCGTTTTACGCTTTAATTGCTCTTCAATTTCAGTTTTGGCCTGTTGCAGGTCGGCCACATCGCCACCCAGCTTCTTTACTTCTTCAATTTTTTGATTAAGCTCCACGCGCAGTTCCTCCATGCGCTGCATGGTGGTGGCCAGATCTTCCTCCGTGGTGCTGAGTTGTGTCTGAATATCGGTGCGCTCCTGGTGATCAAGATAGATCTTGATAACCTGAATGATAATGATGATGGAAAGCAGGGCAATCACAATGGTTGCCTTGTTCGACTTTTTTGGCGCTTCGGAAGCGGGGGTTGTTTTTTCTTCACTCATAAAACCGGCATAGCAGGATGCAAAAATAGGGATATCAGCGGGTAATTCAATGTTTAAAACCGCAACACAACGTGTTGTTTGTTCAGTGCCGGATCGGGGAATAAAATACCGCACCGGAACAGGTCAATGCTCACATAAACAAGGGGATGTTTTTTCATGGTTTTCCAGGCCTGCTCCATTTCAGGGGTATCATGAATATCATCAACGATGAATAAACTCTTATGATGCGACTTTGACAGAAGAAGTTCAAAATACCGGAGTGTTGGCTCAAGCCGGTGATTGGCATCCATAAAGGCCAAATCAATTTTCGGGATGCGCGAAAGGGTAGCATACAGCGTGCTATCCAGATTGCCCCGGATGAGTTCAATATTTTTAGCGCCAGCAAACTCGAAGCTTAACTCGGCTATATCGGCTATGCTGTCAGATCCTTCAAACGTGTAAACGTGAGCGTTAGGATCCTGTGCCAGGTAAAGCGTATTAATACCAAAAGAAGTTCCCAGTTCAACAATGGTTTTTGGCTGACGAAGCCGGGTGATCCGGTGGTACAGTGCGCTATATTTTGCAGGGCTAAGACTGGTTTGTGCAATGTCGCTGATTTTGCGCTGGGTCTCTTTGCTGTGCTTGGAGCCTTTCCCGTAATCCGTTACCTGGATAATGCGGTTGTCTTTCAGTAGTTGTTTCCTGAGATTTTCTACGGCAATAAGTTCACCGGTTTCGCGCCTGATGGTATGGGTATAAAAATCGAACAGGAAGGGTGCGTGCAGGGAATGGTCATCTACGGCATCTAGCCAGTAGTTAAGGTAAGTCTTTATTTTAAAGAAGGCCGACAAATCAGTTAAGGCGCAAGGGAGCTACCATGGTAAACTCCGGTATGCGGATGGTGAGTTTTGAACCGTCAACCACGCGCTCCATCAGGTAAGTGCCTACCATTTTACCAATGCCGGATTTTAAATTGCAACCCGAAACATACTGGTGCAACTGGCCAGGCTCAAGTACAGGCTGCTCACCAATTACACCTTCACCTTCCACCTCACGAACAGTAAAGCCGGCATCGTAAATGTACCAGTGCCTGCGCATCAACTGTATGGTAAACTCGCTTTGGTTTTCAATGGTGATGCGATAGGTAAATACATAATGGTATTGACTCGGACTGGAGTAGGCCGGCTGGTACTCTGTTTCTACGCTCACGCGGATGCCTTGTGTGATTTCCGTAACCATTTGGCCAAAAATAATGGATTTTTGTTCATCTCATTAAACGGATAGCTCTTTGAATTGTATTTTCGCCAAACGCGCTGAAGATGGATGTAAAAATTGCTCCGGAGTGGAAAATGAGGCTATCAAGTGAATTTGAGAAACCCTATTTTCAGCAACTGGCGGCCTTTGTAAAGGCAGAATATCAGACTGCCATAGTCTATCCGCCCGGCCGCGAAATTTTCAGGGCCTTCGATGCCTGTGCGTTTAACGAGGTTAAGGTGGTGATCATAGGGCAGGATCCTTACCACGGCCCCGGCCAGGCTAATGGGCTGTGCTTTTCTGTGCACGACAACGTGCGTATGCCACCATCGCTGGTTAATATTTTTAAGGAAATACAAACGGATCTGGGTAAGCCCATTCCCCGCTCCGGCAACCTTGAACGGTGGGCCCGGCAGGGCGTGCTGTTGCTGAATGCAACCTTAACCGTACGCGCATCAACGCCAGGGTCACACCAGAACAAAGGATGGGAAATTTTTACCGATGCGGTGATAAAAAAAATCTCGGAAGAAAAGGAACATGTGGTGTTCCTGTTATGGGGTGCGTACGCGCAGAAGAAGGGTGCAGTAATTGACCGGTCCAGGCACCTGGTGCTGTTGGCGGCTCATCCCTCACCGTTTTCCGCTGACCGCGGTTTTTTTGGCTGCCGGCATTTCAGCAAAGCCAATGAATACCTAAAAAGCAAGGGCAGGCCTGAAGTTGATTGGTGAGGAGTATGCCTTAGTGGTATAGCCTCGAGGGTAACCTGTACACCTTACTCAATCATTTTGAAAAAGCGGTTCCATCTTATCTTATGCAGAAAACTGGCATTGGAATCAATGGAAAGCCAGATAAAAAACGCTTTACCTACCACATGGTCTTCCGGCACAAAACCCCAGTAGCGCGAGTCGAGCGAATTATGGCGGTTGTCACCCATCATGAAGTAATAATTCTGCTTGAATGTGTACTCGGTTACCTCTGCACCGTTAATCACCAGCTTTTTATCCTTGATGGTAGCATCGGCATTGTGATCGTATTGGGTAATGATAAAGCCGTATAAGGCCAGTGTTGAATCATTAATGGAGATGGTGGAACCTTTTGCGGGTATCCACAAAGGACCAAAGTTATCGAGCGTCCAGTTTAACGTATTCTGAAATCCTGCGCCAAATCCATAATACTCTGAATATGGGAAAATTCCATAGGACTGATCCTGAACTTCGCGCTCAATTGTTTTAATATAAGACAGTTTTTTAATTTCTTCTGCTTTATCGGGTGTAATCCACATGATGTACTCCACGGTGTTTTCATCAGGCCGACCGATAATGTTGTAGTCTTCAGGTCCAAGGCCCAGTTTATCAAGGTTGCGTTCATTAATAACGGAGGTTGCCGTAACGTGATACGCCCACTGGGTGAGGGGGTGATTAGCCAGCGACTTGTTATTTACAAAAACCTGTGCATCCTTAATAGTTAGCGTTTCGCCTGCGGCAGCGACACACCGTTTGATGTAGTTGGTTTTAATGTCTACAGGGTATTCCTTTCCTTCATTGAGTTGCTTTGGCGGAATGTTGAATACAACCACATCGCCACTTTTTATGGTGGTAATTCCGGGCAACCGGGTTTGCGGCAGTTGAATCCAATCCAGGTAGGATGGAATGTTGGTGAACCAGATTTTCTGGTGAGTTAACGGAAGTTGCAACGGTGTTTTCGGAGTACGGCTTCCGTAATGGAATTTGCTGACGAACAGGAAATCGCCCACCAGCAGGGAATTTTCCATTGATGGTGTGGGGATTGTGTAGGCTTCCATGAGCAGAAACCGGATGAGGGTGGCGGCAACCACAGCAAATGCAATGGCTTCTGACCACTCAGCCAATGCCGATTTCTTGATTTCAGGAAGATCCTTGAGTTTGCCAAGGTATTTCACGCGGCTGTCGAACCCCAGCCAGATCATGTAGAAGAAGCCGGTGAATATGATGAGTATCTGGCTCCACAGCGAGGGCTTGCCGTAGCAGCGTAATACTTCAAAGATGATGACATAATAGGCAAAAAGATTTACCACAGGGATGAGCAGATAAATGAACCACAGCGCAGGCTTGCCTACAATGTCGCGCATCAGGATAAATTCTGAATAAAAAGGGATAACCGATTTCCAGCTGTCAATGCCTGCTTTTTCAAAAAGCTTCCAGTAGCCGATGGTTACACCCAGGCGAATGATGAGAAAGGTAAGGAGGATGGTGTTCACGTGCGATCTGTTTTAAAAAGTTGCAAATAAAGCGATAATCTATAATTGTAGAAAGTCGTCCATGGTGAACACACCTTTCTTTCCCGGAAGCCATTCGGCCACGGCCACAGCACCGGCTGCAAATCCTTCGCGCGAATGGGCTACATGCCGTATTTCTATGGAGTCAAATGCACTTGTGTACTGAATGCCGTGTGTACCGGGTACACCCGCAATCCGGTACGACCGTATCGAAAGTTCTTCCGGGTTTTCCGAATCGTGATTTACCCATTGTTTTTTTGTCTTCAGATATTTCATAATGCCTTCTGCCAATGTAATGGCTGTTCCGCTGGGTGCATCTTTTTTTTCTGTGTGGTGAATTTCCTCAATCTGCACGCGGTAGCCATTTCCGGTAGCCATCATGCGTGCCAGGTGTTCATTAAGTTTGAAGAACATAGTAACGCCAACACTGAAATTAGACGCGTAAAAGAAGGCCCCATTACAGGTGCGGGTTAGTTTCTCAATTTCATTTCTTCTCTCCAGCCAGCCGGTTGTTCCGCACACTACCGGAAGATTATGCTCCAAACACCAGGCTACGTTTTCATAAGCGGCATCGGGATTGGAGAATTCAATAGCTACATCGGCTTGCATGGTAGCGAGTTCGTGGCGGTTGCCGGAGGTAATGCGGCCTGCAATCCGGTGTCCGTTTTTAAGGGCAGCCTGTTCAACAGCTTTGCCCATTTTACCATACCCCAGCAGAAGGATTTTCATAGTTCAGTTGTTGAAGGAAGTTGCACATGCAAGTAATCACATCCCCGCTCATCCTCCAAAAAACCTAGAAGCGGATTATCAGCGATAAGCCTCCGGTAGTGCCCGTAAGCAGGGTGTTTTCAACCGTTGGCCGGATGCTCACCTGCAGGGTAGGGTTAAGGTCAAACTCTTTAAGGTGCGCATCCACATGGGCGTCCACCATTTGCAATAAATAAACTCCGGCCATGATGATGATAAAAAAATCGCGTTCGCGCCTGTAGCGATCAACAATGGTTTGAAGCTGACCTTCAGTAAAGCCACTCGGACCTATTGGGTCTCCGCTGTTAATCAAATCAAACAACTCCCTCTTGTACGTTTTATAGCCTTCCTGGTAAAAGTTTATCGCGTATCCGGTAGCAAACAATCCGCCATACACCAGAGGGAGTTTCCAGTATTTTTTGGTGTAGATCTGTCCGGCACCCGGGAGTACTGCCGCATATAGTATTGCTTTAGCGGGACTGTAGCGTGTGGCGTATGATTTAATCACTACGGTATCTTTTGAAGGCATGATTACCCGTACAGAGTCGTTGCCTTGTGCAAGTGCAGTAAGAGCCAGTAAAACGAAACATCCAAAAAATATTCCTTTCATCCTGTTAAGGCCGGTACCGGCTTATTACTGGATTTTGAAAATATCTAAAATCCGGTTAAGGTCTTCAACGGATAAGAACGGGATTCTGATCTCCCCCTTTTTTCCATCGCTTTTTACAGCAACACGGGTGCCAAAGTGCGAAGATAGGCGCGATTGCAACTGCGCCATTTCGCGGCTTGCAGGTGAGGTTGGAGCCGCTTCACGCTTCACTTCTTTTTTCGATGACAACTCCCGAACCAGCTCTTCCACCTTGCGTACAGACAGGTCATCGCTGAGAATTCTGTTGAAAATGTAGAGTTGTGTATCGGGGCTTTCTACGCTGATGATAGCCCGCGCGTGACCCATCGAAATCCGGTTATCGCGAACTGCAATCTGAATATCAGGCGGAAGTTTTAATAACCGCAGGTAGTTGGTAACGGTAGCCCGGTTTTTCCCTACCCGATCACCGAGTTCTTCCTGCTTCAGGTTACACTCTGAAATCAGGCGCTGATAGCTCAGCGCAATTTCAATGGCATTAAGGTTTTCGCGCTGGATGTTCTCGATAAGTGACATTTCCAGCATCTGCTGATCATCAGCAAGCCGTACATAGGAGGGAACCGTTTTGAGGCCGGCCAGTCTGGAGGCCTGTAGCCTGCGCTCACCGGATATGAGTTGGTATTGATTGTGCGCAAGGCGCCTTACGGTAATGGGTTGGATGATGCCGTGCACTTTAATGGATTCGGCCAACTCGGTAAGGGCCTGCTGATCGAAATGAGTTCGGGGCTGAAAGGGATTGACTTCAATCTGTTCGACTGGTATTTCCAAGATGCCTCCGGCAGGGGTGGCATGGGCAACGGGTACATCGGTTTCAAGGCGCTCGTCAACAGTACTGTCGCTTAGCAGGGCGTTAAGTCCGCGGCCTAAAGCTTTTTTCTTGGTCATTTCGATAAGCCGTTTTTATCCAGGATTTCGTGAGCCATGTTCAGGTAACTGATGGCCCCTTTGCTTTCAGCATCGTGTACGATAACCGGAATGCCAAAACTGGGCGATTCACTCAGTTTTACATTGCGGGGTATTATCGTATTGAAGGTCATCTTTTTAAAATGTGTCCGCACTTCGTCTACCACCTGGTTGCCCAGGCTGGTGCGCGAGTCGTATAACGTAAGCAAAATTCCTTCAATTTCCAATTTTGGGTTAAGTCGCGTTTGAATGATCTTGATGGTGTTCAGTAGTTTTCCAAGGCCTTCCAGTGCAAAGTATTCGCATTGCACCGGAATGATCACCGAGTCGGCAGCGGTAAGCGCATTAATCGTAATCAATCCGAGCGAGGGAGAACAATCAATGATGATGAACTCGTAGTCGTTTTTAATTTTCTGCAGGGCATCACGCATTTTTTCTTCTCTGCGATCAATACTCACCATCTCAACCTCCGCACCCACCAGGTCGATGTGTGAAGGCAGGACATGAAGGTACTTCAGCAACTCGTTACCGATGATGGCATCGTTAGGGCTGACCCCGTCAATCATGCATTCATAAATGCCGGTTTCTACTTCTTTGGGGTTAATGCCAAGGCCTGAGGTAGAGTTAGCCTGCGGGTCGGCATCTACTAACAGGGTTTTATGTTCCAACACGGCAAGGCTTGCCGCCAGGTTAATGGCGGTAGTGGTTTTACCTACTCCCCCTTTTTGGTTGGCAATGGCAATTATTTTTCCCATCGGATAAGATTAAAAAATAAGTCCGGCTGCTTTAGCCGGACTGCAAATATAGAGGAAGGTAAACGGGGCGTGGAACGTTGTGGAACGTATTTTTCCACATTCCATACACAGTACATTGTTTATTTCTTTTTATTCTTTCGCTGTTCTTCTGACTTTTTTCTTGCCTCTTCGCTGGCTTTCATGGCTTCTTCCAGTTTGCTCATAAACCTCGATTTCTTACCGCCCCCGGCCGCCATGGTACGCCTGTGCTCATCCATAATTTTCTTGATTTTGCCCTCATCTACAAAGCGCCTGATAATGGCCTGTTGGCCGAAAGTGATGATGTTGGACATGAAATAATAAAAACTCAACCCGGCCGGGAAGGAATTGAGCACAAACAGAAATACTACCGGCATAATGTAAGACATCGACTTCATAGGGCCCTGTACCGAGGAAACCTGGTTGTTTTGCCAGGTGATAACCAGTGTAGAAATGGTCATCAGCAATGTGAACAGACTTACATGATTTCCATATAACGGAATGGTAAAGGGGAGGTTAATAATGGAATCATAAGTCGATAGATCATCGGCCCATAAAAAGGATTGCTGACGTAATTCAATGCTGTTTGGAAATAAGTAGAACATGGCAAACAGAATAGGCATCTGGAGTAATATGGGTATGCAACCGCTAATCGGGTTTACCCCGGCCTGCTGGTATAATTTCAGTTGCTCCTGCTGCACTTTGGTCATGTCTTCGCCAAATTTTTCCTTAATCTCATCCAGTTCCGGCTTCAGTACCTTCATCTTGGCCATGCTCAGGTACGATTTGTATGAAAGCGGCAGCAACACAATGCGCAGGAGGATCACCAGAATAATAATGATGAGCCCGAAGTTATTGAGGGAGTTGCTCAGGAAGTGAAATACCGGGAAGATGACGAACTTGTTGATCCAGTACACCGGTGGCCAGCCCAGGTATACATTCTTTGCAAAATAAGGAGCCACCTTGCCGATTTTTTTGTAGTCATTAGGGCCAAAGTAAAACGTAAACGAAGAGCCCTTACCTGTAAGACCGGAGGCCGGAATAAACACCTTTACATTAGCGCGCTTCACCACTGACGTATCGGCTTCGTTCACCGCGGTTTCAATCTCACCACCCGGAAATCCCTTGGGAAAGATAAGCGAACTGAGGAAAAATTTTTGTTTAAGGGTTACCCACTGCAGGTTTCCGGCAAACGTCTCTTGTTCAACTGAGGTAGAGCGTGGAGCCAGTTCGCTCACGTCTCCATTGTAATGGTAGGTGATCGTGGTGTTTATCCGGCTGTCGGCCAGGTCGCGTTCCAGTAAGCGCAGAAAATTTGTCCATTGAAACGTGAGGTTTTCGGAAAGTTCAGCGTCAAGGCCTGCTGTTTTTATCGTGTAGCCTATCTGGAACCCACGAGCCGGAATGGAATAGGTGTGTTCGAAGTACTTGTTTTCATCGATGCGGATGAGAAATGTTAGCCGTGTGGTATCCGCTGAACTGGTCTGGTTTACCTGGTAATGAAGTGCGTATAGATTAAGATCTCCTCCCGAACGGGTAGAAAGTAATTGAAACGTGTTCGACCGGGGTTCAACCAGTTTGAGTGGTTTTCCATAGTAGGTTTTGTAATTTTTAAGTTCCAGTTCGTTGATAACGCCTCCTTTGGAAGAGAAGCTGATGCGAAGATCCTCCGTTTCTATAAGTATGATCCGTTCTTCACCTGCAAGAAATCCTGACAGATTTTCAAAGGTGGCTGTGAGCACACTGTCGGGTTTTTGGATGCTTTCTGTAACTACCGCGTTGCCCCCTGGATCAGCAGATTGTGTAGGAGGGGTGGGTGCCGGTTCGGGCGTGGGTTCAGGCCGGGGCGCAAACCAGAGAAAGTATCCGAGCAACACAACAGCAATAAGGGTAAGGCCGATAGCCTGATTTCGATCCATCGCGAACAATTACAGGTTAAATGATTGATTTCTTAAACTCAATGGCAGCGGCCACAAACTTAACAAAAAGCGGGTGAGGGTTCATGACCGTACTGCGCAATTCCGGGTGGTACTGCACACCAATAAACCATGGATGATCTTTTAGTTCGACTACCTCTACGAGGTTTGACTCCGGGTTTATGCCCACCGCACGCATACCAGCCGATTCAAGTTGATCCAGATACTTGTTGTTAAACTCATAGCGATGCC
>JBKBOE010000085.1:0-9541 GCA_046294915.1 Cyclobacteriaceae bacterium | reverse complement strand
AGTTGAAGCCAGTTCAGCCAGATCGGGTTTAATGAGGCTGGTGGTCACCTCATCAAAGGTATTCCGGTATGTTGTCCCACGGAGGTCCGTCAGCAGTTTGCAGCCGGTTAATTTTCCCCTGCAGGCAGTGGCCAGCAGTACCGGTTTATTTTGTAGGATGATATCGCTGAACAGGTGAATCGGATTATCGGGCTTTGTGGCATCAACGGGTTCGATCAGTACATCAATAACTCCGTTGCATCCTAATCCGATTCCCAGGTTCTGATTACTTTCTTCCCGTGTATCGTAGGTAACGGTTACCGGTTTTTGGTTAAGCATTACCTGGCGGGCTTTGCGTAATGCATCGCCTTCGAGGCAGCCTCCGCTGATGGAGCCTACCCATTTACCATCATCGGTGATGAGCATGCGTGCCCCCGGGCTCCGGTACGATGATCCGTGTACACGTACTACCGTGGCCAGAGCTGTTTTGCAGGCAGCATGGTTGATGGCATGAAAGGCGTTAACGATGGTTTTAAATTCTTTCATTGCCCTTCCGCCTGTATTTTACATCGGACTGATGACCATCTCCTCTTTGAAAAAAGGTTGTGTGGTTAGCCGTTTGCCTGTAGCCGCGTACAACGCGTTAGCCAGTGCGGCACCGGCAGGCGGTAAGCCGGGTTCACCTAAACCGGTTGGGTCAACACCGTTTTCAACAAAGAAGCATTCAATTTCGAGCGGGGCCTCGCTGTGGCGAATCAGTTTGTAGTTGTGGAAATTAGTTTGGTCGGGCTTGCCTTCGGTAAAGGTCATTGCACTGTACATCGAATGTCCGAGGCCATCCACAATACCTCCTTCCAGTTGGTTTTTGGCTCCTTCCGGATTCACCACGATGCCGCAATCCACCGCGCACCATACTTTCTGGATTACGGGTTTATTGTTCTTCATTACAATATCCAGCACCTGGGCTACATAGCTGTTGTGGCAGAAGTAGGCAGAAACACCGCGGTGCACACCCTCTTTCTTTTCGCCCCAGCCTGATTTTTCTTTCACCAGTTTTAGCACCCCGGCATAACGGGCAGGATCGTAATCGTTATTCTGACCTACCGGATTGGTGGCCGCGCGTTCAAGCAGTTCAAGGCGAAAATCAATCGGGTCTTTGCCCAGGGCTTCGGCTACTTCATCAAGAAAACACTGTTCGGCAATAGCCATGAAGTTAGAGCGTGGGGCACGCCAGGCTCCGGTGGAGATGTTGGATTCCAGCGCAAGGTTTTCAACCAGGTAGTTGTCCACGGCACCGGCCGGGAACCGGTTGGCAAACACCGGGCTTTCGGGAATACCTGTACCCCGTATTTTCAGGCCCACCAATTTGTTGTTCTTGTCAATAGCTGCCTGGTACCTTACTTTATAGGCCGGCCGGTAGGTTCCTTGCGTCATATCGTCTTCGCGGGTGTACACCACTTTTACCGGGGCGTTTACGTGTTTGGAAATCACGGCTGCCTCTAATCCGAAATGCCCGTACAATCTTCTGCCAAAGCCACCGCCCTGGCGGGTCATGTTAATGGTTACCTTTTCTTCGGGCATTCCCAGTACGGCTGCAACGGTTTTACGCAATTGTTCGGGTGTTTGTATTGGTCCGATCAACTCAGCGCCATCGGCTGTAACATGGGCAAAGAAGTTCATCGGCTCAAGGGTATTGTGCGCCAGGAAGGGAGCCGAGTAGGTACGGTCAATAACTTTAGCTGCTTTTTTGAAGGCCTCATCCGGGTTGCCGTCTTTTCGTGCGGGTGCATCGGCTTTTTTCTCCAGTAATTCCGAAAGCGCGTTGTTGTACCTGTCGGTGCTCATCGGAGCCGAAACCGTTTCCCACTCAATGGTCAATGCTTTTTTAGCCTGCATCACATTCCAGGTGTTGTCGCCAACAATCACCACCAGTTCTTTAAAGGCGTTCACGTCCGACCATTGTGGTTCAATGCCATCGGGCAGCGTGGTAATGGTGAATACATCTTTTATACCCGGCATGGTGCGGGCAACAGAGTCATCTACCGATTTGGGTCTCATGCCAAAAGCGGGTGCGTGAACAATCATGGCTATGAGCATTCCCTCGCGTTGAATGTCGAGTCCGAACAATGGTTCGCCCTTAATTACTTTTTTGCCGTCAACGTTTTTGGTTGGCTTGCCGATGATTTTAAATTCTTTAGGATCTTTTAACGGAACTTCTTCAGGAACCTGGATGGACGCGGCCTGAGAGGCCACTTCGCCATAGCCGATGGTTTTTCCTGAGGTGTGTTTGATAACGCCTTTATCGGTGGTGAGTTCGGCAACCGGCACCTGCCATTGTTTGGCAGCGGCTTCCAAAAGCATGCGCCTGGCTGAAGCTCCGGCTATGCGCAGCGATTTCCATCCCTGTCGTATCGACTGGCTGCCTCCCGCAAGTTGACGAACATATTTTACGGTGTTTAGTGGAGCCTGTTCAACCAGCACTTTGCCCCAGTCCACATCCAGTTCTTCGGCAACAATCATCGGCATGGAAGTTTTTACATTCTGGCCGATTTCGGGATTGGGGGAGTAGATGGTAACCACACCGTTGTTTCCGATTTTCAGAAAAGCGTTGATATCGAACCATTCATCGGGCATAGCCAGCCCCGCTTTTTCCTGTGAGGGCGCGCACGACATCAGCCAGTTAAAACCGATAACCATACCCCCGCCAGCGGCAGCCGATACTTTTAAGAATGACCGTCTGTTATAATGTGTTTTGATGATTTCCATGGTAATGTTTTTTAGGTGAGCAATCAGAAACAGTTATTTCATGCCCGCAGCTTGCTTTATTGCTTTGTGAATACGCAAGTATGTGCCGCACCGGCAGATGTTGCCGTTCATGGCGTTGTCAATATCCTCATCGCTGGGGTTGGGATTTTTGCTGAGCAGGGCTGCGGCTGACATGATTTGCCCTGCCTGGCAATACCCGCATTGCATTACATCCACTTCTTCCCAGGCTTTTTGCACAGGGTGGTCACCGTTTTTTGACAGGCCTTCGATGGTGGTTACTTCACCATCGCCCACGGCTGAAAGTGGCAGCGAACACGACCGCACGGCTTCGCCATTGAGGTGAACGGTGCAGGCACCGCACTGGGCAATGCCGCATCCGTATTTGGTGCCGGTTAGTCCGAGCAGATCGCGCAGGGCCCATAACAGGGGCATAGACGGATCGGCCTCCAGCGCATACGTTTTTTTGTTGATTTTCACTTTAATTGTTGCCATGATGATAACGGATTGTACAGGAAGTGTTGAAAGTTACGAAATTGCCGGATGTCCGTTGCTGAAAAATTCTGTCAGCGGAAGGGATTGATTGGAATGGCTGTTTTTTAATGGTAAATGGTTGTATGATGAAAATTGAATTGATGGTTTTATCCCTTTTTTTTAGTTGTGCTTCGGCCTGTGCACAGCATTCGCTGGAGGTAACCGTAACCGATATTAAAGCACAAAAAGGATTGGTGCGTTTGGCGCTTTATAATAATCCGGATGATTTTTTGAAACGGCATAAAGCCGTGCGCGAAGTGGTGGTGAACGGTATCTCCGTACAGGTGCTTTTCGAAAACCTTGAGCCGGGTGAGTACGCCATAAGTTGTTACCACGATGTAAACGGCAACAAAAAACTCGACTCAAATTTTATGGGTGTTCCCCGTGAACCCTACGGGTTTTCCAATGATGCGCGCGGAACCTTTGGGCCGCCCGGATTTGCCGATGCCCGTTTTATGGTGCGGGGCAATACAAAAATCAGTTTCCGGGTGAAGTGAGGTCATTGCATTGGCGCAGGATTTGGGACACCTCGTTTACGTCAACGAGCCCGCGCTGGTGCTCCCAGGTGTTGTAGATGTATGTGGCAATTTCTGCTATCTCCAAGTCGGTTAGTGCAGGAACGCCCGGCATGGCTTGGTTGTAGTCCTTACCGTTAACCACGATTTCTCCTTCCAGACCGTTTTTCATTATGCAGATAACCGTTTCGAAATTGTTCTTCATGTAATCAGACTGATGAAGAGGCGGGTAAACCCGGCCGAGCCCGGTACCGTTGGACTGGTGGCAGTTGCTGCAATGGTTGAGATAAAGTTGCTCGCCCTGATTGTAATACATTGTAAATTTTACCTGACTCTGTTCACCAGGCCTGGAACTACAACTAAACATAAAAAAGAAGGCAATACTGAAAGTACAGAGCCTCATTTGTAAAACGCTTTAGTCAGTTTGATACTTCTGATCTCATCATCCACCTCAACCTCTAACGTGAGTTCACTTTGTATTTCCCAGCTAATGGTGAACATATTGCAAAGGGTAACATCGCTTAGCTGGAAACCATTTACTTTGAGAATAGGTTGCCCGTAGGATAATCCTGCTTTTTCGGCAGGGGTACCACTCCACACCACTCCAACACAAATCCTACCATTAATACTAGTTGGCTCTATTCCCCAAGTGCCCGGATTAGCCGCGTTTACTTTTTGCTGATAAGGCTGGAACCAGAATGCTTTATGCCGGTAGTCAATAGTCACTGTTCCGTACGTAAACAATTCAGCGCCAAGTTTGGAATTCCGATCGCTGCTTGTTGAAATGATAGGCTTGGTAATCCGGCCATTGTTCACCTTTATGTATCTGAGTTTTAATAGGTAAAGTTGGGTGGGCGTTCCGCTGCCATAGAGTCCGAAAGTGCTATTGCCTTTGCCTTTTGCCAGTTCAGTGTTTTTGAGCCTTCTCCGGCTGATAAAGAATTGATAATTGCGGTTGCAAAGAGAATACAGTCCGGTATATCCTGTATCAAAAAGAAGTTCTTCGTTGGCTCTTGGGCCGGGATTTATTTTTAGGTAAGGCGAAGACTGGTTATCAAGTGTAATTGGGATAGGCTTTGAAGCGGGGGTAATTGAGGGGCCGTCAGAAAAGATAATTTGTCGGGAACGAATATCAAATTTGCAAACCAGGTGTTGCAACGTATTACCGCCAATAATACCGTCAATCCCGAAGCAGCCAAGAAATGAATTTCGAAGGTTAAGGACGGCTGAAGGGACATTTCTGAATTCAAGTTTTCCTACCGAAAACGCAGTAACCTTAACAAAACTAGCTGAGTCAGATGTTCCGTGAACGTCAATCAATGTGCCTTTGAAGAGCGTGTCGTACTTTAATTCATGTTGCAGCGATGCCGACAGGGTGGTGGGGGCGCCTGTATCGAGCAGAAATTTTCGCGGTTTTTGATCGATATAAACCGTAAGGAAGATAAGGTTATGCTCAACCGAAATAGGAATTGTGTCTACAATGTGTTGCGAAACTAATTCCCCTGATAGAAGCGAATTGCGGACGGGCTGTCCTTTAAGGAGATACGGAAACCAGCAAAAAGAGAGAACGGCAAGAAGTATTTTACTCATGGCTTAATCGGTGTATATCCCTGATCAACCGGTTCACGTCCTCCTCAACAGTACCATCGTACTTGCCTCGTATCCTGCGCTGCTTGTCAATGAGAAGAAATGCTCCGCTGTGGATGAAGCCATCGGGTTCCGTTTTATCAACCATGGCGGTGGCGAAATAGCTGGTTTGGGCGATGTCGTAAATTTTTTCCTGCTCACCGGTAACAAAATGCCACCGGCTGCTGTTCACCCCGAGCCGTTCGGCAAAGTCGTGCAGGCGGGCCACATCATCATGTTCGGGGTCGATGGTGTGGGAGAGGATGAGCACATCGGGCAGGTTTTGAATGGAATCGTACACGCGCAGCATCTGGGTTTTCATTTTCGGGCAGATGGTGCGGCATGATGTGAAGAAGAAATCGGCTACATAAATTTTATTTTCGAAGGTTTTGTTGGTGACCGGAACACTGTCCTGATTATAAAATTCAAAATCGGCAATGGTATGGTAAACCGTGTCAACCTTTTTTTGTCCGTTTACCTCATTTACAACTACTTCGCGCTGGCCAAAGACGGGAAGTTTTTCATCTCTCTTTTGCGAACACGCAAACGTAAGAGCTGCCAGGGTTGCTACAAGAAATCTATTTTTCATTTTACCGTTTTTATCAGTTTATCGTTATTCCAGATGCCGTGTACTTTTAATTTTCCGTTAGCCTCGTACAGGTAGCCTTCTCCATGCCGCATATCGTTTAGCCACTGGCCTTCGTAGCGGCCTGCCTTGGCGGTGTAAATTCCAAAACCATGGCGCTGGTCGTTAAGGTATTCGCCCTCGTATTTTTCGCCATCGGCCCAGGTGAAAACACCTTTTCCATGGCGAAGGTTATCCTTCCAGGTACCTTCGTAAGAACTGCCGCTTTTCCAGTAGCCAAAGCCTTCGCCATTGGCTTTGCCTTTTGCCAATTCGCCAAAATACGTTACTGAGCCGTTTTTGCTGGAGGTAAAACGCAATATTCCTTTGCCGGATGCTGTCTCCTGAAGATCCTGCAGGGTTGCCAGTTTTTGTTTCAGTTCGGCAATTTCGTTTTGCAGCAAACGGGTTTCATCGGTTGCACTACCAGCGTTGTTTGCTTCGCTGTTCGCTTTTTTGTTCGGGTATTCACGCAGCACGTGCTGCTGATGTTGAGGCTGAGCCGTGAACTCTGTTGCCTGTTCGGATAAAGAAGTTGCAGCCGGATTACGGTGCCGGGCGATCCGGAATTGCATAAGGGTATCGCTGGCCAGCGAATCGTACTCTTGGTAATGAGCCATGGCAACATCAAGGTTTCCAAGTATAAACTGGTTATCGGCTTCTGATTTTAGCTGCAGTAGCCGGACCTGGTGCGACAAGGCTTCGAGGTCCTTCTGACTGCGGTTGAGCTTCACAAAAATCCAGATGGCAATGCCTACTGCAACAGCCAAAGCTCCTGTTAAAATGATTTTTGTAGTCATCAGCAGTTAGTCGAAATAACGGACTTTTAAAATATCTTTAGTGCCGAGCAGGGAAAGTTGGTCAATGTATAATCCCAGCATTATGCCCCTGTCCAGGTCGTACTCAAAGCCGGTGCCACCGCGGGATCGCAGACGGTTTACGTACCGAAGTTCAACCCGGGCTGCTGTTAAAAAGCGGTAGCCCATGCCGATGTAAAGACGGTTTTGATTGAACATATAGGTAACGTTTTTGCCAAAATTAATTCCTATTTCGTTCGATAATGAAGTATATAAAGTTCGGTTAGCATAAAAATCAGAAGAATTAAGTCCAACCCTTACCCGGTACCTGAGGCGGAACCGGTTGGAATACCGGTATTCATCTGTAAGCGGCTGTTCCTGCCAGCGCATTTCGTACCGGTAGCGCCAGGTGTGCATAATGCGACCATCGGCCTGTTTAAAGTGATGAAAAAACTGAATTGTGGTGCGGAACTCCCGGTACGATGGCCTGAGATAATCGGAAGGCTTGCCGATATAATCCTGCGTTTGCATGTACCCGATGGGTGATACTGACAACCGGGCATTTTGAGAAAACTGGTAATGAACCCACGGCCGGTAACTTTGGCGAAGCATGCTTGTAAAACGCGACCCCTCGCCCAACTCATTTTTGGTGCGAAACACAAAATCAAATCCAAGTCCCCACTTTGATTCTTCAAAAACTTCATTTACCTCGGTTTTTGACCAGAACGAATTGTGTTTATAGATTTCCTTTCCCTGCGCTTTACCAGTTGTATAGCCAATTAACAGAGCAAACAAAAGCACAATGCTCAGTAAACGAAAGCGTCTTTGTGTGGTAAACTTTACCATGTTGTTCCTTCGCTCAAGTTAATGAAGTCTCCTTCGCTAATAATTCCGGGGGTTTGGACTACCAAGTTTTGCCCAAAATAAACTTTTCCGTTTTTTCTGCGATAGGAGGAGAGTGTTCGTAGCGGTTCATCTCCCTTTACTCCGGTTGCAGGATCAACGGTAGTAAGTACACAACGGGCACAGTTTTTTACACCGGCAAACTGCACCGCCCCGATTGAGAATTTTCCCCAGGCATCTTCTTCATAGGGTTCTCCGCCTGTAAAAACAAAATTCGGACGAAACCTTCGCATTTCTACCGGCTCGGGCAGACGGCTGTTCAGATCATCAAGCGAGGCTTGCCCAATAATGAGGAAAGGGTAGCCATCGGCCAGGCTTACCTGTTCGTTGTTGAGGGCATAGGCACCATCTACCGGACGGCTGTTTTTTTCAGGAAAATACACCAGCCTGCATGCGAATTTCAGGTGTTCGGAAAACCATTTGCTTACAGCAGTATCTACTTCTGTTACCGTAACGGTATCGTTCCAGATGGTCGCGGCAAACTCGGATGTGGGTTGCGGTTGTAAATGGAGGGTGATTATCTTTTTAGTTTTGGAGTGAGTTATATGAATTTGATCGTTAACAATGGTTGTTGTAAAAAGGGCCAATTCCGGATGTTCGCGCTGGGTAATAAACCGGTTAGCCGAATCAACCAGCATAAACCGCCTGTCGTGCGTCAGGCCTTTTTCTAAGACCACGGCCTGCTTTACCCGTAAACCCGCAAGCGACTTAACCGGGTACACCCATATTTCGCTCAATTGTTTTTGCATGAAGTTGCTGGCGTAAAATTTTTGCTAACTTAAAGAATCTTTTTCTGCATATGAGCAACGCGGCTGCGCTTTGGTATTTTGAAAGTGTTAACCTGTTTAACGTTTTGTGCCCACATAAAACCAAAGTGTTGGGCGATAAGCATGAGTTTAGGCGGTACAGCAAAGACCAGTTTATTTATATCCCCAACGATGAGGCCAGCCACGTTTACATGGTGGTAGAGGGGCGCGTGAAGATTGGGCATTACCTGAATGACGGAAAGGAAGTAGTAAGCGCCATCCTTACTACAGGCGAAATATTCGGAGAACTTGCCCTGGCCGGTGAAGAGAAACGCAAAGATTATGCACAGGCCATGGATAATAATACCACATTGTGTCCGCTCAGTATTGAAGAACTGAAAGCGTTGATGAAGGATGACAAGGAGCTGAGCTTTCGGTTACTGAAACTGGTTGGCCTGCGGCTCATGCGGCTGGAGCGCAAGCTGGAGTTGCTGGTGTTTAAAGATGCCCGCACCCGCATTGTTGAATTTTTAAAAGATGCTGCCTCGTGGAAAGGAAAAAAAGTGGGGTTTGAAACCATGATTCCCACAAAACTTACCCATAAAGACATTGCTGCGCTTACCGGTACCTCGCGCCAAACGGTAACCACCATTCTGAATGAACTGAAGGAGCAAAACCTGATTTACTTCGACCGGAAGAAAATCCTTATCCGTGATTTGAGCCAGTTGAAATAAGTGCATCGGCAAATCCGTATACCGAAGTCCTGTTCAGAAGTGTACACAATGTCATACACCTGACAGTTGTCCGGCAACCCTTCGATACCTTTAAGGGTTACTATGAATATGAAAAGATCTTTACTGATTGCTTTGCTGGTTAGCGCTGCGGGTGCCCTTATTGCCCAGCATAAAGAGATTCATTTTACACTGGCGGCAGGAAATGCCCAGGGCACGGCCAGTCTGTTAGCCGGGTATGATTGGGAATTGGCTACCCGAAAGAAATTTGCGGTTGGCCTGGGTGCCCGGTTTACTTCGTATTTCGGATCGAACCAGTACT
>JBKBOE010000084.1:0-9723 GCA_046294915.1 Cyclobacteriaceae bacterium | reverse complement strand
GCACCTACTGCAGGATTGCATTTTACCGATACCGTTTTTGAGTCGCTGAAAAAGAAAGGCATCCAAAATGATTTTCTTACCCTGCATGTAAGTGCGGGTACTTTTCAGCCCATAAAATCGGAAGATGCCCTGCAACACCAAATGCACAGCGAACAACTTATGGTAACCCGCAGCAACCTGCATTCATTGCTGCAGCCCGGCAGGCTTATCGTGCCTGTTGGAACCACCGCCATGCGAACGCTGGAAAGTTTGTACTGGTACGGTGTAAAGTTGATGGCCAACCCCGAAGCTGACTTCGTGATTAACCAAACCGAATCTTACCAGGCGCAGTCGGGCCTTCCATCGGGCACGGAAGCATTGCAGGCCGTACTGCAAATGATGGAAACCAAATCACTTGACTGCCTCACCGGCCATACTTCAATTTACATCCATCCCGGTTATCAATTTAAAATTTGCAAGGGACTGATCACAAACTTTCACTTGCCGGCCTCAACGTTGATTTTACTGGTTGCCGCGTTTATTGGTAACGATTGGAAACTGATTTACGATGAAGCCCTGAAAAACAACTACCGTTTCCTCAGCTATGGGGATAGCTCCTTACTGCTCCCATAAAAAAAAACGTCCCGCCACCGAAGCAGCAGGACGAACTGAATTTTTTTTCTTGCTATTTACAATGAGCCCGTATCAACGATGCGAACCTCTACCCTTCTGCCCTCTTCCTTGCTGCTCTCGGACTTTGTGGCCCCATAGCCTTTGGCCACAATTCGTCTTCGTACTATACCTCTGTGATTCAGGTAGTTAAGTACTTCAATAGCACGTTTGTTCGACAATTCACGGTTCATTTCTTCAGATCCTTCCTGTGATGCAAAACCCGAAATCTCCACACTCAGATGAGGATATTTGTTAAGCGTTGCCAGGACCTCATCAAGCGGTGTGTTGTATTGGGCCTTCAGGTTGCTTTTACCTGCATCAAAATAAATTTTAACCTGCTTAGCGAGCACGGCCTTATCGTAATTAGGTTCTTTCCGTGCCGGCTGATTTTTCTGTTGCAATGCTTCTTTGGTCACTTCAAATGTTGGTAAGGAGAGGATAGTCTTTTCACCTACATTCTTTTGTTCAAATTTGCTTTCATCGCTTTCATCGTAATAGTAGGTACGGGTGGCCACTTCAAGCTTTTTGTTACCGTCAGAGAAATCAATATCTTCAATGGTGTTGCTCAACCGAATCAATTCAAGCACATAATCAACGCCTTCATCATCTCCGGCTGCAAGCAGGTCAAACATCAGGTCGTACACATCTACTTTTCCGGTTTGAGCCAGTTTCACCTCGTGCGATTTCCTCAAATCAGCTTTTACATCGCGGTTAGCATCGTAGAAAGCGTTCTTCACTTCCACTTCCTGGCCTACCACCACATCAAACTGGCGGATCGCCTTAAGGTTAATTTGCTGGTAGAGTTCATAGAAATAATCCTGGTTGGGAACGTTTACGTTAACCGTGTACGGGAGAAAATCCTCTGACTCAATGACGATATCGTAATTCTTTGCCGGAGGCAGAATGATGAGGTAACTGCCTGTTTCCGGATCGGGATCGTAAACGAAATCTAATCGCTTATTCGTTTCGTTATCAATCACATAAATTTTTGTGGGTATTGGTTTGCCCGTTTCTCCATTCAGAATTTTTCCTTTGATCATGGTTAACGGAATGGAGTTGGTATTTACAGGCATGTCGAGGTAATAGATATCCTGTGCTCCATATCCGCCTTTCCGATCGGATGAAAAGTAAGCCCGTGTTCCGTTTGCTATCAGTGTGAAGTAGTTGTCGTTGGCCGTGGTATTTACGGGGTACCCCATATTTTCAGGCTTTGTCCATTTACCCTGCACCAGTTTAGAAACAAAAATATCGCGACCACCCATTGAATTGTGTCCGTTGGAAGTGAAGAATAAAGTCTTCTGATCGGGGTGAATAAACGGAGCATCTTCATCATCTTTTGTATTAATGGGCTCACCCAGGTTTACCGGGGCGCTCCACGTGCCGTTAGGTTGTAATTCGGTTTTGTAAACATCTAAACCTCCTTTTCCGCCTAACCGGTCGCTGGCAAAATATATGGTCTTTCCATCGGGCGTAATGCTTGCAGTAGTCTCCAGGTATTTGCTGTTAACAGAAGGTGCCCATACTGCTGGCTTCGACCAGGATTCACCGGAACGGTTGATCACAAAAATATTTCCCGGGTCATCCACACCGCCCATAAAAATCATCATTTTCTGTCCATCGGCAGAGATGCCCGCAGTGCCCACATTCTTCTCGGTGGATACCGGAATGGCAACGGGTTCCGTCCAGGTACCGGAGTTATTGTACGAAATGTAAATCTCCTCGATAAACTTATCGCCCGAACGGGTCTTACCGGTATTAGGTCGCAGTGCAGTAAACGCCATTGTGCTCTCATCAGCCGAAACCACCGGATTATACTCCGTATAAGGTGTATTGACTACCGAACTGAAATTGTAGACAGAAACCTTGCGCGGTACCGACATAAGCGCAATGGCATTGTGGCACATTTCAAGGGCACGATCGGCCCTTGCAATGGCCGCTTTATCCGCTTTAGCGAGAGCTTTAAACTGATCAAACGATTCGATGGCCCGCTGAATATCTTCATTGCGGAGGTATAATTCTCCCAGATCGTAATACACTGTGTAAGGAACAGGGGCCTTGTTTTTTAACGCAAATACATAATACCCAATGGCCTTCGACTGATCTTGTATACTGCCCGATTTCTGGTAGCAAACACCTGCCTTATAATGGACCATGGGGTCTTTTTCACCTGCCTGGATGGCCTCCAGAAAAAGCGGGAGTGCCTGCTCATAATTTTTAATACCAAAATATCGCTCGGCTTCTGCCAGCGATTTACCGGACTGGGCACCTGCCGGACTAAAAGCGGCAGTCCCACATAAAATCACCAAAAAGAGTCTTTTCATATCCATAGAATATTCGGCTGCAATCTTACACTTTCATCAAAGGGTAAACCCGTCATTTTCGGTGGCAAACTTACAGGGGCTAAAAAATGAAGCCCTTTAGGAAATTATTAACAGAGTATTAAAGCATTGCTTAAATAAAATAAGGCATACGTTCTGGTTACGAAAAATTTGATAGAATATAGGAATTGATTTGCAGAATATCGAATTTTAGGTTGCTTAGCCGAGTTCCATGAAGAAAAGTCTGCTCACCCGCCTGTTTGATCTGGAGGAAGGGGAAGAGGGTCGTGTAGTCCTCCTTCTGATTATGAGTTTTTTTATGGGTGCCTTCCTGGCTACTTTTTCGGTAGCTGCCCAAACCCTGTTTCTTAACAACCACAATGCAAAAACCGATCTGCCGCCAGCCTTTGCCATTGCCGGAGTGTTTGGCATGATCGCAACTATCGTATACAATTTTCTTCAGCGCAGAGTCCCCTTTCAATTGCTGGGCATACTCAGCCTAATTACCATAACCATAATTACGGCAGCGATCGAATTTGCTGACCAATTTATTACCGACCGTGAACAGATTTACTACTTCGGCTTTACGCAGTTAGCCCCTTTCACCCTTATCATTCTGCTTGTCTTTTGGGGAGCGTTTAACCGGATGTTCAACGTTCGGCAGACCAAGCGACTTTTCGGCAATGTTGACCAGGGCGCATTGGTTGCCTCGCTCATTTCTTTTTTTGCCATACCCATTATTCTTCCTCTTCTACCCAGTGAAGATTCACTCTACACTATAAGCCTTATAAGTATTGTACTCTTTACCATTTTGTTTTTTGTTTTATCAGCAAAATTTGGCGGTGAAAACTGGTCGTTAATAAAAGAAAAGGAAGCTAATCAAAAGATAAGCATCGCGGAGTTCTTTAAAAACAAGTACCTCATTTTTCTTTCCGTGTTCATTATTGTTGGTATGGTGGCTTTGAATTTTATTGACTACCTCTTCCTTAACGTTTCAACCCAGCAATTTAAACCCGAAGAGCTTGCCAGTTTTCTTTCCCTGTTTGAAGGTACGGTTGTAGTCTTCAGCTTCCTTTTCCAAACGTTTGCTGCCGACCGGGTTATTGCAGATTATGGACTTCGCGTAGCCGTTCTGGTAAACCCCACTCTTATCGCAATTTTTACAGCGGCAGCTTTGGTTATTGGTATCATTTTCGGTTATACATTAGATAGCCCCTCCTTTACCATTTTCTTCGTAATGATTGCCATGAGCCAGTTGTTTATCCTTTCCGTAAAGGAGTCATTAGATGAGCCCGCTCTAAAACTTTACCAGTTACCGTTTGAAACCAATATTAAGATTGACATCCAGACAAAACTGGAAGGAACAGTTGCCGCATTTGCGATGGTCATTGCCGGGGGACTGATCTACCTGATCAATAAAGTAGAAATCTTCGATATTCTTTATATTACAGTATTTACCATTCCAATCATTGCTATATGGTATTTTATCGGTAGCCGGATGTATGGCAGCTACCGCCAAACCCTTCAGGACACCCTCATAAAAAATAGAACCAAAGTAATCGGCAACGTTGAGCGCGAGTACACGGTTGACAAGGTGTTGGAGAAAGAAGTTAACGGAACCACCGAAGACAAGGTTATCTACGGACTTAAGCTTATGGAAAAACTGGAGCCCGCCTTATTTGAAAGTTCCATTATCCGGATGGCCGACAGTAATAACCCAAAAATCAGGCAGTTTGCCATTGACCGTATTCGTGATGCAGGTATTGATAAAGACTTTGACAAAAATCAGGAATTGAGAAACCTGGCGCGAACCGCACAAGGCTCAGCCGAAGACAGCGATGTGCTTTCCATTGCACCCGACCGGTTGATAAAACTCAGCAAATCGGTAAAGGCAGCCGACCGCGCTTTGGCGGCCAAGTTGCTTCGCAAACTCATTAACCAGCGTACTATATTTATATTACTGGAACTCCTGCGCGATGTCGACTACCATGTTCGTAATGAAGCCATCATCACCGCCCGAAAAGTTAAGCGTCCGGAAACTTTCCCGGTGCTCATTGACCTACTCTCCTCACCCTCCTACGGCCACCAGGCAGCATCGGCACTGATCGAATCGGGCGAAGCCGCACTTGATTCCTTAGAGTCTGCCTTCCATAAATCCGGCCAGACCGATCTGGTGATGCTGCGCATTGTGCAGATTATGGGACGCATCGGGGGAGATAAAGCCCTTGAACTGCTGTGGAAGAAAGCCGACTACCCCGACAAACGCATTGTAAAACAAATTCTCTACTCACTCCGGTATATCAATTACCGTGCTACCGGCAGGCAGGCGCGTGAAGTGACCGATTTGCTCGAAACAGAGATTGGAAAAACCCTGTGGAACCTGGCCGCATTAAGTGAATTACCTCAGCAGGCAGAGTTTGAACTCCTGCGCGAAGCCGTGAAAGAGGAGATCAGGTTAAATTTTGATCAGATCACCATTTTACTTTCCATCCTTTACGACCCGGTTTCCGTTCAACTTGTACGCGAAAACATCCAGTCGGGCGATCCGAACGGCATTGCTTATGCCCTTGAATTGATGGACTTGTTTGTAGATCAGGATCTGAAACCCAAGCTATTCCCTCTATTCGATGATATTTCCATTGAGAAAAAACTTGAACAACTCCAGGTATATTTTCCCCGTGAGCGGTATAACCCCATCCAGGTAATTAACTATATTCTTAACCGCGACTTCAACCAGAATAACCGCTGGACTAAGGTGTGTGCCATTTACACTTCGGCTTTCATCAAAAATTTTCGGATCAGCCGTGGCCTTATTGCCCAAATGTTTAATAAAGACAAATTACTGCAGGAAACCGCAGCCTGGGTACTCTATAATAAAGACCGTACCGCCTACGGAGTCATCAGCCAGCGGCTTCCAAACCGCGATAAAAAGTTTCTGGACTCAGCCATTGAAAACAATCAATTGCTGGACGGGCTAAACGATGGTTTTTTTCTGGGCATTGAAATGGTACTGTTCCTTAAGCAATTACCTGAATTCAAAAACATCAGCGGTGTGTTGCTGTCTGACCTGTTCGATAAGATCACCCCATTGGATCTGGCCCCTGGTGAAAAAGTTACGTTTTCGTCTGACCAGAACGCTCCTATTTTTATAGTGGCCCATGGCCAGGTGCTGGTAAAAGAAGGGAATGTGCTTAGGCATACACTCAAACCCGGAAGCGTATTTGGCGATATCTTCCATCAGAATGGAGCACTTAATAAAACGGATAACCTTGAGGCAACTGAGCGCTCCGTGGTTTTCCGCATTAACCTGGTTGATTTTTACTTCGTTATTGCCAACCACCATGAACTTGTAGAGCAACTCATCTCCAATATAACTGAACAAAAGACCATTACCCTAGACCGCTAAATTGAAACCAACCATGAAATTTGATGTAGATGTATTGATCTTATTTGCCGATAAGGACAACGAAACAGCAAAAGGACAGGCAGGATGGGTTACCCAGTTCAAAAAATTCCTGGACCTAATGCTTTCGCAGGTTCTCGGAGAAAAACCGAATATTCTTCTGAAAAGCGAATTCGACAGCATGACCTCACCTAAACTCGACAATGCTGCCACCCTGGTTAACATTTTGTCACCCGACTTCATCCGCTCAGGCCAATGTCTCGATAACCTCGAAACCTTCTACAAAGAAGCCGAAACCTCAGGCAAAAACAGAAACCGTGTATTCAAGGTTTTTAAAACTCCCCTTGCCTTGCAGGAGCAACCTCCGCGCCTGCGCGAACTGATCGGCTATGAAATGTACCAGCTTGATAACGAAACCGGTGAAGTGCGCGAGTACACCGACTACTTCAGCACCGATGCCGAACGCCAGTACTGGATGAAGATGGTGGACCTTGCCTATGACATCTTCGATACACTGGTCGAACTGAGAGGCACTGAAAAAACCGAAGTCAAGAATATCCATAAACGGAAAACTATCTACCTGGCAGAAACAGGCCATGATTTATCCGTACAGCGAAACATCATCAAACGCGAATTGCAACGGCACGGTTATGTGGTATTACCCAACAAGACCCTGCCCGACAGCTTGAATGAATTTGAACGCCTTGTACGAAAGGATATAGATGAAGCCAGTCTGAGCATCCACCTGGTTGGCAGTGCCTATGGCGAGATCCCGGAAGGCGCAGACCGCTCCATAGTCGATTTACAAAACCGCATTGCCGCTCAGAAGAGTCATCGTGTAAATAAAGATGAATTCACCCGGCTTATCTGGATTTCGCCTAACCTTTTTAATGCCAGTGAACGCCAGAAAGCGTTTATCGAAAGCCTTAAACGCGATACCGAGGCACAGGAAGGTGCCGAAATCCTGCAAACTCCATTGGAGGATTTTAAAAACATTGTGCGCGAGGAACTGATGGATACACCCGAGAAACGATCATTGGATGATACGGGGGGCAAATCGGTGTACCTGGTACACGATAAGGTGGATGTTCAGGACGTAAAACCAATTATTGAAGCCATTCAGAAATCAGGTTACAAGGTGCTTACCCCTGAATTTGATGGTGAACTGCTTGACCTACGCCAGAAGCACATTGAAAACCTGCGCAACTTCGACAGCGCCATTATTTATAAAGGTAAGGTGAACGAACAATGGGTACGGATGAAGGTGCTCGACTTGCTAAAAGCGCCTGGCTTCGGCCGGAAAAAACCAATTAAGGGCAAAGCCGTGGTAACTACACCCGGAACAAAGCTAAACCTCGATGCCTTCAAAAACCAGAATGTACGGTTGATTGAATCCGATCCTAGGGATACGCCCCAAAACATCAAATCGTTGCTGGAAGAATTTAATGGGTAAGTCCAGTTTTTCTACGATTGTTGACTTATAGGTAAAAAACCATGATGCAAGAAATCGTAAATCATTAGTCATAACTCATCAATCATAAATGGGTTTTAAACTATAAAATTATGAACCAGGCCACACAAAAAACCACAACCTTAAATCCCTTTCCGGGATTACGGCCCTTTAAAATTGAAGAGAGCCATCTCTTCTTCGGACGTGAAGGACAGAGCGATGAAGTCCTTCTGAAATTATCAAAGAACCGTTTCGTTGGCGTTATCGGCCCTTCCGGAAGCGGTAAATCCTCATTTATTTATTGCGGGGTACTTCCTATCTTATATGGCGGATTCCTTACCGATGCCAGCCCTAACTGGGAGGTTGTGGTAACACGGCCCGGTGCCGGCCCCATTGATAACCTGGCTGAGTCGCTGCTAAAGAACAACAAGGAATACCTTGATGCCGATGCAGATGAACGCAAGATTAAACGCACCATTTTTTCCACCTTGCTGCGCAGCAGTTCGCTGGGCCTGGTAGAAGCCGTAGAACAATCGCGCAGATCGGCCGATGTAAACTACCTCATTCTGGTTGACCAGTTTGAGGAATTATTCCGGTTCAAAGACAGTACCGATCCCAACTCGGTAAATGAAACCCTCGCATTCGTTAACCTGCTCATTGAAGCCATTAACTACCCCGATTCGCCCATTTATGTGGCCATCACTATGCGGTCGGATTTTATTGGCGATTGTGCTCAGTTTCCGGAATTAACCCGCAAAATAAACGACAGCCACTACCTTATTCCGCAACTAACCCGTGAGCAAAAACGCAGAGCTATTGAAGGCCCGGTTGCCGTAGGTGGCGCGCAGATAACACCGCGCCTGGTTCAGCAACTGCTCAACGACCTGGGCGATAACCCCGACCAGTTGCCTATTCTTCAGCACGCGCTGATGCGTACCTGGAGTTATTGGGCCAACTACCGCGATTACGAAGATGAAGCCGTTGACTTGAAACACTACGAGGCCATTGGTACTATGCGCGAAGCGCTGAGCATGCACGCCAATGAAGCCTTCGATGAACTTACTGAAGACCAGCAACGCATTTGCGAAGTACTGTTTAAAGCCATCACCGAAAAACGCGGTGAAAACTTCGGCATACGCAGACCCACCCGACTTAATGAAATCGCCTCCATTGCCGATTGCTCCGAAGAGGAAGTAATTGAAGTGATTGAAAAATTCCGTGAGCCCGGGCGATCCTTACTGACACCCGCACATGGTACACCCCTAACCTCCAAATCCATGATCGACATCTCGCATGAAAGTTTGATGCGGATTTGGGTACGCCTGAAAAACTGGGTGGATGATGAAGCCGATGCCGTACAGATGTACCTGCGCCTGGCCGAAGCCGCATCGATGTACCAGGTGGGTAAATCAGGGCTGTGGCGGCCACCCGATTTGCAATTGGCGCTAAACTGGCAGGCCAAACACAAACCCACCTTAATCTGGGGCCAGCGCTACCACCCGGCCTTTGAGCGCACCATGGTGTTCCTCGAATACTCCAAGAAAGAGTTCGAGACCGAGCAACGCATTCGCGAACTGGAGCAGAAGCGTAAACTACAACGTGCACGCGTTACGGCAATTGTATTTGGTACCCTCACCGTTATTGCCTTGCTGTTTCTGGTGTATGCCTTCATTAAAAAAACCGAGGCCGATACAAACTTTCAACTGGCCGAAGACCAGCGACAGCGAGCCGAATTCCTTAGAAAAGAAGCCGAAACTGCCCGCGATGATGCACAGAAACAACGCGACATAGCCCTTGCCGCTCAAAAAGCCGAAGCCGAACAACGTGCGGCTGCCGAAGAAGCCCGCAAGCAAGCTGAATTAAATGCCGAAGAAGCCCGCAGGCAAGAAGAGGAGGCCAAA
>JBKBOE010000083.1:0-9735 GCA_046294915.1 Cyclobacteriaceae bacterium | reverse complement strand
AACCTTTAACCGAAGAAACTATGCACGTAATATTAAAACAAGATGTTCAGGGGCTGGGTTATAAAAACGATATCGTTAAAGTAAAAGCGGGCTATGGCCGCAATTACCTCATTCCAAACGGACTGGCTCTCATTGCCAATGATTCGAACAAGCGATTGACAACTGAAAATGTGCGGCAGGCTGCCCACAAAGCCGCCAAACTTAAGCAGGATGCCGAAGCACTGGCGGCCAAAATCGGGGAGCTGGTAATTGAAATCGGAACCAAAGCAGGCGAAAGCGGCAAAATATTTGGCGCAGTTACTGCCCTTCAGGTTGCTGATGCTCTCAAATCCAAAGGTTTCGATATCGACCGCAAGAAAGTTCAGTTTAAGGAACAGCCAAAACAACTCGGTACCTTTACCGCTTCACTTGAATTGCACAAAGAAGTGAAGCATGAAATTAAAGTAAAGGTTGTAGCAGAATAAACAGATCATCTGCAAATTCACAAACCCTGACGGCCCCCGTCAGGGTTTTTTATTTTTGTAGCTTTGACCATGTTTCGCACAACGCTTACTCCACACCGGTCTCATTACCCCATCACGCTAAACCACCGCCTGCTTACTGCCGGCTCATGTTTTGCCGATGCTATCGGAAATAAACTCATTGCTTACAAATTCACCTGCTCCTCCAATCCCTTCGGTGTAATCTACAATCCGCATTCCATTCACAAGGCCTTGCATTATGCCATCCACAACCAGATGCCACCCGATTATACCTTTCTTACCAACCAGGAAATTCACCTGAATTATGACTTTCACTCCGCTATTGGCGCACTGACCCTTCCCGATCTGAAGAAAAAACTTACCGACACCATTGGTGCCTCACACACTTTTTTAAAAAACACCCACTGGCTTATGATCACCTACGGCACTTCGTGGGTGTACTCCCTGAAGGAAACGGGCGCCATCGTGGCCAATTGCCATAAAATGCCTTCATCCCTCTTTCAAAAAGAACTGTTTACCCAAAAGAAATTTCTTGAATCGTTCGAATTGCTTTACAAAGACTTGATTGCCTTCAATCCCAGCATCCGGATTATTCTTACCGTTAGTCCGGTAAGGCACCTTAATGATTCCCTGGAGTTGAACAGCGTGAGCAAAGCCATTCTGCGGATCGGCTGCCATACGCTGAGTGAAGCCTTCGACCGGGTTCACTACTTCCCGGCCTTTGAACTGATGATGGATGACCTACGCGACTACCGCTTCTATAAAGCCGATATGATTCATCCGTCAGACGAAGCTCAGGAATACATCTGGCAGCATTTCTCCAAAACCTTTTTTGATCAATCCACCCAAGCATTCATTGCCGGGTGGAAGACCGTACTCCAGGCACTGCAGCACAAACCGTTTCATCCGGCCAGTGCCGCACACCAGCAATTTTTGAAAGAATCGCTGAAAAAACTGGAGTCTTTCAGTACCCTGGTTAACATAACCTCAGAAGCTGAGCAACTGAAAAAGCAACTTGTGTGAACACCCCAAGGAAACCAAACCGGCTCATTACCGCCACCAGCCCCTACCTGCTGCAACATGCTTATAACCCGGTAGACTGGTTCGAATGGAATGCAGAGGCATTGACAAAAGCCAGGCAGGAAGATAAACCCATTTTGGTAAGCATTGGGTATTCTTCTTGTCATTGGTGCCATGTTATGGAGCGCGAAAGTTTTGAAAATGCAGATATCGCAGCGTTGATGAATGAGTTCTTTATATGCATAAAAGTTGACCGGGAAGAACGACCCGATATTGACCAGGTGTATATGGAGGCCGTGCAGGCCATGGGCATAAACGGTGGGTGGCCGCTTAACGTTTTTCTTACACCTGACCAAAAACCATTTTTTGGAGGCACATACTTCCCGCCCCAGCGGTGGGCTCAGGTGCTTACCTCCATCCATAAGGCATTTCAGGCACGCAGAAGCGAAATCAACCAATCGGCAGAAGAATTAACACGTGCGCTGGCATCAATGGATATCTCCAAATTCAAAAAACAAACCGATTGCTCTGTCGATGAAACCCTTCGGCAGATTTATCAAAGTCTCGAAAAAAAATTTGACCGAAGTCAAGGAGGCCTTGAAAAAGCCCCGAAGTTCATCATGCCCGCTGTCTGGCAATGGCTGCTGCGGTATCACTACCTGACAAAAAACCAGGATGCGCTCGATCACATTCACCTTACCTTAAAAAAAATTTTTTACGGAGGCATTTACGACCAGGTGGGTGGCGGTTTTGCACGGTACTCGGTGGATGGCGAATGGTTTGTTCCTCATTTCGAAAAGATGCTTTACGATAACGCTCAACTGATCAGCCTGTATGCCGAAGCGTTTCAGGTTACCGGCAATGACGAATTCAGGCAGGCTGTGTACGAAACGTTCCAATGGCTACAGCGTGAGATGATGGATGATCAGGGAGGCTTTTATTCTGCATTGGATGCCGACAGCGAAGGGGTGGAAGGTAAATTCTACGTATGGACCCGGCAGGAAGTGGATAAGGTCTTAGGCGCTGATGCCGATGAAGCAAGTGCATTCTATACTATTAAACCAGAGGGGAACTGGGAACACGGACTTAATATTCTTCATCGAAAAGAAGGAATTCTTCTACCGCAGAAACTGCCTCAATACAAAGCGGCACTCCTTCAGTACAGAAACAGGCGTGTAAAACCCGGCCTTGATCAAAAAATAGTGAGCGGATGGAACGCCATGACCATTGGTGCATTAGTTGATGCGTATCATGCCTTTGGCGACTCCGCTTTTCTGCAAGCCGCACAGAAAACATTGGAGTTTCTGGAAATCCATCTGATAGAGGGCAACACCCTGTTTCGTACCTGGAACGGAACCCGGTCATCAACCGAAGGTTTTTTGGAGGATTATGCTTTTTTGATTCAGGCTTACCTGAAGTTGTATGAAGCGCGTTTTAATGAACAATACCTTACTAAGGCAACCCGGTACACCGAAAAAGTAATTACCGACTTTTACGATCCGGCTGACGGCTACTTTTTTTATTCCGGCAGCAATGCCGAACAACTGGTTGCCCGAAGGAAGGAACTGTTCGATAATGTAATACCCGCCTCCAACAGTGTAATGGCCCATAATCTTCTTTGGCTTGGAAAGTTACTGAACCGTAGCGACTGGTTAACCCTGGGCAAAACCATGGTAGACGGCATGCATGAACTCATTCTGAATGAACCCAACTACATGGCCAACTGGGCAATTGCCTGGCTTGCTGCCCATGAAGAAGGAGCCGAAGTGGCCATAGTCGGAACGGATTGCATCCGGTTTAAAAACGAATTGAAAAAGTCGTTTCACCCAACTACAGTGTTTGTGGGCACTGCCCGTGAAAGCGCTTTACCCCTGTTGCAGGGGAAAAATGCTGGCTCCAGTACAACGATTTTTGTATGCCACAACAAAACCTGCAAACAACCGGTTTATTCGGTTGACGAAGCGCTTAAGCAATTTTTTAATGCCCGATGACACACAGCTAAACTGAGTCCCATTTCCGTTAGCTTTGCCCGAAGCTTCTGCATGACTGACCCGCTTTTTTCATCATCAACCGAACGGACCACCTGGTTTGCTGAGCTTATCCTGCCGGTTCCTGTTCCGAAATTTTTTACCTACCGTGTACCCGAAAGGCTCAATGATCTGATCGCGCCCGGCCAGCGCGCCATTGTGCCCTTTGGTGACCGAAGAATTCTTACCGGGATTGTACACTCACTCCACCGGCAACCGCCCACCGAATATGAAGCAAGATACCTGCTGGAATTACTCGATGAGCAACCGGCAGTCAATGCCAAACAATTAAAGTTGTTCGATTGGATGTCATCCTATTACCTGTGCACACCCGGTGAAGTAATGAATGCTGCCCTGCCTTCTGGTTTAAAGCTCTCCAGTGAATCGAAGGTGCAACTCCACCCGGCCTTCGACTGGAACGAAACCCTGTTTGAGTTTACGCAGAAGGAAGAAATGCTGCTCCGCCAGTTGCAAAACGGGGCACTCACCTATTCGGCCATTTCCAGGCTGCTCGGTATAAAAACGGTTTATTCCATTGTTAAATCCCTGGTAAGAAAGGAGGCGGTTATCCTGTTTGAAGAGGTAACTGAAAAATTCAAGCCTAAAACCGAACGAAAAATCCGGTTAACAAAGTCCTTTAGCACAAACCAGGCGTTACATACGCTTTTCGATGCACTGTCATCAAAACCCAAACAAGAAGCCATTATATTAAAATACCTGCAGGAGATTCCGGTTCTCCACGATGAAGCAGCTAACAAGGCAGGTATTTCCCGTAGAAAAATTCTGGAGGGCGACTTGTCGGAGTCATCGCTGAATACGCTGATCAAACACGGTGTGTTCGAAGAATTCGAAGTAGTTGTGTCGAGGTTTGATGACGAGGGTGCAACCGATGCCTTTGAGATTACCCTTAGTGAAGAACAGGCCCGTGCCCGGCAGGAGATTATTCAGTCATTCGAAAAGACAACCACCACGTTGCTCCATGGTATTACCGGCAGCGGTAAAACCGAGATTTACATCAGCCTGATTAAGGAGGCGCTCGAAAGCGGATCACAGGTTTTGTACCTGCTTCCCGAAATTGCCCTTACCACACAAATTGTGCAGCGGTTAAAAAAAGTATTCGGCAAAAGCATGGGCGTGTACCACTCCCGATTCTCAGATAACGAACGGGTGGAAGTTTGGCAAGGAATCCTGAGCGGCCGGTTTCAGTTTGTGGTGGGCGTTCGCTCTGCAGTCTTTCTTCCGTTTGATCACCTCGGGCTGATTATTGTTGATGAAGAGCATGACACCTCCTACAAACAACAGGAACCTTCACCCCGTTACCATGCGCGTGATGTAGCCCTTATTATTGGCCAGATGCACCACGCCCGGGTGCTTATGGGTTCGGCAACACCCTCACTGGAATCGTATTGGCTGGCAAACACCAACAAATACGGCCTTGTGAATCTGACCACACGGTTTGGCGAAGCACAACTTCCGGAGATTATCCTGGCCGACCTGAGTCGCGACCGGAGAGAAAAGAAAAACAAAGGGCAATTTTCATCCACACTCCTTAAAGCCATTGAAGAAACCTTGCAGAGGAAAGAACAAGCTATTATTTTTCAAAACCGGAGAGGGTATTCACCCATCCTTAATTGCGAAGATTGTGGATGGGTACCCCGTTGCACCAATTGCTCGGTAAGCCTTACCTACCATCAATACAAAAATTCGCTGGTATGCCATTATTGTGGCTATAAAGAACAGATGCCGGGCGCGTGCCGCTCGTGCTCCTCCAAACGCCTGCTAACCGTAGGGTATGGTACCGAAAAGCTGGAAGAAGAGCTGCGTCTTCATTTTCCTGAAGCAACCATTCAACGGATGGATCTGGACACCACCCGGTCTAAATCCAGTTACGAGCACATCTTATCGGAATTTGAATCCGGCCGAACGGACATTCTTGTAGGGACACAAATGGTAACCAAAGGGCTGGATTTTGAAAGGGTTAGTCTGGTAGGCGTGTTTCACGCTGACCGCATGTTTCATTTCCCGGATTTCCGTTCACATGAGCGCGCCTTTCAGTTGCTTACGCAGGTAAGCGGCCGGGCAGGCCGTAAGGACAAGCCGGGCAAAGTGGTTATTCAGACTTCTCAACCCGATCATAGTTTGCTGAACGATGTGTTGCATCATCGCATTAACGAATTTTATACCCTCGAATTGGCCGACCGCCAGCAACATCTCTACCCTCCGTTTTCAAGATTAATCGAACTCATCGTAAAGCATGCCGATAAAAAGATTGTACACGAGGCATCGGTCGAATTGGCCGATCGATTACGCTCAAGCCTGGCAGGTGTTAAAATAGTAGGACCGGGCGAACCCATGGTTTCAAAAATCAGAAACCAGTACCTGATGACCATCCTGATTAAGATACCGCGCAACTCCGGCCAATTGATGGAAATCAAGCATACACTGGGGCAATGCATTTACCAGTTGCAGGATGAAAAAGCTTTCAGGGCGGTTAGAATTATTGTAGATGTTGATCCGAATTAATCACCCTGTACTATCGCAGATAACGTTGCGGATGGTTAATCCTGAATAAACTGGGCAGGTTTTACATGAACACCTTCTTTGATCCGTTTGGTGAGATTGGTGAATGTTTTATATGGGCCTTCTGCAATGGATAGATTAAGGAGCCAGGCAGGTATGGAGCCCCCCGGATCAACAAGGAAGTGGTAATCAATCTTTACTTTATTCCTGCCAACCGGGGTTACCGTCCAATGCCCTACTGAAAGCGGCACCCTCACCACACCTTCACGTGCAGGAATATAATCCGGAATACTGATGATGGAGAAGGTCATTACTTTTGTTTCCGGGTCCTGTTCGATCTTGAGCCGCACAACCAGGTCGCGGTTCGATACGGGCCAGGGCGCTTTCACCTCCGCCCGGTAAATCACTTCATTTTCACTCTCCTGTTTCAACACTTCCGTTTCAATAATGCTGTACTGCCATTGTGTGTAGGATGCAACATCCAACAGGTGCCCTGCCAAAACCGAAGGTGTAGTTGGTAACGTGAAATTTGCCCGGATAGCTTTTATTTTGGATTCTTTTACTTTACAGGAATACACAAAGATGCTGTCTTGCGAACGCCTCAGCTCACAATCGGTTTGAGCGTTTAGCAAAAAACTGATCAGGAAAAAAAGTAAAGCCAATTTCATTTTACCGGAGAATATCCCACTCTTCATTAAGCACGGGTATAGCTGAATGCGCGGTAAGATCAAACTGGCAAGGCACTACCGAAACATAATTGTTCGCAATTGCCCACTCATCATTATCTTCTCCTTTGTCGAAATTCACAAAGTTGCCAGCCATCCAGAAATACCGCCTTCCATTCGGGTCGAAACGTTCATCAAACTCTTCTACCCATTTTGCATTGGCCTGCCTGCAAATGCGAATGCCTTTCAGACTCTCATTTCGCTTTGGCGGGAAATTGACATTTAGTGCAACGCCCTTGGGTAATCCTTTGCGCAGCACTTGTTCAGTTATTTTCAAAATGGGCTGCTCGGTGTGTGAAAAGTCAGCATCATGAGCATAATCGCATAACGAAAACCCGATGGCCGGAGTACCCTCAATCGCCCCCTCAATGGCAGCCGACATCGTGCCGGAATACAGTACGCTGATGGATGTGTTGCTTCCATGATTTACCCCGCTCACAACAACATCGGGTTGTTCCCTATCTTTTAATACATAATGGCGCGCCATCTTTACACAATCGGCCGGAGTTCCTGAACATTCGTAGGCCTTTACGCCATCAAAAATATAGTTTTCTTCCAGGCGCAGCGTTTCGCCAACGGTTATGGCATGCCCCATGCCCGACTGCGGACTGTCAGGTGCTACTACCAGCACATCGCCCAGCTTTTTCATAACATGCACTAATGTGCGGATTCCTTTAGACGTGATGCCGTCATCATTGGAAACCAGGATCAGGGGTTTTTTCATACGCTTAAGAAACAGGGTAGCTTATGCCGCAAGCTATAGCTAAAACAGCAATTCCGAAAACAACCCGAAAATTCTAAAAGAGGGAATTATAATACGCAATAATCCTTACAAAATGATTCCGGTTATCCAGGCGAAGCCGGTTGGATTTCATATACTTATCTATGGTATCGGCATGGCGACCCATTAAGGCCATCAGGTCAGGTCGTTTACCGGAGAACTCAGTAATCTTTCCTTTCTCATCCATAAAAAAATACCGATACACCAGTTCCAACCTTGAATACGAACCATAATAATACGGTGAGTTCATTGTACGATATTCCAGGGCTTCCCTGCACAGCAAGGTAAGTTTGCCTTCGGTGAGTAACTCGAAAAAAGAAAGGGCCCCATACGAAGAAGTGGAAGAATAGGGAAGCGAGAAAAAGTTCCGGTAATTTTTTACGGTGGCATCAAAAATTTCGAAAGTAAGCACTTTGCGCGGGGAGAACGCCTCAATACGTTTGTCTTCTCTATCTCTGAACTGCACCAAATCCTGCTGAAGATCATACTTGACAACGCCCCGCAGGGTGTCCCCGCTGGTAAGGATGATTTTGCCTTCATGCCATAATTCAAATGGCCATTCCTGAGCCATGGCAAAGGCAGAAATCACCATCAGCAGAATAATGCCCCCTGTTCTGTTCATCAGCTTTTTAAAATTGTGTGGCCCAGCCGGTCGCGTTTGGTTTTGAGGTATTTCTCATTATGCGGGTTAGGCGCAATCTCAATGGGAATATTCTCAACAATTTCCAGGCCATAGCCCATCAGCCCCACCCGTTTTTTGGGGTTGTTGGTGAGCAACCGGATTTTTGTTACGCCCAGGTCGCGAAGAATTTGTGCACCCACCCCGTAATCGCGCTCATCCATATCGAAGCCAAGTTGCAGGTTGGCCTCCACCGTATCCATTCCGTTTTCCTGAAGTTTATACGCTTTGAGTTTATTCAACAGCCCTATACCACGCCCTTCCTGTTTCATGTACAGCACTACCCCTTTGCCCTCGCGTTCAACCAACTGCAAGGCTGCATGAAGTTGCGGGCCGCAATCGCAACGGCACGAGCCGAAAATATCTCCGGTAACACAACTGGAGTGCACACGCACCAAAACCGGCTCATCTTTGAGCCACTCGCCTTTTACGAGGGCCAGGTGTGTTTCCTGTGTGCTCGTTTGTTTGTACGCCACCAGTTTGAAGTGGCCATACTCGGTAGGCATGTCAACATCCACTTCGCGCTCAATCAATGATTCCTTTCTTATCCTGTACTCGATAAGATCTTTAATGGATACCAGTTTCAGATTAAATCGTTCGGCCACTTTTTTCAGGTCTGGCAGTCGAGCCATGGTCCCGTCTTCCTTCAGAATTTCAACTAGTACGCCTGCCGGTTTAAAGCCGGCAAGGCGTGCAAAATCAATGGCCGCTTCGGTATGCCCTGCCCTGCGCAACACACCTCCGCGCTTTGCACGCAACGGAAAAATATGCCCGGGACGTCCGAGATCTTCCGGCCTGGTTTCCGGGTCGACCAAAGCGCGAATTGTTTTAAACCGGTCGTGTGCCGAAATACCCGTTGTGCAGCCATGCCCGATCAGATCAACCGAAACCGTAAATGGGGTTTCAAATGCAGCGGTATTCTGGCCAACCATAAGCTCAAGTTTCAACTCATCGCAGCGGTCTTCAATCAGCGAAGCGCAGATCAGGCCGCGCCCGTGGGTAGCCATGAAATTTACGATTTCGGGTGTGATGCACTCGGCTGCGCAGATGAAGTCACCTTCGTTTTCACGGTCTTCATCATCCACTACAATAATTACCTTGCCGTTTTTGATGTCCTCAATTGCTTCATTAATGGTATTGAGTTCAATTTTTTCTTTCATATCATAAATTCAAATACTCTAACATTATTGATCTTCAAGTAGTTTCATAGTAGGCAATACAATTCGACCAAGACTTGATGCGATAATGTTTTTGTAACCATCAATCTCTTTTTGTATCTTGAGTAACTGCTCCTGCTCGTTTACCTTTGTCGCCTCTTTAATTTTTTGCAGATTATCTGTAAGCATCTTCATAACTATTCCCAACTTTAGCTGGGAAATTACTTTCAGCGTAGAATGTTCCGAATCATACTCATCCCCAATATAGATATGGTGTTTTCTCCATCCTTCACTGATGAAATATTTCTGTACAAGAAATCCGGATACATACGCAGAGGCATTTT
>JBKBOE010000082.1:0-9789 GCA_046294915.1 Cyclobacteriaceae bacterium | reverse complement strand
ATTGTTCGTATTCCCAGCCTGGCTGCCTTGGGTGTACCCCAGGCCGAACAGTTTGACCAGGGCGAATTTCTGCTTCGGGTACAAATGACCGGACTATTGCTAGGAGGGATAATCTGGGGTATCATGGGCGATAAGCGGGGAAGGCTCTCGGTGTTGTTTGGTTCTATTCTGTTGTATTCGCTGGCCAATATTGCCAATGGCTTTGTTACCACCGTTGATCAATATGCATGGCTTCGGTTTATTGCGGGCATTGGATTGGCGGGTGAATTAGGCGCAGGCATAACGCTGGTTTCGGAGGTGCTGCCAACGCGGTTGCGAGGTTATGGCACCACACTGGTTGCCAGCGTAGGCCTTTTGGGCGCGGTAATGGCCAACTTTATTGCCAAGCATTTTGATTGGCAGATTTCCTATTTCATTGGAGGCGGATTAGGCCTTTTGTTGTTGATTACCCGGATCAGTGTATTTGAATCAGGCATGTTTGTTCAGGTAAAAGAAAAGGCCGTTGAACGCGGCAACTTTCTGCAGTTGTTTACCCATAGCGATCGGTTTAAGCGGTTTATAAACTGCATTCTTATCGGGTTGCCCATTTGGTTCACCATTGGCATCCTGATAACCTTCTCACCGGAATTTTCGACCCACCTGGGAATACCCGGGCCAATTGTAGCCGGAGATGCCGTGATGTTCAGCTACCTGGGGTTGGTAGCCGGTGACCTGAGCAGCGGATTGTTCAGTCAGTGGTTTCGGTCACGAAAGCGAATTGTGCGTATCTACATCCTTATGACGTTAGCCTTTATATTGTTGTACTTAGCGGCACCGGTAAAGTCAACTTCATTTTTTTACCTCACCTGTTTCTTTCTGGGATTTGGTGTGGGGTACTGGGCGCTTTTTGTTACTATTGCGGCCGAGCAATTTGGCACCAACCTTCGCTCAACGGTAGCAACATCAGTTCCTAATTTTATAAGGGGTACTGTTGTACCATTAACAATTGCTTTTAAATTTTTACGTGACTCTTATGGAATAATTTCAGGGGCATTGGTGGTTGGAATAGCCACCATAATTATCGCGCTTATTGCCCTCACTTATCTTGGCGAAACCTTTGGCAAGGACCTGGATTTTGTAGAGTCGGATTAACCGGCAATTGCCGGCTATGCCGTAATGGTTAACTTTGTGACCAAACCAGTTGCTCCCCGTGCGATTTATCCGGATTTACATATTGTTGTTCTTAATTCTCGTCAACTCCATTATCCTTTTCGGGCAGCAATTTGCACGAATTGACAGCCTCAGGAGCCTGCTTCCCCGGGTTAACAAGAGGCAACAATTTGATTTACTCAATGATATTGGGTTTGCTTATCGCCTATCTTATCCGGATAGCACCATTTGGTATTGTACGCGGGCTTTTGAGGTAGGTCAGGAACTGAATTTGCAGAAGGATTTGTCAAAACCCCTGAGCTTTATCGGATTGGCAAAGGCGTATAAGGGCGATTATAAATCATCGTTCGATTTTCATACCCGGGCTATTGAAGTAGCCCAACAACAAAGCGATTCCCTTCAACTTGCGTTTTGTTACAATAATTTTGGGCGGTTGTTTTTTGACCAGGGTGATTATGCGCGTGCCTACGAAAATCTGTTTCGGGCTCTCCAGATTTTCGAAGTGATTCAGGATCCTTCCGGATTAGCCTATTTGTATCGAAGCCTCTCGAATATTCACAAATCGCAATGCGATTTTGAAAAGGCGCTCGATATGTCGCTTAAGGCTGTTAATCTGCGTAAAAAGGTGGGCGAACCCAGAACCTTGCTTTCATCGCTTTCGGAGTTAGGCCTGGTTTATAGCGAATTGAAAAAGGTAAATGAAGCCAACCGGTGCTTTGAGCAGGCCGATTCGATTGCTCAGCGCATAGAGGATTACATCAGCCTGGCAGAAATCCGAATAGGCTGGGCCGAGTTTCTTATAAAAAGTGGTGCTTACGAAAAAGCTGACAGCCTGGCACGCCTGGCGTATTCAATGGTTTTAAAGACCAACAACGTAAGGTTGATGCCCCGGGCAAACCTGCTGATAGGAAATGTGCATTATCAGTTAAAAGATTATGCTGGTGCTATTCCTTACCTCCGCCAGGTTATTGACTTAAAATCCGATGTTCATCTGGATTTAAAACGTGATGCAAACTTTTTCCTCGCAAAAATTTATGAACAAACCGGTAAAAAGGAAGAAGCCACGCCTTACTTAAATCAATACCTTGTTCTGAAGGAAAAGCTATTGAATGTTGATTTAGCCCGCGAAATTGAAAAGTTGCAATTTCAACTTGAAATTGAAAAGAAGGAGAGGGAGAATGAACAATTGAAAGCCCGCGCTTCGCAACATGAATCGGTTATACGGCAGCAACGCCTTCAGAATATCATTCTTTATGGAATCGTCATTTCTGTAACCCTTCTGCTGTTCATGCAATGGCGTAATACAAAAAAGCGCAAAGAAATTTCTGAGCGGTTAATGCTTCAGAATGCCGCTATTGAGTCGCAGCGAAAAGAAATTATCCGCCAAAATGAACAACTGGAACGCCATAACCGCGAACTTTCGGATTTAAATCATGAGAAGGACACCCTGATGAATATTGTTGCACACGACCTGAAGTCTCCGCTTAACCGGATCCGCGGATTAAGCAGTCTGGTGGAAATGGAAGGTTCGCTTACCGGAGCCCAGAAAAAATACCTCGATTTGATCGCTGACTCCACCCGGGCGGGCCTTGACCTGATAACCGATTTACTTGATGTTAATTCACTTGATGTAAACCGCGAGCCGGATTTTGCACCGTTTAATATTGACCAACTGGTTAATGACAGGGTTACAGCCTTTAGCCATACAGCCACAGGCAAATCAATAAAATTAGTGAAGACAGGTTCAGCCGGTGAGATTATATCCGACTACGACTATGTTACACGCATATTTGATAACCTGCTATCCAATGCAATCAAATTTTCTCCGGCACAATCTACCGTAACGATTTCCTTGGCAGAAGAACACCATGGAGTTATGTTATCAGTAAAAGACCAGGGGCCGGGTTTCAGCGAAGAGGATAAAAAATTTCTTTACCAGAAATTTAAGAAACTCAGTGCCCGTCCAACCGGTGGCGAAAGCTCAAATGGTCTGGGACTGGCCATCGTAAAAATTCTGTTGGATCGTCTTAAAGGGGAGATTACATTAAATACCTACCCTAATCAGGGCAGTGAATTCATCGTTCGGCTCCCCAAGAACAGCTCATACTCTTAAGCCTTTGCAAGGGCCTGCTCCAGATCCTGGATCAGGTCGTCTGCATCTTCAATGCCAATGCTTAGCCGGATAAGGGAATCTACTAACCCGTTTTTAACGCGTTCTTCTTTGGGAATACTTGCGTGTGTCATGGATGCCGGATGATTGATAAGCGACTCAACGCCTCCAAGCGATTCAGCCAACGAGAATAATTGAACGCGTTTCATTAACGTGAAGGCCTTGTTCAGATCATCGTCCTTCAAGGTAAAAGAGAGCATACCGCCAAAGTCGCGCATTTGCCTTTTGGCAACCTCGTGGTTTGGGTGAGTGGTAAAGCCCGGCCAGTATATTTTTCCAACTTTGGGGTGCGCGGCTAAAAACTCAGCTATTTTTCGTCCGTTCTGGCAGTGGCGTTCCATGCGGAGGTGTAGGGTTTTGATGCCCCTTAGCACCAGGAAGGAATCCTGGGGTCCGGGTACGGCACCGCAGGAATTTTGAATGAAGGCAAGTTCCTGGTAGAGTTTTTCATCGTTGGTTACCAAAGCGCCCATAATTACATCGGAATGGCCGCTCAGGTATTTGGTTACCGAGTGCATTACGATGTCTGCGCCCAGGTCAAGAGGGTTTTGCAGGTAAGGCGATGCAAAAGTATTATCAACAGCTACCCGAATGCTCTTTGTTTTGGCAATTGCTGCACAGGCCTTAATATCGATTACATTCATTAACGGGTTGCTGGGCGTTTCCAACCAGATGAGTTTCGTGTTTTCGTTGAGGTACTGGTAGATGTTGTCTGCGCGGGTAAGGTCAATAAAATGAAATTTCAGTCCGAACCGTTCATACACGCGCTTGAACATCCGGTAGGAGCCACCATATAAATCATTGCTGGTGATTACTTCATCACCGGCATTTAAAAGTTTAATCACTGTATCGGTAGCGCCCATGCCTGACGAAAAGCAAAGTGCAAATTTTCCGTTTTCCAGGGCGGCAATGCTTTTCTGTAAGGCATTACGGGTGGGGTTTGCCCCCCGGGCATATGCGTAGCCTTTGTGTTTGGCAGGTTCTTCCTGCACATAGGTGGAGGTTTGGAAAATGGGTGTCATAATGGCCCCGGTAGAAGGATCAGGCTCTACGCCTGCGTGCACGGCTTTGGTTCCGAATTTCATAAAGCGATGAAAGTTAAACGACCGGCAAAAATACCGGATTATTTGTTTTGCCAATATTGGCGGATAGCTTCTTTCCAGTTATCACCATTTTTCAGGTAGAGTGCTGTGTTGATCAGCATGGCATTTTCGGCTGAAGACAATTTTTCAGCTGCCTGGATAATGAGATCTAAAAACTGATTCCGGTCGCTCTCTGCCAGTTTTGAGAGGTTGTCAATCAGGTTTTCTGATGGGGTAGTTGCAGGTTGTGCCGGCTCCATAATCCGTTCGCTTAACGGAGTGGGACTCACAAACGAAGCGGCTTGCTGTTTCAAAAACAAGTCGAGGTCTTTTAATGGATTTTTGTTCCTGCTCATTTCAGATGTTTCATCAATTCCTCCACAACAGGCTGGTACTCTTTCTCGGCATTTACGGTGCTGAAATTTACAAATATGTTTTTCTGCGGCACCATTACATCCAGAATAATGGCATCTACATTACTCAGGCTTTCGTGAATGGTTTTCATTTTGGTAAAACTGTGGATGCGGTTAGGGAGCACCATGATTTTCAGATTCGGGTTAAGTTGCCGTGCGGGGGCCAGATCGGCCACGGTTTGGTAGGTAACCAGCAAATCGTTCTGGGTTAAACTGGTAGGAACAATAACCGCATCGCTTACCAGGCAAAGTTTCTTGATGCCTTCATCGGTGGTTTTTCCGGCACTGTCAACAATAATAAAGTGTAACCCCGGAGTTTGTTTAATACGGATGAGTTCATCGGCCACCTGGTGGTCGTGCGAGCCCAGTATTTCAAAGAGTGCTTCTCCAGCCTCACCTTTGAGTTGCTCCATTTTGCGGAGGGTATTGAGTGTATAATTGGTATCTGTTTCAACCAACAATACTTTCTTGCCGGATTGATAGAGAGCCGTTGCCAGGTTAATGGCATTGGTGGTTTTACCCGTACCGCCTTTCCTGCTGATGAAAGAAATAATTTTGGACATGAAAACTTCAGAGTGGCCGATTCACATCAAACGCTTCGAGGTAGTCGGCTACCCTACGTACAAATGATCCGCCCAGAGCGCCATCCACAACGCGGTGGTCGTAGGAGTGTGAGAGGAACATTTTATGCCGCACGACAATGGCATCGCCATAGGGTGTTTCCACTACGGCCGGCTTTTTCTGAATGGTACCCAAAGCAAGAATGCCCACCTGGGGCTGAACTATAATAGGAGTACCCATAACGTTGCCGAACGAACCCACATTAGATACCGTATAGGTGCCACCTGCCAGGTCATCGGGTTTCAGTTTATTATCACGGGCCCGGCCAGCCAGGTCGTTTACAATTTTTGCAAGACCTGTAATATTATATTGGTCGGCATTTTTAATAACGGGCACAATCAGGTTACCTGAGGGCAGGGCAACAGCCATGCCGATGTTGATATCTTTCTTTTTAATGATGCGGTCGCCATCCACCTGGATGTTGATCATCGGGAAATCTTTTATGGCGCTGGCAACCGCTTCGATAAAGATGGGGGTGAAGGTTAAGCTTTCTCCGAACCGTTTTTGAAATTCGTTTTTTACCTTGTTGCGCCAGAATACAATATTAGTAACATCCGCTTCAACGAAGGAGGTAACATGTGGGGAAATGCGTTTCGAATCCACCATGCGCTCGGCAATCATCTTGCGCATGCGGTCCATTTCAATGATTTCGTCACCGCCTGAAATAGAAACCGGAACTGCCTTAGGAGGAGCGGTTACCCCGCTGGGTTGTACGGACTTGATTATGTGGCCCAGCTTACGCTGTTGAACATAGGCCAGAATATCTTTTTTGGTTACCCGTCCTTCCAGGCCTGTGCCGGGTATGGTTTCCAGTTCCATTACAGGTATATTTTCCTCACGGGCAATATTTTTTACGAGGGGGGAATAAAAGCGACTTGATGATTTGAAATCAACGGCAACGGACTTAGAGGATCCATTGGTGTGAGTCACCGAAGAAGTATCTTTAACGGACTCCGTTTTCTTTGAAAGCGGTTGAACTTCAGTTTCAGTTGAACTGGTAGCATCGGCTTCGGTGGCAATAATGGCTATGGGCTTACCAACTTTAACAACCTCGCCTTCTTTTGCCAGAATTTCTTTAAGCACCCCGGCATGGGTGGAAGGAACTTCGGTATCCACTTTATCGGTAGCTACTTCCAAAACGGATTCATCCTGTTCAATTTTATCGCCTGGTTTTTTAAGCCACGACAGGATGGTAGCTTCCATAATGCTTTCGCCCATTTTGGGCATAATCAGTTCAACCCGTGCCATGCCTATGCAGATTTAAAACGGTCAAAGTTACTATTTTTCTTCCTTCCTGTTACCGGTTGGGGTATTAAGGCCTAAGGTTATCGGTTTGACCAATATCAGGGTTTGGGCATGATCCGTGTCATAGATTTTTATGGTAAGGGGGGTTTACTTTGGCTCGACTTACGACTGAATTCGGCTAAGAGGGTTTGGTTGAATAAAGGGACTGGCGCGGACGGCACCGGTCCTTTATTATTTTGGCATACTCAGCCTGATAAGATTTAACACTGCAACTGAGGCCAGTTTAATATTCAGGATTCGGTCATTTGAAAGTTGCAGTTTGCGGGTTACGGTTTGGTGTTTATCGGAGTACGCTATCCATACCGTGCCCACCGGTTTTTCAGGTGTTGCTCCACCGGGACCTGCAATGCCGCTGGTGGCCACACCGATATCAGTGTTGAATTTGGCGCGCACAATGTTAGCCATTTCGATAATCGTAGGTTCGCTCACCGCTCCATACCGTTCCAGCGTTTCGGGTCTCACGCCCAGTTGCCGCATTTTGATATCGTAGGCGTAAGGAATCATACTTCCCATAAAATAATCGGAGCTTCCGGGTACTGAAGTGATCAAATGCGACAGGTAGCCACCTGTACAGCTTTCGGCAATGGCGAGTGTTAATTGTTGCTCACGCAACAGTTGCCCGATAACCTGTTCTAACGCCACATCTTCGTAAGCGTAGATAAAGGCACCAATAAGTGGTTTCAGGTTTTCGATGCAGGCATCGGTATCATGCTGAAGTTCCTTAAACGAATGACCAAAAGCCGTGAGTCTCAGTTTTACTTCGCCTAATCCGGGGAGGAAAGCAAGTTTTATATGCTCGGGAAGGGATTTTTCCCATGCTGATATTTTATCGGAAAGGAAGGATTCACCAATGCCGGCTGTGCGGACGATGCGATGAATAATTACCGGCAGGGTAAACGTTTTTTGGAGTTTGGGGATAACCGTTTCGCGCATCATCCGCTTCATTTCGTGCGGAACGCCCGGCATAGAAACGAACACTTTTTTATTCCGTTCAAACCACATACCCGGGGCGGTGCCAATGGCGTTGGTAATTTTTTCGCAGCATACGGGCAGGGCGGCCTGTTGCCGGTTGGTTTCGGTAAGTTCGCGCCCACGGCTTTTAAAGAATGCCGTTACCTCGGCTAACGCTTCTTCGTGGATTTTGATTTCGCAGTTAAAGTATTTGGCCAAACAAGGTTTGGTAAGGTCATCACTGGTAGGGCCCAGGCCACCGGTTATCAGCACAATGTCGGCACGTTGTTCAGCTTCAGCAAAAGCGTTAAGTATATCGGCCTCATTATCACCAACGGTAGTTCTGCGAATTGTTTTGATGCCGGTCTCATCCAATGCGGCACTTATCCAATGCGAATTGGTATCAAGTGTTTGTCCATAGAGCAGTTCATCGCCAATGGCAAGTATTTCAGCAACGACTTTCTTCATGCAGTGAGCGCAAATATGGAATAAAATTTCTATTTAAGGACATTTTGAACCGTTTGGAATGGAGCGTAGGATTTTGAAAATTGTTCTCTAATTTAGCCATTCATTTAACCACTATGATCCGCTATTGTTGCCTTCTTGCCGCTGTTTTAGTGAGTTGCACCTCAGCCCAAATAACCCAAACACTTGGCGAGGTAAACAAAACCATAGGTGGTGAGAAGCCACTGACAGCGGCAGAAGTAGCCGATGGATTGAAGGAAGCGCTGATCAACGGCATAGTAAAGGGCTCAGACCAGGCTTCACAACCAGATGGCTATTTTAAGAATCCGCAAATCAAGATACCCTTTCCCCCGGATGTTAAAAAAGTTGAAGACCGCCTTCGCCAGATTGGTTTGGGAAACGAAGTTGATAAGTTTGTTATGACGCTTAACCGGGGAGCTGAGGATGCCGCCAGAGAAGCTAAACCCATTTTTATCAGTGCCATCAGGCAAATGACCATCCAGGATGCCTGGGGTATTTTAAAGGGCGAGGAAAATGCGGCAACCGAGTACCTGAAAAAGACTACATCGGCCCAGCTCTATGAAAAGTTCAGGCCGGTAATTGCCAACTCCCTCAATAAAGTAAGCGCCACCAAATATTATGGTGACCTTGTAACTGCATATAACAAAATACCCATGGTTGAAAAAGTGAATCCTGATTTGGAGGATTACGCAACGACCAAGGCCATGGAGGGTTTGTTTCTGCTGATTGCGCAGGAAGAAAAAAATATCCGGCAGGATCCGGTTGCACGTACAACCGATTTGCTAAAGAAGGTATTTGGGTATAACAAACAATGAATTACATGACGTTATTTGAAAAGCATAAGCCGCTACTGGAAAAAGCCGTTGACGCACTTCACAACCGTACTTTTTTCGCTGCCTATCCGGAACACCCGGCTCCGGCTGTTTATGGCGAAACGGCCGATGCAGATGGTATAGCAAAATTTAAAAACCTGCTGGGAAAGAAGTTTGAAGAACTCCAACAGGATAATCCCGAAGGCTGGATAGGGCAGGAAGAGTCGCCTTATACCCAGGAGCCACTGGGTGTTTCTTATCCCTCATTTTCCACCAACACACTGATCGAACGGGCTAAAAAGGCTTATCATATCTGGCGCAAAGTAAGCGTGCACGACAGGGCGGGAATTTTAGTGGAATCGCTGGAACGCATTAAGGCACGTTTCTTTGAGATAGCCTATGCTACCATGCACACTACCGGCCAGGGTTACATGATGGCCTTCCAGGCATCGGGCCCGCACGCAGCCGACCGCGCGCTGGAAGCCATAGCTGCAGGTTATGAAGAGTTGAACCGCTTCCCGGCAACTGCATTGTGGGATAAACCCATGGGCAAATTCAATATCCGGTTAAAGAAAGAGTGGCATGCCGTGCCCAAAGGAATTTCGCTGGTTATCGGTTGCTCCACCTTTCCTACCTGGAATACCGTACCCGGGCTTTATGCCAGTTTAATTACAGGAAACCCCGTAATTGTTAAGCCACACCCGGGGGCCATATTGCCCATTGCCCTGGTGGTGGCAGCAATTCAAACCGTGTTGCAGGAAAATAATCTGGATACGAACATTTGCCAACTGGCTCCGGAT
>JBKBOE010000081.1:0-9944 GCA_046294915.1 Cyclobacteriaceae bacterium | reverse complement strand
GTACTGTATTCAAATACCAGGTCGGAGGTACGCAGTCCAAGGTAGTCTTTAATTTCCTGCTGGATGCGGGCCGCCTCTACGTGCATTTCGCTTGATGTTTCTATCATGGATGTTGGTTTCAAGGCAAAAACTTTACAAAGCCCGTAAAAGTTCTGACTTTGGTGGACAAAATTAGCAATAATGAAGAAACTGGAGCATATCGGCATTGCCGTAAAGAACCTGCAACAGGCCAACAAGCTGTTTGCCAAGCTGCTGGGGCGTGAGCATTACAAGGTTGAAACGGTAGAGTCAGAAGGCGTTACCACATCATTTTTTGAACTGGATGGCGTAAAAATTGAGCTGCTGGAAGCTGCATCGGCCGGGTCTCCCATCAGCAAATTTATTGAAAAGCGGGGCGAGGGCATTCATCACCTGGCTTTTGAGGTAGAGAACATAGAGGAGAGCATCAGGCATTACGAACAACTGGGTTTTCAACTGATCAGCAAAGAGCCAAAAAAAGGTGCAGACAACAAACTCATTTGCTTTCTGCACCCAAAGTCAACGCAGGGGGTTTTAATCGAGTTATGCCAGGAAATTACCGGCCCTTAGGCAGGTCCATGGTGTTGCGTTGCCCGAACTGAATTGCATTGTAATGCTTCAGTTTTTTCTTGCCTTCACGTGTTTCATAATACGGTTTCGGCACGGTTGAACAGGCGCTGAACAGAATTAAAGCCACGACAATTCCCATCAGCCATTTCATATTGCTCCATTTTGTAAATAGATACCGGCTGGCGGAAGGGCGAATCTTTTAAATCAGGTTATAATCTTACTTTTGCCAGACAAACGGCCTTCGGTACCGGTAAACTGGCGGTTACAACAGACAAGTATTATGAGTGAAAAACGAACAGAAATTAACGAGTTGGGTGAGTTTGGTTTAATTGAGCGGATTCATCAGCGGGTTAACCTTGTCAATTCATCTTCGGTAAAGGGCATTGGCGATGATGCCGCGGTTATTGAATGCGGACATGAGTACTTGCTGTGGTCAACCGATATGCTTGTTGAAGGAGTGCATTTTGATTTGGCGTTTACACCTCTGCAGCACCTGGGCCACAAAGCGGTAAGCGTAAACGTTTCGGACATTGCCGCCATGAACGGAAAGGCGGAGCAGGTTCTGGTGAGCATTGCGCTGAGCAACCGCTTTTCGGTGGAAGCAGTTGATGCACTGTATTCGGGTATTCAGGCAGCCTGTGAGCAATACAAGGTTGACCTGGTAGGAGGCGATACCACCGCTTCGCCATCGGGATTGATTATTTCGGTAAGTGTGCTGGGCCGCGTTGCCAGGAACAACGTAGTGTATCGCAATGGGGCAAGGCCGAACGACATTATTTGCGTAACCGGTGACCTGGGTGCTGCCTATTTAGGTTTGCAGATACTCCAGCGGGAGAAAGAAGTTTTTCTGGCTAACCCCGAAATGCAGCCCGGCCTGGAAAAATATCAATATATGGTGGGCAGGCAATTGCGGCCAATTGCGCGTACCGATATTGTTTTTGAACTGGAAGAAATGGGCGTCAGGCCAACTTCAATGATTGATATTTCCGATGGACTTGCTTCAGAATTGTTTCATATCGGCAGGCAATCCACTGTGGGCGTTCGGATTTTTGAAGATAAAATCCCGCTGGATGCCGAAACCTACAACACGGCTGCGCTTGAATTTAAGATTGACCCGGTAACCTGTGCACTCCATGGCGGAGAGGATTATGAGTTGCTTTTTACCATTGCCCCCAACGATGCCGATAAAATAAAGAATCACGCGGATGTACACATGATTGGCTATGTACATGACAAGCAAAACGAATTTTTATTGATTACGAAGCAGGGAAACAGTGTACCGCTAACCGCCCAGGGGTGGGATCATTTCAAGTGATTGCCCAAAGGTAGGTGAATGTGAAATTCAGTACCGATATTTTCCTGGCTGTGAATTTCCAGTTTGCCTTCGTTAAGTTCAATGAATTTCCTGCACAAAATCAGGCCGAGGCCTGTACCTTTCTCGTTAGCCGTTCCTTTTTTAAGCACAACGTGCTCCTGGTTTAATACCCGTTTCAGGTAATCTTCACTCATGCCAATTCCCTGGTCACTGATGCTAATGATTGCGTGGTGATTATTTTTTTGAGCTTCTATTTTTACAAGTTTTCCTTCCGGAGAAAACTTAATGGCATTAGAAACCACATTACGAAGGGCAACGTACACCATGTTTTCATCGGCATGAATGATAATATCTTCTCCTTCTTCAAATTGAAAATCAATTCGCTTACGCAAAGCGGTAGGCTGGTAAAGGTGGTATATCTTCGTGAGCAAATTCCGGATAGAGAAATTGGTTGTATTGCGGTTTATACTTCCGGTTTGCGATAGTGACCAATACAAGGTGTTGTCAATCAGGTCAAGGGCGCTACTCACTGAGTTGCGAATGTTTTTTGCATATTGATTAATTTGTTCGGGCGAAAGGGGAGATGCGGTATTCGTTAATAACGATAAAAAGCCTTTTAAGGTAGTCAGCGGTGAGCGGAGGTCGTGTGACAGAATGGAGAAAATCAGGTCCTTCTTTTCGTTAAGCGCCTGCAGTTCGGCTCTGGATTTCTCAATCTCTGAAGTCCGCTCCTGCAGCAATTTTTCGAGCCGTTCTTTTTTCCGGGTGCTGGCTATTACCTGCAGCCTGAATATACTCAGGGTTAGTCCAACAAAAAGAATGGCTGCCAGGCCTATAAACCAGGTTTGCTTCCACAGGGGCGGTTTGATGATAAATTGTAATGGGGTGGCTTCGATATATTGGTTGTTATTTTGTACACGTAGCCTGAAGGTATAATTTCCTTCGCTAAGATTAGGATATATAGCCTCCGAAGAGGTTGTTTGTATCCAAACCGGATCGTATCCGTCTAACCGGTATTCTACAGTATAGTTTCGCGGATTGCTGTAATCCGGTATGACGTAATGAAAGATTACCGATTTATTAGTACGGTTAAGTTCAACCGAATTCCGTTGCCGCAGATTCATGTAAAAGTTGGTGGGTGCATAGGTGTAGTTGGTAACGCTAAGTAATAAAGGAGCGGGCAACACGTCACGGAGTTTGATATCCTCAGCTTTAAAAATATTGATACCGTTAATACCACCCAATACAATAGCATCATCATGGGTTTTTAGAAATGCCAGCCTGTTAAATTCCAAACCCTGAACACCTTCTTCCGGTGAAAAAGTGCGAACTTCGGAGGTTGCAGGATTATACTGTACAATACCCTGGTTGGTACTCATCCAGAGAAGCCCTTTCTTGTCGGGTAAGGTGCAATACACTGTATTGTTGTTAAGGTAAGGTATGTTAACGCGCTGGATTCTCTGTGTTGCCTGATTTTGTGTTGTCAGGGGAAGCCTCCACACCCCGTTGTTAAACAAACTAATCCACAAGTGTCCATTAAATTCCTCAAATCCCAATACCATAAAGTAAGTATCATCCTGACGGGTCTGTTGTCGTTCAATCGGAAAAAAAGTAAACGTAGAGTCCGGATTGAAAAGTGAAACCCCTCCCTGAACACCAAGCCATATGCGCTGGTACGAGTCGATGTACAAAGCGGTTGCACCAAACACCGGCCGGTTTTCGCTCTGGTCGTTGAAATTTTTAAAAACCCGTTCACGTCCGGTGGCTAAATCGTAAATGCGAAATGAACCTCCGGCAAGAATGTACAGGTAGTTTTCTTTTTTTAGGATTTGGCGAACCAGGGTTTGCTCAAGCTCTTTACTGATTGAAAACCGGCTGAATGTTTTTTTCTTCCGGTCCATAGTTACCATTCCGGCAGAAGTGCCGATCAGCATTTTTTCTTTTGAAAGGGGTTGCAACCAGGCAGGCATTAAGTTTTTGGTAAAACCTGGTAACGTGATTTTAACGCGCTCTACCGTACCTTGTTTCCGGTTGAGAAAATTCAGGTATCCGCCATCAGTACCGATAAGTAATGTGCCGTCATCTTCTTCAAATAAGCAGCGGACCATCCGGTCAGACAGCGAATTGGTGTTGTTGGGGTCATGGGTAATGTGTTCAAACTGAATTTTCATGCGGTCGTATTTATTCAATGCACCGGTAGCAGCAACCCAGATGATGCCGGTTTTATCTTCAATCAGTGCACTGCAATTGTCGCTGCTTAATGCATTCGTCTGTAACGGATCTTTGGTGAGATGCGTGGTTTTACCGGTTACCGGTTCATAAAGTACAATTCCACCTGCCTTGGTTAAAATCCATACCACACCATGTTGGTCGGTTCGTATCCGGTTAATCCGGTTAAAGAAAGGTGCTGTGTTGGCACTAAAATGTTTGATGAATTGCCGGGTATATAAGTCATACATCAGCATGCCTACCTTTTCAGTGCCGATGTAAAGTGTACCGGCATCAGCGTATAGTGCGGTAACTCTTCCGTGGGCAGTAAAATCAACATTATTCCATTGGAGCGTAAGTGAGTCAGTAACGCGGTTATTCTCCACCACAAAAATTTTCCGATGATCGCCAATGTATAACCGATTCTGAAAGGAGAGCAGGCAGGAGGTACGGATGCTTTTGTATCCGGTAATTATGGTCTGCTTCAGTGTGTCGTACTCCAGTTGAAAAAGGCCACTGTTGAAGGAGGCAATCCAAACGGTGCCATCCGGAGTTACGGCAAGTTGATTGATAATGGGTACACCTGCTTGTGAGGGGATTCGCTTGAGTTCGTTGGTGTTGTAATCATACGTTACAACACCGTGGTTACGGGTACCTAACAGTATGCGGTTGCGAAGGGAGTCATAAAGTAAACAGGTGATTTCCTGGTTAGCAATCGATCCGGAATCGGCCAGGGTGGTATACCGGGTAAACGAGTGGCCATCGAAAGAAAATAATCCGTTAGCCGCAATCCAGATGAGCCCTTCCCGGTCTTGTATTACATCGGCAATTTCGGCCGAGCGGATGATTCCCGGTGGGATAACCTGTTCAAAGGCGATGGGTTTATCCGGAAATTGAGCAACGGCAAGCAGGCTGCGGATAAGAAGTAACGGAATGGCCCAGGCGCTTTTCATTAATCCACGGGGTAGGGGATGAACACAAAATTGGTAAACTCCCTATCTACTACAAACAGGCAGCAAAATTCATCAGGGTCTTTATACGCCCTTTTAAAATCCTCCACTTTGGCCTCATCCACCAGTCCGCGCTGAACAAATTCATCGAGGAAGGAGGCGTAGTAGTTCCAAACCGTATGGGCCAGGTCTTTGTCAATCAGTATCTGGCCGATGGGTTGGTCTTCTTTGCAAATCGGAAAAATCGGGAAATCGGAAAAGCCCCGCGTGCGAATCTGGTACGAGGCTTCTTTCACCGAATCGGCAACTTTTACAAAGTCGCCCGAAATGGTGCCCAGATACTTCCCGCTTAACTCCGGATCGTTGTGCATATCGTTTAATTGAACCGCTAAAATAATATGTTCAGGCTTGTGCATGAGGGCATTTCATTAATTCTCTATTTTCGGTACTTAAAACTTAGCGGATATGAAAAATCTGTTACCCGTTATCTTCATCTTCTTCACAATTACCCTGGCGGCTCAACCCACCACAGAAGCTGAATGGGCTGCTTCGATGCAAAAGCGAAAGACACTCGCTGATCAATCGATACTAAAGGAATATCCTGTCCGTAATATCGGCCCTACGGTTCAGGGCGGTCGTATTGTGGATATTGAGGTGAACCTGAAAAATACCCACGAGTACTACCTGGCCTACGGTTCCGGGGGAATTTTTAAAACCGTAAACAACGGCATCACCTTTGAACCGGTTTTTGATAACAACGATGCGTTGGGTATTGGCGATTTTGCCCTTTCTCAGTCCGATACTAAAGTCATTTATGTAGGTACGGGTGAAAAAAACAGCAGCCGCTCTACCTATGCCGGCAGCGGCCTGTATAAAACCACCGATGGCGGCAAATCCTGGCAACACCTGGGGTTGGCCGGCACACACCACATCGGCCGTGTATTGATTCACCCTGCTGATAATAATATAGTGTGGGTGGCAGCCGTAGGCCCGCTGTACACCAACAGCCCTAACCGGGGTGTGTACAAAACCACCGATGGCGGAAAAACCTGGAAGAAGACGTTGTTTGTAAACGACAGCACCGGCATTATTGACCTGGTGGTGAATCCGCAAAATCCCAATCAACTGCTGGCGGCAGCGTGGGAGAAGGATCGCAAGGCATGGAACTTTAAAGAATCCGGTTCGGGTTCGTCTGTTTATCGTTCTGATGATGGCGGAGAAACCTGGGTAAAATCAGCAGCCGGTTTTCCGCAAGGCAAACAGGTGGGCCGCATCGGGCTTGATGTGTGCATCAGCAAACCCAATATTGTTTATGCCATCCTCGATAACCAGGGCGAAATTCCGCAAGCCGAAAAACCAAAAGCTGACGGTAAACTTAAACCTGCCGATTTCAAATCCATGTCGAAAGATGATTTGCTGAAACTGGACGATAAAAAACTGGATGAGTTTCTTCGCGAAAGCCGGTTCCCGCAGAAGTACGATGCGAAGAAGATAAAACAGGAGGTGCGCGATGGTAAATACCTGCCGCAAGCCATTTACGATTACCTCGGTGGCGATGCCAACGCCAACCTGTTTAATGCCAAAATTATTGGTGCTGAAGTTTATCGCTCCGATGACTTCGGGGCAACCTGGAAGAAGATGAACAGCTATGACCTGGACGGGGTATTCTTTACCTACGGCTATTACTTTGCCGAGATGCGGGTTGATCCGTCTGATGCCGACAAGATTTACATCTATGGCGTGCCCATGCTCAAGTCCAATGACGGTGGCGTTACCTGGCACCGGCTCGATACCCTGCGTGGTGAGATGGACATCCATGTGGATCATCATGCGCTGTGGATAAATCCCAACGATGGCCGGCACATGTTGCTGGGTAACGATGGCGGCCTGTATGTAAGTTACGATGAGGGTGCTTACTGGAAGCACATCAACAATATGCCGGTGGGACAGTTTTATACCGTAAATGTAGATATGGAAACACCGTACAACGTGTATGGCGGGCTGCAGGATAATGGCGTGCTTAAGGGTTCATCAAAATCAGAGCCCAACGTATCGAAACACTGGGAGTATGTAGGTGGTGGCGATGGTATGTATGTGGCACCCGATCCGCGAAACAGTCGCCTGGTATATTGGGGCTTTCAATTCGGAAATTATTTCCGGGCTGAGCAGGGTAAGCAACCGGTGCGCATCACACCCCGTAACGACATCGGTGAACCCGCTTACCGCTGGAACTGGCGCACACCGCTCATTCTGAGCCGGCATAATCCCGACATCGTGTATATGGCTGCGCAAAAAGTATTTCGCAGTTTAAACAAGGGCGAAACCTGGGAATCCATCAGCAATGATTTGACAAAGAACAAACCTCAGGGCGATGTGCCGTTTTCAACCATCAGCGCCTTTACTGAATCGCCCCTTAAATTCGGATTGCTCTATGCCGGCACCGATGATGGTAACCTGTGGGTTAGCCGGAACAGTGGCGGAAGCTGGGAAACTATTTCGGCCGGTTTGCCAGCTAATAAGTGGGTAAGCAGTGTATCGCCTTCGCCCCATCAGGAGGCAACGGTTTTTGTTTCGCTGAACGGCTACCGCGATGATGATTTCAGAACGTATCTGTTTATGAGTACCGATTATGGTAAAACATGGACGAGCATAAAAGGAAATCTGCCCGAATCGGTGGCTAATGTTATCATTCAGGATCCGGTAAATCCTGACCTGCTTTATTGCGGTCTGGATAATGGAACGTACGTTTCGCTGGACAAAGGTGTAACCTGGCATTTTTTTAACGGCATGCTCAATGTGGCCTCATACGATATGCTGGTGCATCCACGCGACAATGAGGTAGTGGTAGGCACACACGGCCGAAGTGTTTTTGTAGCTAATGTAAAGCCGCTGCAGGCTTTGAAAAACGGTGGAATTAACAAAGGTATTTTGGCCTTTGCCGGAACAGAGAGTATCCGGTTTAATGAACGCTGGGGCGAGAAGCCCTACCCATGGGCTGATGCCAATGAGCCTAACGTAAATTTCCTCTATTATGTAGGCAAGCCTGTTGGAGAAATTGGAATTGAAGTTTATGATGAAAAAAATGCAGTGGTGCGCAAATTCAATGCTACCGGTGCTGCCGGCTTTCATACCGTTAGCTGGGATGTTAAAGTTTTACCTCCGGCTGTATCTGCCCCGAAGGGAAAAGGCGTTAAACCCGCTCCTGCAGCCGACACGGTACTGCGATATGCCGGTAAAGGAAAATACAAAATCAAGTTTGTAAACGGCAGCGAATCCAGCGAGGTGAGTGTTGAAATAAAATAGAACTACCGGCTGGCATCGAGCCACGCTTTGCTGAAGGCCGTAAGCTCCGGAAAAAACTGTCTGAACTCACTATTAAATTCTGCGTACGATTGGCGCAGGTCGTCAATAGCTTCATCCATGCGCGATTCGTAAGGTGTTCTCCTGGCCATGCCGCTGAGTGCACGGTGGATGCCCTCAATCCGGGCATAGTTTACCAGCCAGTTGCCTTTGGTCATGTAGGGCATCATAAACTTTACCTGGCGTGGCAGTATGGGCTCATACTGTTCCATCAGCCGGTAAACCTGTTCGGCATAGTCGGGCAGAAAGTCGCTGTGATATTCATCCCACTGACGAGCCAGGAAGTGGTCGTAAAAAATATCCACAATAACGCCTGCATAATGGCGGTACTTCGGGCGGAGGCGGTTTTTGCTAAGGGCAACCTGCTGATGGCTGTCGGTAAATGCATCGATCTCCCGGTGCAGTTCAATGCCTTTGGCAATTTCCGGCTCAAATTGCTCTGTCAGGTTTCTGCCCTTTACAAAATCACCGATAAAATTACCTACCATTACTTTGGGGTTGTTGCCGGACAAATAAAGATGGGCCAGAAAATTCATGGCTTTAAGTTAACAGGCCGAAGGTGATAGTCCATACTTTACAAAAGGTATTGATTATAGCCCTACAATTCCCCATCTTCCAAGCTCAAAACCTGTTAAGCATGGCATTACCGCAACTCAAACTGCTTGTAAACCTGGCCCGCATTGATGGCGAGGTAGCCGAGCGCGAAAAAAAATACATTACTAACATCGGACTGGCCAACGGGGTACCCCTGAAGGATGTGGTGCAACTGCTGGAGAGAAGCCATGAAAATATTGAACTGAGTAACCTTTCGGCCGAGCAAAAGTTTTCGTACCTGCTGAGCCTGGTTCAGTTAATGAAAATTGATGAACGGCTTTATCAGGAAGAAATCCGGTATTGTTCGCAGGTAGCTGCCAAGCTGGGTTATGAACAAACCGTGATGTTTGACATGATGCTGCATGTGCGTGAGACCATGGAAGAACATGAAAAGAAAGCTTTACGCGATTTAACCGAAAAATATTTATCGAAATAACCTTAACCTATGAAGAAGTTTTTACTCATTACTTTTTTTAGTGCCGGCACGGTGCTGTACGCCCAGCGCACCCTCATTCATTGCGGTAACCTTATTGACGGCAGGTCAAATGATGTACAGGTGCAAATGACCGTGATTGTAGAGAAGAATGTTATCACCAAAGTTGAAAAAGGTTTTACAAGACCCGGTCCCTCCGATAAGCTGATTGACCTGAGTAAAAAGACCGTGATGCCAGGGCTCATCGACCTGCATGTACACCTTGAAGGCGAGACCAATAAAGACCAGGCCTTGCAACGGTTTACATCAAACAAAGCCGATGTAGCCTTTCGCGCTACTGTCTATGCAAAAAAAACATTGATGGCTGGTTTCACTACCGTTCGTGATTTGGGCGGCAGCGGAGTGAACACTTCGTTGCGGAATGCGATTAACCAGGGTTTGGTCGTAGGACCGCGGATTTTTTCAGTAGGCAAATCCATTGGTACCACGGGCGGCC
>JBKBOE010000080.1:0-9959 GCA_046294915.1 Cyclobacteriaceae bacterium | reverse complement strand
AGCCCGCGCCAAAGCCAACCTGATCCTGGCTCATTATGAAGAAGCCATTACCGATTGTAACTGGGCGGTTTTCCTACGGCCACAAAATGCCGAAGGATATAAACTGCGGGCAATTTCAAAAGCCGGTGCCAATCAATTCCGCACCCTGTGTTCGGATTTACAAAAGGCAAAACAAAACGGTGCAACAGGCATTACCGAATTGCAGCGAAAGTATTGCCGTTAGTTGTTTTTTTGCGAAATTCAAAGCACTGATCTACTTAATATGTTACCCGCACTTACGGCTGACCAGCTGATTACACTCAAAAAAGCCTACATGAACCTCCTGGGTTTTTTTCTTGAGCGGCCTGTTATTGAAAGCCGGTATCTGCGCTGCCTGCTCAAGTGGGGCTTTCAGTTACAGGTTGGTCCTCAAGATTTAGCCCGATATGTTGATCTTTCCGCTATAACTTTTTCGTTGCCAGTAGATAAAAGTGAACGTCTGGAAACTGTTTACCATTTGGTATACATGATTTACCTGGACGAGGTAGTAGAGGATATAGAACTTGAAGTTGCCTCGATTTATGCCGAAAAGCTGGGGTTTAAATCATCGGTAGTAAGCGAATTATTTAAATCAATTGCCACGGTAGCGAGCGATTCTGAAAGACCCCTCAACATTCGCAATGAGGTAATGGATTTTCTGAAAATTTATGGCGATTGAGTGTTCGGCATGTAATATTTCCCCTCAATTCAACAGGTTTTTTAGCTTATTGATCAAAACTTTCCAGCGCTTTCCAGGCACCTGATTTTGAGGTACTTCTGATTATTATCCCCCCTGATTTACCGGATTCAGGCGGCTATGTTAGAGGTGGGTTTTTCCTGTTTTCGGGTTTAATCTGCTCATTTTTTCGGTGAGGTAAAGGGCCATTTACGATTTCTACTTTAAACTACGGATGTAGGGTTTGGACTGGTTTCGATAGGTGAGGGTACACCCAAAGTGTCATTTTTGTACTGTGATCAAAAACGAGGAGGTATGGAGATAATGAATGAACTGGAATTCAAGGAAATTGCCAATGCCAGAATTTCTGCCCGCTTAAAGCAGGTAGTTATTTTAGCGATCGTTATTCTGCTGGGTATTTTGTTCTCGCGTGTAGCGAATGCGCAGGAGTCCCGGCACAAAGTTATTAAGTCCAAAACCAGTTGTCAGCAGTTGGCCAGGAAAAGAAATCAATCTGAGAATATCAGGGTGTACGTAAAAAAAATAAAATACAAGCCGATGGCTGAAATGGATAGTCCGGCAGCGTATCGAACTACCAGCCGAAAGGAAAAGGAGACTAAAGCAATAAAGCGTTAACGTTTTGGGTTGTTTGATAAACGGCTGTCCTGTAAAACGGGATGGCCGTTTTCATTTAGTACAAGGATTGAAGTTTTTAGTAAAGTTTAATCACTGGTTCTGTAACACTAAATGCATCATCGCATAACCGAAGCATTACCTCGGCCATTTTTTCAGGCTTTATCCATAGGCTATGATCGGCATGGGGCATTGCCATACGGTTTTCAGGCGTATCAATGATTTCAGGTACAAGGCAGTACGCGGAAGCCTGGTATGTTCTTCCTGCGGCATGGAAATATTCTGCTAATTTGAGAAGATGAACTTTAGAAAGGGCATAGGCTACTGCATTGCCGGCTGATTGCATTTCCAAGGCTGGCTTCGCACCAATAAAGATGAGCCTGCCCCACGCACACTCCTTCATGTGAAGGAAAAGTGGCCTGGCTACATGGTATGCGGTCAGAAAATTGAGTGTGAACATTTTCCTGATATCATTACCCGTTGTATCAGCCAGTGTACCGGATCGATATCCACCAGCTAATAGCAAACCGGCATGGATTTGCCCAAAATTTCGGATAAGCGATTCTATCCATCCTGCCACGGCTTCTTCATTGGTCAGATCAATAGCGTAAACATGAAGATCTTTATGTTCAAGCCCGGGCAGTGATTTGCCAGGTGTTACCGTAGCAATAACCCTCCAGCCATTGTTCAGAAAATGAGTTACGGTTACTCTCCCCAGATTGCCACCGGCACCGGTTAGTAAAACAGTCTTATTACGCATATTTAATTTTTCGGTGGCTTGGTGTTACGAGGACCTGGCCAGGGGTATTTTGAGGACTTGCGTGGTCTTCTTTCTTTTCGCTTATTAACGATAGCGCGCTTTTCTTTCGGGTCAATTTCATTGGTGCGGGCAACCCCTACGGTAAACAGCAGAAGCAAATCCCTGCGTGCCCCAGGCAAATCGTACAGGGCCTCATAATTATTCACCTTTTGAAGATAGGCCGAACTGCGTGGCTCCAGTAATCCATAGCTTCCCCGCAGGTCCATCGATAGCCGCATGGTCTCGGTAACATCCCAGTCAGTGCGAAAGCCAATGGCTCCAAATAGCTGAAAGCGGTTATAATCTGATGCCTTTAATAAAGTAAAGTCGTTTACTACAGGGCTTATGATTTCAGTTGATCCTGGAAAAGTAGGCACATACTGGGGCGGAAGGTTGGGTATGACGGGCGGCTGGAATTTCAGAATGGCATCTGCATGCGTTATGGACTCTCGGCCGGTAAGCATAAACGCTCCGCTTATTGAAGCAACGAAACTTACCTTAAAAAAACCCAGATCAATCATGTGTAACTTGAAGCCGAAGGGTACGTGAAGGTAAGTGAGATCAATTTTCCGTTCGCCTATCTGGCCGCCTGCCACATTCACCACATTGAAATACTGGCCGGTATTAAAAACAGATGGATCGAATGTGAAACCATATCCCTGGTAGTCGATGCCGTAGTGGAATCCGAATGGCGCGAAACGCAACCTGTACTTTTCGCGGTAACGGGGGTCTTTCTGAATGCCTTCATCCCACGTGTACGGAACGGTTAACCCGGTAAAAAATCCCATGGAATGAACTTCTTGTGCATAAAGGCCTTGTCCGCTGAACAGCAGGATAAGGAGTATAAGAATGGCAACAGGTTCAGGTTTGGTCGTCATTCAAGAGGAGTACTTTAACAAGCAAAATAACAATTAATATTCATCATTAATAACTGCCTGATATACAATGCATTAACATAGTAGTTAAAATTCTTTAATTTTTACGTAATTCGCTGCCTCCATGCAGAATTGGTTGAATTTATTTAAGGGCGTTTCCTGGCGGGGAAATATTTACCTGGCACTCCTGCAACGGTTACTCATTGTGATGCTGCTTTTTTCGATGTGCCGCATTGGTTTCTATTTGTTCAACAGCGCATACTTTCCCGATGTTACGCTTGCCGGTTTTATGAAGATGTTGTTAGGCGGGTTGAAATTCGATTTAACGGCAGTTTTGTATGTCAACATCCTGATTATCGTACTCATGATCGTGCCGTTCGACATTCGGTTTAAAGGCTGGTACCAGAACATTGTAAAGATTGTTTTTATGGTGTTCAATGGAATTGCCTTGGCGGCAAATGTTGCAGATTTTATTTACTACCGTTTTACCCTTCGCAGAACAACAGCCGATGTGTTCCGGCAATTTGAACATGAAGAGAATCTTCTGGCCTTGGGTTTTCAATTTCTGTTTGATTATTGGTATGCCGTGCTCTTCTGGATAGCGCTTGTATGGATTATGTACAGCTTATATAATTTCACCCACGTTAGTGGCCCAATGATAAAAAACCGGCTGTCCTATTATGGGTTGGGTGTGCTGAGTCTTCCACTCATTATTTATTTGTTTATTGGAGGTGTCCGGGGAGGATTCAAACACAGCACAAGGCCTATAACCCTCAGTAATGCGGGCGAGTACGTAAAACATGCCAATGAAGTGAGTATTGTGCTGAATACGTCTTTTGCTATACTCCGCACACTGGGCAAGACAAAAATTCAGAAGGTCAGGTATTTTGACAGCGATGAAGAAGCTGAAGCGGTTTATTCTCCGGTGCACATCCCAACGGATACAGCCCGCCTGCATCCATACAATGTAGTAATCATTATTCTTGAAAGTTTTTCAAAGGAATTTATCGGGGCACTGAATACGGATAAGCCGGGATATAAAGGATACACCCCGTTTTTAGACTCTCTTATCCGCCACAGCAAAACATTTACACACTCCTTTGCCAACGGGCGTAAATCCATCGATGGATTGCCCTCTATAATTGCAAGCATTCCATCTGTTGATATTCCTTATGTTCTGACTCCGTTCTCAAACAACCGGATCCGGGGACTTGGAACATTGCTTAAAGAAAAAGGTTATCACACTTCCTTTTTTCATGGGGCTCCAAACGGTTCGATGGGTTTTAATTCATTTATGAACCTGGCCGGGTTTGACCATTATTATGGCATGAGTGAATATGCCAATGATGGGGATTATGATGGCATGTGGGGAATTTGGGACGATAAGTTCTTCTTATTTTATTTCAATACGCTCAACACTTTTCCGGAGCCCTTCGTATCCACCATTTTTTCAGTCAGCTCCCATCACCCCTTCCGGGTGCCTTCGGAGTTTGAGGGAGTCTTCAAAGGAGGGGAGCAACCCATTTTAAAATGTATCCAGTATACTGACTTTGCATTGCGGAATTTTTTTAAAAAGGCGCAACAGTCTTCGTGGTACAGCAACACCTTGTTTGTCATTACAGCCGATCATTGTTCATCCGACATTGTATTCCCCGAGTCGCGGACTACCTGGGGTTTACACAGCGTTCCGGTAATATTCTTCAGGCCCGACCACTCGCTTCAGGGAGTGGAAAATGAACTTATTCAGCATATTGATATTATGCCATCGGTATTGGGGTACCTTGGGTATGATAAACCGTTCTTTGCATTCGGCAGGGATGTGTTTTCAAATGATGAACCGTTTGCCTTTACCTACCGGGATACCTACAACCTTTTTTATAAAAACTACATGCTGCGATTTGATGGTGATAAAACTGTGGCATTGCATGATTTTGTCTCTGACAGGATGCTTTCCTCCAACCTGAAAGATCAGTTGCCGGAGATGGTTTTACCTATGGAACGAAAGCTCAAGGCATTTATACAGCAATATAAAAACAGGATGGTGGACAACCGCCTTACAGTTGAATGAGCGTTTCTTTAAAAGAGTATTACACCAAGTTGTACCATAATCATATTGGTTTTTGTTGAGCCCTCTTCATAGGTAACAAACCCATTTTCAACTTTCACGGAGCCTCGTTTTATATACGAAGTAGAATCGCCCCACAGATACATCACCCGTAAGGTGAACGAGCCTTTTGGCGGGTCCTCCTCATCACGGGTTTTACGGGTATACCAGCCTATGCCAATTCCATAACCCAGGCCGTTGTCGTTTGTGGTGTTAATGACTTCGGGTTGGTTGTCGTCAAGAATGATGTGGGTAACATTTTTATCCACCTTGGTACGCGTATTGAATATCTTCAGCCCAAGGGTGCCATCAATAAAAGGAACGAACCCGGTTTCTTTGCCGGACAGAAAGATGCGTGTCATGCCATTAATGGCATAGTAATTAAAGGTGGTTTTAAAGGGCGGGGCATCGTTAGTAGCCTTAATTTTATCACGGCCAAAGGTCATGTAGGAAAAATCGGCACCGAAAAAAGCGGGGGAATATCCCTTTTTGCCTTTTGGGTTAAAGAGCACGTTGGTGCCGAAACCTACAGCCGCACCACCGATTGAATTATCAACAGCTTCTTTGAATTCACCTGTCGGAATACCTGTATTCAATTGAAAGGATAGCTGGCCAGATTCCTGAGCAAATGCCAGGGTGCAAAAAATAAAGCATGCCAGCGGAAGGGTTAGTTTTTTCATACCTGCATTGATACAACCATTATGCCAGGTTGTGATGCACTTTCTGAACATCATCGTCACCTTCAAGGGCTTCAACACATTTCAGCACCTCGTCTACCTGGTCTTCGGGAAGTTCCTTGGTGGTGGTGGGGATATATTGCAATTCGGCACTTTTTGGCTCCAGGTTTCTGGATTCCAGAAACTTCTGCATCTGTCCGAACTCGGTAAATTTTGTATAGATAATGGTTTCATCCTCGCCTTGTTCAATATCATCAGCACCGGCATCAATCAGGTCCAGTTCGAGTTCATCAAGGTTTAGTTTGCCGGCATCAAATTTAAAAACACCCTTACGCTCAAAAAGGAATGCAACCGAACCGGAGTTGCCCATGCTGCCCCCGTTTTTTGAAAAGTGCAGCCGGATGTTAGCCACCGTGCGGGTGGGGTTATCGGTTGCGCATTCCACCAGAATAGGCACACCGTGCGGTCCATAACCTTCGTAGGTTACTTCCTGGTAATCTTTTTCTTCTTTGGAACTGGCCCGTTTAATAGCAGCTTCTACTTTGTCTTTGGGCATGTTAACGCCCTTGGCGTTTTGTATGGCCATCCTTAGTTTAGGGTTGTATTCAGGATTTGGCCCGCCTTGTTTAACGGCTATGGCGATGTCTTTACCAATGCGTGTGAAAGCCTTGGCCATGCGGTCGAACCGCGCGAACATTTTGTGTTTTCGTTTTTCAAATATCCGACCCATAACAACTTAAATTCAGAGGGGCAAAATTAACAGAGAAACTGCAGCAGGCAAGGTATTGGTTACCGGATACTCTTCAGAATTTCTCGTCTGTTTATTTTTCCAGAAGGGGTATAGAAAAATTGATCCAGGTACCGGATTTGCCGAGGTACTTCATAAGGCTCTAATTGTTGTTTACATTTTTCAATAAATCGGCCCTCGGTTTCGGAGTGCATTGGGATTCCCTCTACAAGCAGTATAAGTTGCTCTCCTAATTTTTCATCGGGTAAACTGCCGATAATAAAAGGGCGAAGGATGCCATGCGCTTGGAGAATTTTTTCTACCTGTTTTTCAAGTTGTTCGGGGTTTATTTTTACACCTCCGGTGTTGATAACATGATCCCAGCGTCCGAGAATACGGAAGGAAGTTTCGGATTGCAGTTCGGCCACATCGTTTGTTATAACCGGTTCAGGTACACCGGGTAAATGAATTACCAGGCAACTCCGCTCATCGGTTTGTACGGTAACACCCGGCAGTGTGTTAAAATTTTTTTGAGTTTCTGTGCCATTAAGTTTTTGCAGGGCTATGTTAGAAACAGTCTCGGTCATTCCATAGGTGGCATAAACGGGGCATGTAAGTGCTTTTATTTTTTTTTCGAGTGTATCGCTCACGGGAGCACCGCCTACCAGAACCGCTTTCATCTGGTTAAGTTGATAGATCCGCTGGGGGTTATCGAGCATGGTTTGAAGTTGCAGGGGAACGAAAGCGGCAAAACCGTTTATAAATTCACGGTTAATGTGTTGCAAGGGATCGGATGTTGGTTCAACAGCTTCCAGTTTCAGGTTGAATTCCAATGCCCGGACGAGCATCATTTTGCCGGCTATGTATTCGGGATTAAGGCAAGCCAGCGCACAGTCGCCAGCGATAATGCCCAATGCATGCAGTGTGCGCCCGGCACTGGCAATCATCTGGTCTCTTGTGATTGTAATTTTTTTTGGAGCTCCGGTTGATCCACTGGTTTGCTGAGTAAATGCTGCAGTTTCCATCAGCCACTGCCGGATGAAATCAAACACGGCCGATTCAAAACGGGTGCGGCCCTTTTCCTTACCCGTAATAATGGCGTTAACTTCTGTTACACGTTGGTTAATCCGGATTGACGCAAACGAATAGTTCACATTGGTGGGTGCGCTAGAGTTCAGCAAGGTCGTTTTCAAACCGGCCGAGGATCATGGCCTCTTTCGGAGAAAATCCACAGCACGAATCGGCTACACGCCTGACTACGCGCTTGGCGGTTTCTTTGAGTTCCGGTGTAAGGTGAGATTTGTACTTTTTGAAATCGTTCATGGCATCCTTATAAGCCTCTTCCAGCGAAGGGTTAGTCACTTCATCCAGCAACTCAAACCGGCTTTGGGCAACCCATGAATCGTACTCCAGTTCTTCTTTAATAATGTCGGTAAAGGCCATACGCTCAGTAGGGCTGAGGCCCTTATCGGCTTTAGCAATTACGTAGGCAACCTCAGCAATTGACCGGTATATTTCGCGCTTTGGAATTTCCATGTGGTAATGGATAAGGATTTAACTACGGGAATTTAGGAAATTTCGACCAGTCGGGATCGCGTTTCTCCATAAACGCATTTTTGCCTTCTTTGGCCTCCTCGCTCAAATAATACAGGAGCGTAGCATTTCCTGCTAATTCCTGGATGCCGGCCTGGCCGTCCAGTTCGGCATTGAAGGAGGCCTTGAGCATACGTATGGCCAAGGGGCTCTTGGCTATAATTTTACGTGCCCATTCAACGTAGGTTTCCTCCAGCTTATCAAGCGGCACTACTTTGTTTACCAGTCCCATTTCAAGTGCTTCCTGGGCGTTGTATTGATCGCACAGGTACCAGATTTCGCGGGCCTTCTTTTGGCCAACTATCCGTGCCAGGTAGGAGGCGCCAAAGCCGCCATCAAAACTGCCCACCTTCGGACCGGTTTGTCCGAAGCGTGCATTTTCCGCTGCTATGGTTAAGTCGCAAACCACATGCAATACATGCCCGCCACCAATTGCCCAACCGGCCACGGCAGCGATAACGGGTTTCGGTATGGAGCGGATTAGTTTTTGCAAGTCCAATACGTTAAGACGGGGCACCGCATCCTGGCCAACATATCCGCCATGCCCACGCACACTCTGGTCGCCCCCGCTGCAAAAGGCCTGACCGCCTTCACCGGTGAGGATAACCACGCGAATGTCGGCATCTTCGCGGCAAATGCTCATCGCATCAATCATTTCCATTACGGTAAGTGGAGTAAAAGCGTTATGAACAGCCGGCCGGTTAATGCTAATGCGGGCAATACCTTCAAGCTTATGGAAAAGAATTTCCTTGTACTCCTTAATGGGTTGCCAGGGGTTGGTTAGTTTCATGGGTGTTGACTTATATTTTTTTTAAACCTTTCAAAGAGTGTTTTGTTCAGTTCAATGCTGCTTTCCAATTCAAGAATTTTTGTACGGTTTCCGGCACTGAAAAAATCGTCCAATACCGCTGGTAAACTTTTTAATGAAGTTACCGGCAGGTAATCAAATCCGAATTCACTGCACAGGTTTTTAGCGGTAAGCGTTTGCCGGGTTACAAAATAATCATCGGCTTCCGGCAACTGAGCCGGGCCATCAATGAGTTTGAAGATCACTCCTCCATGGTTATTGAGCAGAACGATTCTCAGATTTGCAAGCGGGTAGTTATGCCAGAAGGCATTTCGATCATAAAAAAAAGCCAGGTCTCCGGTGATCAGAATATTGATGACTTCCGAAGAGAGCGAATGGCCAATTGCGGTACTGGTACAGCCGTCAATGCCGCTCGTTCCCCGATTGCTGAATACAGCTATGTGTTCTCTATCGGTTGCCAGGCCCAGGTACTCGGCATACCGAACGCTCATGCTGTTTGCCAGATGCAGGTTACAGGGTGAGGGCAACCTGTCCATAATATTTTTCACGAGCTCCAGTTCACCTAATTCGGGTTGAGGGAAAAAGGTGTTGATGGAATGCGCAATGCCCCGGTCTTCAGTACTCCATAACTGCACGTAGTGTTTATCAATGCCCAGGTCAAAATCGTTAAGAATCGAAAAGAAAGCAGCGGGTTCGGCAACAAGTACCTTTGTAAGATTCTTAAACGGATCGGTGGCTCCGTGGTGCGATTGTATGTGCCAGTGCGGGATATCTGGAAATTTCCGTAAAAAGTTTTTAAGGCTTTTGCTGATGACGGATTTACCGAAGCTGATCAGTAAATCGGGTTTAAGGTTTCTGTTTTTTTCTTCAGACAGAGAGGAGAGAATTGCATCTGCATAGCGAATAGCACCGGAAACCTCATGCAGGTTGGAAAGGATTCCGCTAATAACGGGTATCTGTCTTGCCGTTCTTTGTAAAATTGGTATCAGGGTTTTGTCGTGTTCAAGTTGACCGGCCACGATAAGAATTTTTCTATAGGTATAACGTGC
>JBKBOE010000079.1:0-10602 GCA_046294915.1 Cyclobacteriaceae bacterium | reverse complement strand
GTCTCCATCACTTCAATGAACTCCTTTGACCCCGTTTAACGGGATCTTCGCTGACTTAGTCCTCCTTTCGCTAAGCCTCTTTTTTCCCTTTTATACGCTCTTTTTCAAAATGGGAGTGCAAAACTATGCTTCCGGACCTACTAAACAAAGAGCAAGCCTAAAAAATTTTGTTCTGGATTTTTTTTCGAAAAATTGTTTGTGTCCGGTCAGGGCCTATGGATACCAGGATAATCGGTACATTCAATTCATTTTCAATGAATTGAATGTATTCTTCCAATTCAACAGGCAATGTGTCATCGCTGACTCCATTCAACGAAACGCCCCAACCCTTTCGGTTTTCATAAACAGGAGTAATTTTTTCATTTACCAGTTCATACGGCAACATATCCGTAAACGAACCATCCTTAAGCTGATATTTCGTACACACTTTGATCGTTGGGAAAATGCTCAGTACATCAGCTTTCATCATCAGCAACTTGGTTACACCGTTAATCATGATGGAATATTTCAGGGCAGGTATATCAATCCAACCGCAGCGTCTTGGGCGACCTGTCGTTGAGCCATACTCATTACCTTGTTTTCTCATTTGTTCGCCCTCTTCATTGAGCAACTCTGTTGGAAACGGTCCGCTGCCAACTCGGGTACTGTATGCCTTAAAGATTCCATACACCTCTCCAATGTATCTTGGAGCCACCCCTAATCCGGTACATGCGCCAGCCGTGATGGTATTTGAACTTGTTACAAAAGGATAACTTCCAAAGTCGATATCAAGCAAGGAACCCTGAGCGCCTTCGGCAAGTATTGTTGATCCTGCTTTCAACTCACGGTTAATCATGTATTCGCTCTCAACCAGATTGAATTGTTGCAGGAACTGAACCGCATCGAAGAACTGGTTACGCAACTCTTCCCAATTAAATTCTATAGGGTAATTGCTAAGGATATTTAGGTGAATAGCTGCAAGCTTATTGAATTTATCGGTAAAGGCATCGGACAGGATATCGCCAACCCGTAATCCTTGCCTACCGATTTTATCCTGATACGATGGACCAATGCCTTTCAGGGTTGATCCGATTTTGTTTTCACCTTTAGCTGTTTCGAGTGCCTGATCAAGTAAGCGGTGAGACGGGATTATAAGGGTAGCCCGCTTTGAAATAAACAGGTTAGCCCGAAGGTTAAGACCAAACTTTTGAAGAGACTCTATTTCTTTCTTAAACACTATCGGATCAAGCACTACTCCGTTGCCGATAATATTTCTTGTTCCTTCGCGAAATATTCCTGAAGGAATTTGATGTAGCACATGCTTTATTCCGTCAAACTCAAGCGTATGGCCTGCATTAGGGCCACCCTGAAAACGAGCCACCACGTCATAGTTGGGTGCCAGAACATCAACAATTTTGCCTTTTCCTTCATCGCCCCACTGAAGGCCTAACAAAACATCAACTTTAGCCATAGCCATTTCTCTGATGGAAAACATTTACAGCACCTCACTATCAGATTGAACAATCTGAAAGATGGAGTTCAATTTTGTAATGACGAGCAATTTCTTTACGCTCTCTGAAGGGTTTAACAAAAAAACCTCACCGCCCTTATTTCTAAACTTAGTGAGGATAGTGATGAGTACGCCAATACCGCTGCTGTTTATATACCTGAGGTTGGAAATATCAATGATGCACTTGCTGATCTGGTTTTGTAATGCATCCGATACAACCCCCAGAACTCCCGCACCGTCATGCTCACCAATAAGGTCTCCGGTTAGCCGAATGATGATGTGCTCGTTTTTAATTTCACTTTTAAAAGTCATGCTTAAGGTTTTATTTCTTTTTGTTCTCGCACTTCAACCGGGTACATGTACCATACAATATAAGCGAATGATGTACCACGTTAAAGTGCAGAATTTCTCCTGCTGTTTTTTGAATGGTGTGAATGCGTGGATCACAAAACTCAACTACTTTATGACAGTCGGTGCAAATTAAATGATCGTGCTGCTTATACCCGTATGATTTTTCGTACTGTGCAAGGTTTTTACCGAACTGGTGTTTGCTTACCAGGTCGCACTCAACCAGTAAATCCAGTGTATTGTATACCGTTGCTCTGCTTACCTGGTATGCTTTTTTTTTCATGCTCAGGTAGAGGGACTCCACATCAAAGTGGCCGTCATGCGAATAAATCTCTTCCAGGATCGCATAGCGTTCAGATGTTTTACGTAATTCACGACTTTCCAGGTAAGCCGTAAAAATTTTGCGCACTTCTTCAAAATTTGTCTGACTGGCCACCATGGGGGCAAAGATATATCAGATTAACCGAATACACAGTTATTCTTTCGAATCGAACCGGCTTACTTTTACAACTCCTTCTACCTTCTCGAGTTTTTGGATCAACTGCTCAAGGTGCCGGGTATCATTTAAATAGAGCATGATTTCTCCTTCAAAAATCCCCGAATCCGTATGAAACGACATGGAGCTCATATTCACTTTTAATTCCTCTGAAATGATCTTAGATACATCATTGATGAGGCCAACCCGGTCGGTTCCACGAACTTTCAACCCAGTGAGAAAGGCCACTTCATGCTGGGATGTCCATTTTGCCTTTACCACCCTGTTGCCATGGCTTGCAAGCAGTTCCGTTGCGTTGGGGCACGTTGTACGGTGGATTTTGATGCCTTCGTTTACAGTTACAAAGCCAAACACATCATCGCCCGGACTTGGCGTGCAACATTTAGCCAGCTTGTAATCTACAACGTCCATATCCTCACCGATAAGCAGGATATCCTCGTATCGTCCCTTTATGCGGGTGATTTCCTGTTCAATAACCCTGGCATCGGCAACCCGGATATTGGGCTTGGTTTTCAGCGGTGATGATGGCTTATATTCTTTGAACCGCTTGATATCAGCTGAAGTTATGATTCCCTTGCCTACCCGATAATACAGTTCAAAATGACTGGCCAACGCGAAGTACTCACGCATTTGTTCAAGAACAAGGTGGGTAGGTTCAATTTTAAGTTGCTTGAGCTTTCGATATATGAGTTCCTTACCTTCTTCTGCCACCCGTTTCTTGTCTTCTTTCAGGTTATCTTTAATTTTTGATCTGGCCTTCGAAGTAACAACAAACCGCAACCAATCTTCATGCGGTTTTTGTTTTTGCGATGTAAGTATCTCAATCTGATCGCCATTTTTCAGCACATAATTAATCGGTACCAATTTATTGTTCACTTTGGCGCCTATGCACTTTGAACCAACCTGTGTGTGAATCTCAAAAGCAAAATCCAGGGCCGTAGCGCCATACGGTAAGGTTTTCAATTCTCCGCGCGGGGTAAATACAAACACCTCATCGCTGAAGAGGTTTCCGCGGAAATCATTCACAAAATCAAGTGCAGAGTGGTCATTCTGCTCCAGTGTATCGCGGACTTTGGCAAGCCATTTTTCAAGGTTGGATTCATGTGCAGCCGAAGATTCTTTATACTTCCAATGGGCGGCATACCCCTTTTCAGCAATTTCATCCATCCGCTGCGTACGGATCTGCACTTCTACCCATTGACCGTTTTTGGCCATTACCGTTGTATGAAGTGATTCGTACCCGTTGGCTTTGGGAGTGCTTATCCAGTCGCGTAACCGGTCCGGATTGGGAGTATAAAAATCGGTTACGATGGAATAAACCTGCCAGCAGAGCGACTTCTCCTGTTCAAGGGGCGCATCCAGAATAATCCGTATTGCAAACAGATCATACACTTCTTCGAAGGGTATGTTTTGCTTTCGCATTTTGTTGCTGATTGAATAGATGGATTTTGGACGTCCCTTTATTTCATATTGTATTTTCAGTCTATCCAATTCCTCCTTGATGGGTTGCATGAATTGTTTGATAAACTTATTCCGTACGGTCCGGGTATCAGCAATATTGCGTGCAATCGATTCATACATTGGCCGGTCGGTAAACCGAAGGTATAGGTCTTCCAGTTCGCTTTTAATCACATTTAGGCCCAGCCGGTGTGCAAGCGGGGCGTACAGGTAAATGGTTTCGGAAGCAATTTTTAATTGTTTGTTGCGCGGCATACTATCCAGCGTTCGCATATTGTGTAGCCGGTCGGCCAACTTGATAAGGATTACCCGTACATCTTCCGAAAGGGTAAAGAGCATTTTCCGGAAGTTCTCGGCTTGTTGTGAGGTGCCGTATTCAAATACGCCCGATACTTTGGTTAACCCGTCAATAATCCGGGCAACTTTTTTTCCAAACATCCTTTCGATGTCGGCCAGTTCAATGTCAGTATCTTCAACCACATCATGGAGAAGCGCGGCAATGATTGAAGTTGTTCCCAAGCCGATTTCTTCAACGCAAATCTGGGCAACAGCTAAAGGGTGAAAAATATAGGGCTCACCCGATTTTCTGCGCATTTCCTTGTGCGCATCAAGCGACATGGTAAAGGCTTTTTTGATCAACCGGGCATCTCCCTCCTTTAAAATCGGCTTGGCCTTCCGCAACAGCTTTCTGTACCTGTTGATGATCTCCCTTTTCTCCTGCTCTAAATCAATAACCATCTCCAAATGTAGTTTACGATTGGCTGTTCCCTGCTTCAACCAACCTACCCAAGATAACAATTTATTGGTGTTCCGAATTTCTGAATAATCCATAAATTTGCGCTCCCTTTTTGGGGCTCACTAAACCACATGCGGATGTGGCGTAATTGGCAGCCGCGCCAGACTTAGGATCTGGTGCCGAAAGGCGTGGGGGTTCGAGTCCCTCCATCCGCACAATAAAATAAACCCCCAAAGGCTGGTTCATTTGGGGTTCCATTAATTCGATTTAACTACAAATCAACAGTTCCATTGGAAATAACACTTGACAAGAAAAGCAAAACGGAAGGACTCATTACAATCCGGTTAGGCAGGGCTGACTATCAACCCGGTGTAGAAGAAAAAGTGCGCAACTATGCACGTAAGGCCAACCTGAAGGGTTTCAGGCAAGGCAAAGTACCAACCGGAGTAATTAAGCAGATGTTTGGTAAATCCATCCTGGTGGAAGAAGTTAACCAACTTCTCTCCAACAGGCTTTCCGGATACATCCAAGAGCAAAAACTCCGCATCATTGGTGAGCCCTTACCTAATCTTGAAAAAGCCAATACCCTTGATTGGGAAGCCGAGCAGGATCTTGAATTCGAATATCAGGTTGGCCTTGTTGACGATTTTACTTATGACCTTTCTCCCAAAGTTAAGGTAACCTCATATACCATTGAGCTTGATACCAGGGTGGTTGATGAAACATTAGCTGATCTCAAAAAACGTTTTGGTAAAGTAACTTACCCTGAAACAAGCGAGCCCGGAGATACCCTTGTGGGTGAATTACAGACTTCAGATGGGTCGTTTAAAAAAGAATCCGTACTTATCTCCACAGAAGATTTATCAGAAAAAGATCAGGCCCTCTTTATTTCCAGAAAACCTGACGATACCATTGAGTTTGCTATTGAAAAGGTTTTTGACGGGCCCGCCCGATCAAAAATGCTTGGCTTATCGCTTGAAGAGGCCAACCAATTAAAGGGAATATACCATTTCAGGATAGCTTCGATCAGCCGGGTTGAACCGGCTGAGATGAATACTGCGTTGTACGATCGCGTCTTCGGTAAAGACACGGTGACCGATCAGGAAGGTTTTGTTAACAAGGTGAGCGAAACCATCCGGCAAAATTACCAGCGCGAAACCAATCATTTTCTGGACCATACCATTGAAGATCACTTCATCCGCAATACAAAAATAAACCTGCCGGAAGCTTTTTTAAAAACCTGGCTTGCCCATACCAGCAAAGGCGAACTTACGGAAGAGGTAATTCAAAAAGAGTTCGATGGGTATTTGCGTATGCTGAAATGGGATTTAATTAAAAACCGGATTGCCGAAGATAATTCCATCCAGGTTATGACAGAAGAAGTGAAGCAACGGGCTAAGGAACTGATCATTAACCAGTTTGGTGGACCTTCTGTTGCCGGCCAGTTAATGGATAAGATCGATGCCATAACCGACAATTATCTTCAACACGAAAACGGTCAGCATTTTATTCGTATTCATAATCAACTCCGGAACGAAAAAATACTGCAACTGGTCAAGCAAAAAATAACCATCACCGAGAAAAAGGTTACCCTGGAGGAATTCCGGAAAATCGTGGAAGAGCATAAGCATTAACCTGGTTGTCAAACCCAATTTTGATAGTTTAACGACAGAGGCAGCCACTTTTATTTCCTTTTTATTCCCAGAATTCGCATCAATTATTCTAATTTACTGCATCAAAAAAAACAGCTATGAGTGAATTCAGAAAGTACGCAGTACATCACCTGGGCATGAGCGGCAACACAATTGACGACTATGCCCGGAAGATTGAAAACATGACCCAGTATGTCATTGAAGAACGTCCGGGAAATTTCAGGGCAATTGATGTTTTTACACGCCTGATCTCCGACCGGATTATTTTTCTGGGTATGGGGGTTGATGACCAGATTGCCAATCTCATCATTGCGCAGTTATTATTTCTTGAATCGGCCGACCCCAAGAAAGATATCATCATGTACATTAACAGTCCGGGCGGATCGGTTTATGCCGGGCTGGGAATTTATGATACCATGCAGTACATCAATCCGGATGTCGCAACCATCTGTATCGGGCTTGCCGCATCAATGAGTGCCGTATTGCTTTCAGCCGGTGCGCCTAAAAAGCGGTCAGGGCTTACCCACAGCCGTATTATGATACACCAGCCCTCATCGGGCATGCAGGGAACCAGCAAAGACATGGAGATTTCATTAAAACAAACCCTTGAAATCCGCGAGGATCTGTATAGAATTTTGGCTAAACATACCGGTAAAGATTTCAGTACAATCGAAAAAGACTCCGACCGCGATTACTGGATGCGGGCAACAGAGGCCAAAGATTATGGGATGATTGACGAAGTTCTGGAAAGGAAAAAGTAGTCCACTTACACACCTGTACAAACTCCGTATTTTAGTAGTACCTTTGTGCAGCAACGGAAACTGCCATGGCCGAAGTAACCTGTTCATTCTGCGGGCGAAATAAAAAAGATGTTGACCTGATGATCTCAGGTATTCATGCCCACATTTGCGATAAGTGTGTAACACAAGCCAGCCAGATTTTACAGGAAGAAAAGAAAAGCAAAACCGATGGCGGACTGGCTCCGAACTTTAAACTCATCAAACCGAAGGATATCAAGAAATTTCTTGATGAATACGTAATCGGGCAGGATGAAGCCAAGAAAATCATGTCAGTGGCGGTGTACAATCACTACAAGCGGTTGATGCAACGCAAAACCGAAACCGACATCACGATTGAAAAATCGAACATCATAATGGTGGGCGAAACCGGAACCGGTAAAACCTATCTGGCCCGCACCCTTGCCCGCTTACTTCAGGTACCTTTTTGCATTGCCGATGCCACCGTGCTAACCGAAGCCGGCTATGTGGGAGAAGATGTGGAGAGCATTTTAACCCGATTGTTGCAGGCTGCCGACTATAATGTGGAGGCAGCCGAACGGGGTATTGTGTACATCGATGAAATTGACAAGATCGCCCGCAAATCAGACAATCCTTCCATTACCCGCGATGTAAGCGGAGAAGGAGTACAACAGGCTCTTCTAAAATTACTGGAAGGAACTGCTGTAAACGTGCCGCCACAGGGAGGCCGCAAGCATCCCGATCAGAAGATGATTACGGTAAATACAGAAAATATCTTGTTTATATGCGGTGGCGCCTTTGAAGGTATTTCCCGCTTTATTGCCAACCGACTGAATACCAGGCCTCTGGGCTTTGCCTCAAGCAGTGGATTACACCCTGCCGATATTGACAAAGACAATCTTATTCAGTTTGTTTCAGCACAAGACCTGAAGAGTTTCGGCCTCATACCTGAATTAATCGGTCGATTGCCGGTGGTATCATTTCTCCACCCGCTGGATAAAGAGGCCCTGCGTAAAATCCTTACCGAACCAAAGAACGCCTTAATTAAACAGTATAAAAAACTGTTCGAAATGGAAGGTATTCAGTTGGAGTTCAAAGACGGTGCCATCGACTTTATTGTTGAAAAGGCGGTGGAATTTAAACTGGGTGCCCGCGGATTGCGAAGCATTTGTGAGGCAATCATTAACGATGCCATGTTCGAACTTCCATCAGAAAAAAATGCTGAACGGCTAACCATTACACGGGCTTATGCCGAAGACAAATTCAGCCGGTCGCAGTACAGCAAGCTTAAGGTAGCGTAGTTAATTTGATAATTGAAGGTACTTTAAGATTAGTCTGGCCGTATTTTCAGAAGCAGACTCCGCACCCAATACATTTGCAATCTCCTCATAGCCGTTCAACATTTTATCCCGGTATTGCTTGTCCTTTAAAATCCGGTCCAGTTCAGTCGATACATTAGCCTCATTTGCCTTTTGCTGAATCAACTCCTTTACAACTTCCTTTCCGGCAATAAGATTAACCAATGAGATAAATGGCACGCGGATGAGCATGCGGGCAATCCTGTAGCTTACCGTACTGGATTTATACACAACTACCTGAGGTACTTTAAACAAGCAGGCTTCCAGTGTGGCCGTGCCCGAGGTAACTATTGCAGCTGTAGCATAATTCAGTAAGTCATAGGTTGATCCGGTAATTACTTTTACATTAGGTAATTGCGCCAGAGAATAGTATAGCGCATCATTTAGGTTATCAACACGCGCAACAGCAAACTGCAGGTGGGGAAATTTCCGGGCCACCGCGGCCATTACCGGAATGATCCGGCTTACTTCCTGCTTCCGGCTGCCCGGCAGTAAGGAAACAATTGGCACAGAAGGCTGTAGTCCATTCGCCTCCAGAAAATCTCCTTTTCGCTGGTGGGCCCTCACCGCATCCAGCACAGGGTTTCCTACATAATCAACATGCCATCCGAATTTTTTAAAAAATTCCTTTTCAAAAGGAAGAATAACAAACATCCGGTCAATGGATGCTTTAAGTTGTTTAGCCCGGCTCTGATTCCATGCCCATACTTTTGGCGATATATACCAGAACACTTTAAATCCCTTTGACTTTGCAAAGCGCGCTATCCGCAGGTTGAAGCCGGCATAATCAATAAGCACAACAACATCCGGATTATAGCTGAGGATATCGGTTTTACACAGGTTAAGCCTATTGGAGATCGTCTTGAGGTTAGCCAGCACTTCGGCAAATCCCATAAAAGCAAGTTCACGGTAATGTACGACCAGTTTCATACCGGCATCTTCCATGGCATCACCCCCAAAGCCCCTGAATTGCAAATCCGGGTTGAGTCGCTTTAGCGATGAGATCAGATTACCTCCGTGCAAATCGCCCGATCGTTCGCCTGCTACAAGATAAAATTTCACGGTGTTAAGGTAGGGCTATTCGCCAAAGTACTCAACATAATTACGGGGCGTTTCGTAAAGCCGTATGGCATACAGGGTTCCGCTGGAGGTAATTTTAGGAATTTCCCTGCTCAGTATATCCCAAATGCCCTTGGCAAGATTCTCGCAACTGGCCAGTTTACCTTGCATAAAATCAACATCAAGATTAAGATTTTTGTGGTCAAGCCTCTCGATGACCTGTTCCCGGATTAACCGGCTCAGTTTTTTCAAGTCAACCACAAAGCCAGTTTCCGGATCGGGCAAGCCCTTAACCGTAACAATAAGTTCAAAATTATGGCCATGCCAGTTCTCGTTGGCGCATGGGCCAAACACCTCAACATTTTTTTCCTTGGACCAGGAAGGATTGTAGAGTTTGTGTGCCGCGTTAAAATGCTCCTTGCGCGAAATATAAAACATGCCCAAATATAGGCACAAAAAAAGAGGCTGCCGGAGCAGCCTCTTTAACAAGTACAATCTTATTAATTAAAGTTTCTCTAAACGCAAATAAACCCTGCGGTACCAAGTACAATAGCCATTACGCCTGCCGTACTCATCTGCATCGTCATCCACAGCAATGGTAAATACCTGACCGGGGGTTAAACCGTCCTGATCAATTCGGTAATAACCGCGGTTAGGAATGGTATAACGCGGCAAGCCATACCGAAAAGTGGTATTACCTGCAAAAGTACCCGCCAACGGAGTAACCTGATAAAATTCGCGTTGCGGAGTACAATCAACACCTGTATTGAGCAAGGGGACAAACACCGTTCCCAGGTTGGCATTGGTGGCACCACCTATACCCATACCGTTACCCGGACCAGGAGGGCCAAAGGGGTTGTTAAGTGTTGCAAGGGCTGCAGACGAAAGGTTTGGGTTAGGACCACCTTCCAAGTTAATCCGCATAGTAATGGTTTGTCCTCTGTATGTACAAGTGAACTGCCTTTCGGTGGGCAGGCCACCCGGTACAAGAGACAAGGTTACTATTTGCGTTGAGTCCGTACCTGAACTGCCAAACAGGAACGGCTTAACCATGTAGTTAGGAATGGTTTCGTGCAATGCTGCGGTATGACTGGGTGACCAGACAACCATTTGGGTCATCCGGTAGTCACCGGTATAGGCATTGGGGTTACCCGTAGTTGTTGTTCTGCGCACCGTGATGGTTGACTGGTAAGGTGCAGAATAAAACTGGCCCCCAGTAATATTGGGTGTCATATTCGCTTCTTCCGG
>JBKBOE010000078.1:0-11361 GCA_046294915.1 Cyclobacteriaceae bacterium | reverse complement strand
TCATCATCAATCTGAATCAAACTGTCAGTTCTTACCAGGATGAAGTAGAACGCATTTTCAGGAAGTTCACGCCTGGTTAACGTAAACAGGTACTTTCCGCCTGTAAAACTAAGGGTGTCTTTGGTCAGTACAATTCTGCTTCCCGGATTCGCACGGTCAAACGGTAGATCCTGGTCAATGATCAACAACCTAAGCTGAACCCCTGACACAGGCGAGCCGCCATCCAGGTATTTTACCACACCGGTAAATGTTACGTAAACATCTTCCACATCATCATTACACGAGTGAAGAAAGGCGGTTACGCTCAAAGCCACTATTAAAGCTGCGTGTCTCATTAACAAGCAATCTATACTGCAATCACTTCATTAACCACCGCCATGCCCGCCTTTTGCATTGCGGCAAAACCGCCACGCACGTTAATCGGATTTATAAAACCTTCTCTTTTCATCAAGGAACAGGCAATCATGGAGCGGTAACCTCCTGCACAATACACATAGTACGTTTTGTATTTGTTGAGTTGCCTGAGGTTGCGGGGCATATCAGCCAGTGGCACAAACAGGGAATCCTTGGCACGGCATGCCTGCCACTCAGCGGGTTTTCGGGTATCCAGTATATCAATGCCGTTTTGCAGGGCATCGGGCGAAACGGATACGATCGTTTCTTTTTTACCGTCCCACGAATCTATACCGCCCTTCAGGTAGCCGAGTACATGTTCATAGCCCACACGGGCCAAACGCAATACCGACTCTTCTTCCTTGCCCGGTTCGGTTACCAATACCAGCGGCTGGTTAATAGTAATCAAGGTGCCTACCCACACGGCATACTGGCCGTTCAATCCAATGTTCACTGAGCCGGGCACAAATCCTTTTTCAAAGTCATCGGGCTTGCGGGTATCCAGTACCAGAGCCCCGTTGATAATAGCTTCTTTAAACGCAGCAACGGAAAGTGCTTTTTTGTTTTTCTGAATTACCCTGTCAATGGGGTTATAGCCTTCGCGGTTAATGCGGGCATCTTCGAAGAAATATTGAGGCGGAGGCAAAATGCCTTCGGTTACTCTCTCAATAAATTCATCGCGGGTCATATCCTTCAACGCATAGTTGAATTTCTTTTGCTCGCCTATGGTGCTGTGCGTTTCCTTGCCGATGTTTTTACCGCAGGCCGAGCCGGGGCCGTGAGCAGGATAAACCAGCACATGGTCTGGCAGTGTTTTTATTTTCTGCTTCAGCGAGTTGTAGAGCATGCCGGCCAGTTCTTCGCGGCTCATTACGCCATCCAGCAAATCGGGGCGGCCCACATCGCCAACAAACAGGGTATCGCCTGTAAAGACCGCGTGCTCCTTTCCGTGTTCATCCAGCAGCAGGTAGCAGGTTGATTCGGGTGTATGACCGGGCGTATGCAGTACCCGTATGGTGAGCTTACCCAGTTTAAATTCTTCACCATCGAAGGCATTGTAAACCTCATAGCATGTATTGGCACCGGGACCATAAATAATCGGAGCCTGAACTTTGGCAGCCAGGTCAATGTGGCCTGATACAAAGTCGGCATGGAAATGCGTTTCAAACACATACTTTATTGTTGCCCCGCGTTTTCCGGCAAGCGCCACGTAGGGGTCGGTTTCGCGCAGCGGGTCAATAATGGCCGCTTCACCTTCCGACTCAATATAATACGCAGCTTCGGCCAGGCAGTTGGTATACAGTTGTTCGATGTACATGCAAACGCATTTAAAAGAATAACAAAGTTAAAAATTCCGGTCGAACCGGTCGGTCTGCAATCCTTTACCCCCGCAGGGTTATATTTGCCCGCATGCGGTTGGTCATTTCATTGTTAATTTTTGGGTCGCACATCAGCCAGGCACAGGCCGATGCTTTTCAGCTTTTTGAAGAGAACGGTAAGGTAGGCTTGCGTAATCAACAGGGTGCGGTGGTCATACCGGCTACCTATGAAGCACTAGGGTGGAGCGATAATACGTTCTCTGTTCTTGGAAATACCACCGGCTACAAACTAAACGGGCAGTGGGGTCTTGTCAACCTGTCCAATCAACGCTTAACCAAAGCCGAATTTTTCCAACTCTACCCGGGCGACAGCAGGCGGCTTATAGCCGTCAGGCAATCGCCAACCACGTTTCGGATCAGTGCCGGTTGCCTTGCTGCCGATGGACGGGTGATCATCCCCTTTAACTACACAGGCATAAAACTTCATGGTCTTCGCGCAATAACCTATACTTTAAGTAAGGACAATTCCATCAAGTATGGCCTGGTGGATCTGGATAACAAAACCATTTTGCCAGCGCTGTACCAAAACATTTATCCGCTGGGCAGCCTGCGCTATGCAGTGCAGAATATTGAAAATAAAACAGCACTGTTCACCGAAAACGGTAAAGCCATTACCGGCTTTGTTATAGACAGCATCGGCCCGTTTACCAATAACCTCGCTATCCTGTATCAGGGTGCGCGGCAGGGCTTGATTGATCGCGATGGGGTTATTGTGAAGGAACCGGTGTTCAGAGAAATAAAGGTTGAGAACAATAGTTTTACAGGAAGGTATTCCGATGAATTTCATATCCTGTCGTCAACCAATGCGGTAATCAGAAAAATAGAGGCAGACTCCATCGCCAGCCTGGCGACCGATCGGTTCAAACTCGTAACCGCAAAGGGAACACAACTATTGCGTAGTGACTTTGAACCGGTCTCTTCTACGTACTTTAAATTGATCCAACCGTTTCAGCATAATCTTACCGTGTTTTCTCTTGAAGGCAGTTGCGGGGTGATGCGCAGAAATGGTTCCGTTCTTATACATGCCCTGCACCGGCAAATAAAAATTAAAAATGGGTTCTTGGTCATCGAAGAAAATACCGGAAGCAGCAGAAGGTGGTCGCTTTATGATACCCTTGGAAACCGGCTTACAAAAAAATACTACCAGTACCTTGATGCGTTCGGGGGTTCCTATTTCAGGGCTACCGAAAATGGATTCCAGGGATTAGTTCGCAACGATGGTACGGAGCAGGTGGCTTGTGTGTACGACAGCCTGTTGGAATATAAAGACGGACTTCTTGTTGTTCAATTCAGAGGACAGTACGGAATACTTTCAGAGAAAGAAGGCTGGATTGTCGTGCCCCAGCCGGAACGCATCCGGTTAATTGACAAAGACCATTTTCTTACATACACCGAGCATCTTACGATGCTTAAAACCACTGCCGGCAGTGTTCTTTACTTCACCACAAATCCGGTTGAACTGCAGGAGAATGTATTGATTGAACGGGTATCATCAGGGGGCAAGTGGACTATTAATTTCAGCGGGCAGATTATCAGACGCGAACTCCCTCCCGCTGAGAAAACGGAGTTGATCTGGCCCGCCACAGAGGGTTTTCGGATGATAAAGCGTAACGGCAGGTATGGTTTTATCGATGATCAGGCCCGGCTGCTCATTCCCAACCGGTATGAAGAAGCACGCCCATTTAAAGAGGGTTTGGCGCCAATTAAAATCCGCAATAAATGGGGTTTTATTAACCGGGAGGATAAAATTGCTGTACAACCAATCTATGAACAGGTAACTGCTTTCGACCAAGGTTACTCCGTTGTAATGCAAAATGGAAAATCCGGGTTGATTGACGTACACGGAAAACTCCTGCTTCCGGTACGTTATGATGAGTTGATAATTCAGCCGAACCGAAGAATCCTGGTAAAATCGGATGGACTTTTAGGTATAGCGGATAGCAATGGAGGCATCCTCTTATTTCCGAAATACGAATCGGTTACCGACCTGGACAATGGATACTTCGTGGTGCAACAAAACAAAAAGTGGGGACTGGTTGATCAGAGAGGGGTTACAACCATTCCTTTGGTTTACGATTCTATTTTTTACCATCGGGCTACCGACAACTATATTGCCCAACTGAAGAAACCCTGGGAGCAAGTCCATTAAAAAGGGGCCGGAGCCCCTCTTATCAATCCTTCTTCGGTGCATTAGCGCCCTTTCCTGAATCGGAAATGGACTGCCGCATCCCCGTATCGGCCTGCACGTTTTGCATGCGGTAGTAGTCCATTACACCCAGGTTGCCCTTAACAAAGGCTTCGGCAATGGCTTTTGGAATTTCGGCCTCGGCCTGAATTACATTGGCGCGCGCTTCCTGCGCCTTGGCTTTCATTTCCTGCTCCAGGGCAACGGCCATAGCTCTTCTTTCTTCGGCTTTAGCTTCTGCCACTTTCAAATCGGCCGAGGCCTGGTCAATCTGCAGTTTTGCCCCGATGTTGGCGCCCACATCCACATCGGCTATGTCAATGGAAAGAATTTGAAACGCGGTACCTGCATCCAGCCCGCGCGACAATACCAGCTTAGAAATCTTATCCGGATTCTCCAGCACCTCTTTATGCGATGAGGCCGAACCGATAGAGGACACGATACCCTCACCGACACGCGCCAGAATGGTGTCTTCACCGGCACCCCCAACTAGTTGCTGAATGTTAGCCCTTACCGTAACCCGTGCAATGGCAATTAATTGAATACCATCAGAAGCTACAGCCGCTACCTTCGGAGTGGTTATCACTTTAGGGTTTACTGAAATTTGTACCGCCTGGAAAACATCACGGCCGGCAAGGTCAATGGCCGTTGCCTGTTTAAAATCAACCTTAATGTTTGCTTTATCAGCCGATATCAATGCGCGGATAACATTGGGTACGTTACCACCGGCAAGGTAATGCGTTTCCAGATCGCTAACCGTGAGTTTCAATCCCGCTTTGGTGGCTGTGATAAGCGAATTGACGATAACACTGGGCGGAACTTTTCGTATGCGCATAAACACCAGTTCGAATAAACCCACCCGAACACCACTGAATATTGCGGTAATCCACAGGTTAACGGGCACGAAGTATAGAAAAATGAAAAACAGGATGATCCCTGCAAAGACCACAAACAAAAGCGCTACACCTTCTAATTCCATAATAGTATTGATTTAAGATTTACTGATTGGTTCTACCAAAATATCGTTTGCCTCAATCTGGACAACTTTCACCCTAGCCCCTGCCGCAAGATAGTCGCCATTGGTTTTTACTTCAAAAATATTTCCATTGAATTCAGCGCTTCCCATCGGCCGGAGGGCAGAAACGGCCACCCCTTCGTCTCCCGGCCTTAATCCAAGGGTTATGCCCTCATTCACCTTACTTTCAATGCTCGTCTTCAGCGAAAACCGTTTCCACGCCCCTTTTCTGAAACTCAGATAAAGGGCTACTGCAAAACCTGCAGCCGATGCCAGCAAAGTATAGTTGCCCACTTCCCGGCCAAACTCCCCATAACTGAAAATAACCCCTACAATCAGAAAAATAAGCCCCAGAATACCCACTACGGTTGTGCCCGGAATAAAAATTACTTCAACAATTAATAAGGTTAATCCAACCGTGATTAACGCAATAACTACCAACGTCATAATGATTCGCTTGCGGATGTCTGAATCGAAAGGTAGTGCAATTCAGGGATATGACCGAAGTTGTTAAGGAATTAATACGCTTGCGCAAACAATACCCGCCTTGCCGAAGGTTTTCCTGAATACACACAAACACCGGATTCATCGGGAGCATCCAGAGGGATACACCGTATAGTGGCTTTCGTTTGCTCTTTTATGGCCGCCTCCGTTTCTTTGGTTCCATCCCAATGAGCAAGAGCAAAGCCCCCTTTTTCATCAATCACCTTTCTGAACTCATCAAACGAGTTTACGGGTGTAGTCATAAGCCCCTTGAAATCGGATGCCTTTTTGTAAATATTCTTTTGAATTTCATCCAGCAACAATACCACATTAACGGCCACCTGGTCAATGGGCATTACTTGCTTTTCCTTTGTATCCCTTCGTGCAACCTCAACGGTGCCGTTCTCCAGATCGCGGGGACCAATGGCCAGGCGCACCGGCACCCCTTTCAACTCCCACTCGGCAAACTTGAAACCCGGTTTTTGCGTATCGCGGTCGTCAACCTTAACGGTAACATCATGCTTTTTTAAGTCCTGGATGATCTGCTTAACTTTCTCCTTGATGGCATTTAGTTCCTCTTCATTCCTGAATATAGGGACAATCACTACCTGGATGGGTGCCAGTTTCGGAGGAAGTATGAGGCCGTCATCATCGGAGTGTGCCATAATCAACGCACCCATAAGCCGTGTGCTAACGCCCCAGCTTGTACCCCAAACGTATTCAAGCTTCCCTTCTTTCGTAGCAAACTGTACATCGAATGCCTTCGCAAAATTCTGACCGAGGAAATGTGAAGTACCGGCCTGCAGGGCCTTTCCATCCTGCATCATCGCCTCAATGCAATAAGTATCCACTGCTCCCGGAAATTTTTCGCCCTCTGATTTTTTTCCTTTTACAACCGGCAACGCCATGAACTTTTCGGCAAACTCGGCATACACATTCAGCATTTGAATCGTTTCATCAATGGCTTCCTTTGCTGTGGCATGGGCGGTATGACCCTCCTGCCACAAAAACTCAGTGGTTCGGAGAAAGAGCCGTGTACGCATCTCCCACCGCACAATATTTGCCCACTGGTTAATGAGTACGGGCAAATCCCGATAGGATTGAATCCACTTCTTATAGGAATTCCAGATGATGGTTTCAGACGTTGGCCTGACAATTAACTCCTCCTCCAGTTTTGCTTCCGGATCAACAATAATACCTTTGCCATCATCGGAATTCTTCAACCGGTAATGGGTAACAATGGCGCATTCTTTGGCAAAACCTTCAACGTGACTTGCCTCGCGTGCCAGAAAAGACTTGGGTACAAATAAGGGAAAGTACGCATTCACATGGCCCGTGTCCTTGAACATCTTATCCAGCGCCTGCTGCATCTTCTCCCAAATGCTGTAACCATAGGGTTTTATCACCATACATCCGCGCACATCGGAATGCTCGGCAAGATCTGCCTTCTTCACTAATTCATTGTACCACAACGAGTAATCCTCACTTCGGGTGGGTATATCCTTAGCCATCTCTGGTATAATTATTGTCCTTTTATAAACCGGTCGGCAAATATAAACCAGGATGCGGGCCAATAAAGTATAGCTGAGGCCTTTTGCCTGTTTTTTTATACTTTTAATGAACACTTTTGAAGGCTAAAAACGTTAATATCAAGAGGTTTAAACCGGAGGCAGATGAAAACGCTAATTGGAACTTGGATGTTGATGGTACCTGCTGTTTTAGCATGGGCCCAGGAAAATGATGATCTTTATTTCCGTTCGAAAGACCGGCAGAAACCTGCGAACATCACCACAGACAGCTACGTAAGCAATTACGATAATTTCAAGCGTCAGCATTTTCCGGAAGATTATGCCCAGGAAAGTAAAATCAACCCAACCGATAGTTATTCAGCCCGGCAGGTAAACCCGGAATATATTTCGAGGGCAAACGCTGAACAAGCCAGCGAAGACGAGCAGAATTATTTTATTCAGGGATATAATGCGCCATCAACAAGCCCCTCAGGCTACTATGGCAACTCCTCGTGGAACAATTCATGGAACACCAACAACTGGTATGCCCCGGGATGGTACGGACCTTCAAGGTTCAACAATTGGTATAGCCCTTACTATGGATTTTATGATCCATGGATGAACCCCTTTTGGGGTAACACTCCCGGCTGGAATTACGGATTCAGCAATTACTGGGCTCCCTGGGGAAGTGGCTGGAACATAATGATTGGTTACTCGTGGGGCAACACCTGGTGTAACAACTTCTGGGGTCCTTCCTGGTCGTATTGGAATTACCCTCACTATTATTATGGAGGCTCAGAAAGAACCCGCATCAACTATGGCAAGCGCCCATCCGGAAATGTGGTTGTGGCCGGTGACGTAAGGGATCGCTACTCCAATAACCGCGGAAACCAGGTATCCAACAACACCAGTGGCCGCACACGTGGAAACGATGAGTATTATGTAAGGCCAAGCCGCAGAACTACAACCGGCAGCGAGTCTTCCTCTAATGAAACCCTGAATCGCTCACGAAGCTATTCGCGCGATACCTATAACTCAACACCTCAGCGCAACAACACCTATCGCGACAGCAGACCTGCCTATACGCCCAGTAGAAGTGGCTCATTTAATTCCGGGGGCACACCAAATCGTGCGCCTTCTTCCGGAAGTCGTTCGCGGGGAAGGGACTAAATACACCAGTTGTTTTGGAGACCATGAAAGTCCGGGTTTTAACTTACCTCGCAGTTATTGTATTGTGTACACCCGGCATTGTGGTGGCACAGGGGTTTATTGAAAATGCCCTGTTGTTCAGCCGGACCCGTCCCGGGGGGAGTGCCCGCATACAGTCTTTAGGTGGTGCTCAGGTTGCTCTTGGGGGCGATTTCAGTTCCGCATTATCGAACCCGGCCGGGCTGGGCATGTACAACCGATCGGAGTTTACCCTTTCTCCGGCAATGAATTTTTACAACACCTCAGCCGAGCACCTCGGCAATTCAGCGAATGAATCAAAAAATGTTTTTACCGTGCCCGGAATAAGCTACGTTTTCAGCAGTCCGAAAAACTCCTCAGGATATATCGGAGGCTCATTCGGAGTAAGCATGTCGAGGATTAATGATTTTAACCGAACGTTTACGTATACCGGAACAGACAATCTCTCCTCTATAGTGGATTGGTTTACTGAAGATGCTTTCGGATTTGCGCCTGAGCAACTGCCTTCACCGTATGCTTCTACACCGCTGCTTAATTACGATTACACCACAGGGCAGGCTTACCTTACTTACCTCATCAATACCCTGGCTGACGACCCCAACAACACCAGCCCGGTTTTACCGGATGATTACACCACCTATTACTCTGAACTGGAACCCCTTCCCGGTGAGACCCGCACACTTAACCGGAACGAGCAGGTTAGGGTAAAAGGCAGTCAGTACCAATGGTCGCTGGCGTACGGTGGCAACTACAGCGATAAACTGTTCTTTGGAGCAAACATCGGCATAACCACCTTACGGTATAATTTTAAAAGGAAGTACCGCGAACGGGATTTTGATTTCAGCGATGATCCATCCTACAACCCGCTTGATTACCTGGAACTGGAGGAAAAAATTTCGATTGACGGCTCCGGTGTAAATCTTACGCTCGGCTTAATCTACCGCCCCATTGATGTTGTTCAACTGGGCATGTCGTTCGTAACCCCAACGTATTACCAGCTTACCGATTCGTACACTTCGGTTGTTCGAACATTATGGAACGACACCCGGGGGTTTAGAGAAGAAAAGTCTGCCCAGCCACTCGTTTCCGAGTATAGCCTCACTACACCAATGAAATTCAGTTTAGGAGGAGCCGTTTTTATGGGCAGCTACGGGTTTATTACCGGTGATGTTGAGTTTGTAAACTATGGAAAAGCAAAATACCAATCCGGCATCAGCGGAATCTCCTTTTCACCGGAGAACGAAGGGATAAAACAGTTTTTTACCAACACCGTTAATTACCGGCTTGGTGCGGAATTCCGTTATGAAAAACTGCGCCTGCGCGCAGGCTACAACATCCAGTCAAACCCATTGAAAAACACCGATGCCAGCATGAAATCACAAACCGTGAGTACGGGCATTGGCTTGCGGTTAAGTAAATTCTTTGCCGATCTGGCATGGTTAACAACCCGAGGCGATGGCTTTTACAGCCCGTATATCTTCCAGGATGGCACCGGCCCGTTGGTTAACCTGAAAAATAAAGTAAACTCCGTAATGCTTACGGTGGGCTTTGTGTTTTAAGTTTTTACTAATTGAATCAGTTTATGCACATCTGGCTCGGCAACCTGGTGCATTGCCTGTGTATAAAACTTCAGCCGTGCCGACTGAAGTTGATTCAGGGTTTCATTGATATTGGCAGTTTTTTGAAACAAGGGGCGAATTGTTTCGCTGTTGCTTAACCGTTCAGCGAGGATATTCACGGGCACGTTAAGGAATACGGTAATGCCCATGCTATTCATAAATTCAATACCATCATAAAAACAAGGCGTTCCACCACCGGTAGCCATAACAAACGAAGCGTGTGCTTTGGAAACCTGCCTTAACACTGCGGCTTCGGCCTGGCGGAAAAACGGTTCTCCTTTTAGTGCAAAAATTTGGTCAATGGACTGCTGCTCCAGTCGTTCAATTTCTGCATCCAAATCAATAAATAGTAATTCCAGCTTCTCCGCCAGCGCCCTTCCCAACGTAGTCTTTCCGGAGCCGGGCATACCGATGAGATAAATTTTCATTGCTATTGCGCTAAGCTGATAACTTCGGAAGCCTCAGGCGTATCATTATGATGCCACATCCCTTTTACCGTACCGTTTACCCACAATGTTAAGCCGGGATTAGATCGTACAATGGTTTTGAGTACGGTGGCATCAGCAAAATAGTAAGGAACCGGCAGTTGGTACTCGTGCCTGAACATTTCAAATTCCGTCTCCGGTGATGACGTAAGCACCAGCACATCTACCTTTCCCTCCAGCGCGTTAACCAGGTTGCGGATACGACCGATGTTTTTAACCGATGCCTGTTTGACATTATGAATCACGAGAATGAGTTTGGCGCCCTGAAAAGTCTGTTGCGTTACCGTGTTCCCGTCACGATCGGTAACGGCATAGTCGGTAATTTTGGGGCGGTCACCAAGCCGCACCACTTTATCTTTCCGGTCGACAAACTGGTAGGTTGAGTCAATTTGGTTGAGTTCGTTCATTGTTAACTCAACTAGCTTCCCCTTCGTCTCATAAATAAACGTCATCACCACGCTGTCGCGTTTGGCACCGGGGGGCAGTGTCATCTGTTCAGGAATGTTGTTGCCTACTTTATAGGCCCTGAAGTCAATAAACGGCAAATGGCGGATGGCATAGATGCCCAGAAAAAAACTAAGAGCCGTTACACCTAGTATAACCGCATGGCCTTCGCGGGTGCGCAGTACGGGGTCATACCGCTTCCGGTACCAGAACAAATGAAGAATGAAAACGATCAGTATAAGATCCTTATAAAAGGATTGCCACGGTGTAAGTTTTATGGCATCGCCAAAGCATCCGCAATCGGTAACCTTGTTAAAGATGGCCGAGTAGCCGGTAAGAAAGGTGAAGAAAACAATAAGCACCAGCAAAACGGTAGTGGTGAGTTTCATCCGGTATTGAATTAATACAGCAACGCCCAGCACAACTTCGAGTACAATCAAGATAAGGCCAAGTTCAAGCGCGTAAGGAATGAGCACGCGGAAGAATGAGCCGAAATCAACTGCGAATACTTCAAAATACTCTTCCAGTTTAATTTCAGTACCTACCGGATCATTCAGTTTAATGAGGCCCGAAAAAATAAAGAGGCCACCCACAACGTACCGCGAAAAAAGATCAATTGATTTTCTTATCATGATTACCTCCCTATTTATGGCTGGCTGCTT
>JBKBOE010000077.1:0-11432 GCA_046294915.1 Cyclobacteriaceae bacterium | reverse complement strand
CCAAAAAAATGGTTCCACCTTCGGCCTCTTCAAATTTGCCGATTCGCCTGCCAACCGCTCCGGTAAAAGCTCCCTTTTCATGACCGAATAGTTCACTTTCCATTAACGTTGGAGGAATTGCGGTGATATTGACCGCTACAAATGGTTTATCCTTTCGTTTTGAATTATAGTGTATTGCTTTAGCTATCAGCTCTTTACCAGTGCCTGTTTCACCTGTTATAGAGACTGATATATTTGACTTTACGGCTTTCTCGAGTAGCTCAAATACCCGCCTGATGGCCACACTTGATCCTATAATGCTTTTGCCAAACTCGTACTTCTCCGTTATTTCTTTCTTAAGGTGGTCAATCTCGCGGATAAGAGAAGATTTATTTCGTGCGTTATTAATGGAGTTAAAGAGCCGTTCTTTGGTGTCGTGGTCTTTGGTAATATAATCGTAAGCCCCCGACTTCAACAACTCTACTGCTGTGCCTATTTTCTCCTGGGCCGAAACGATAATTACGTTAATGTTCGGATCATAGGTTCGGATTTGCTCCAGTACCTTTTCACCGGGTTGATCAGGCAATGAATAATCAAGGGTTATCACATCGGGTTTTTTGTGCAGGTTACTCAGGCATTCTTTGCCGGTGGTGAAGTATTCCACTTCATAATCGGGGTTCAGCCCGAGTACATACTTCAGGAATTTGGTATAGGCAGGGTCGTCCTCAACAACAAAAATTTTTACCGGATCCTTTTCGTACATACCTGACGTTTGCTGGGAGTGAAAATACGCCAGTTTTTTTGAATGATAAAAGTTTAAAATGCCGCATTATTTAGTCAAATTTACCAACCGCCTTATGATCCCTGAATTTGACCATCTGACCAACCCGGAAATCGAACTGGCATATAAGGCTCCGATCCTTGTGAGTATTCTTATTGCCGGGGCCGATGGTACGATTGATCGCAATGAGATTCTGGGTGCCATAAAAACGGTAGAGAAGAAGCACAAAAGATCAGTGACCTCATTGGCTAAACTGCTTCAGGAAATAGGAAACGATTTTGAAGATAAATTCAAAGTTCTGATTCAGGAATATCCTTATGAATCAACCCAACGTAACCCCCTGATAACGGAGGAATTAAAAGGACTTAATGCGCTATTGCCAAAGCTTGATAAGGCATTTGCTTATGAATTTTACCAGGCTTTACTTGAAATCGCAGAAAAAACTGCCCGTTCATCTGGTGGATTTTTGGGTCTGCGTAAAATCGGGGAAGAAGAAGCAAAATACATTAAGCTCCCGATGATTGTACCTGTGTTTACTACCTGATCAACAGGCTCATGTCCAATCGCTCATTGCTGGGAAGCTCCGTAATTCCTCTTCGGCTCATTTTCTTAATGTGGCTGTGTTTTTTTCTGGAAACAAACTTTGGCTTCTTTATAAGCCAGTACGGCATTACGCCTCGTACCCTCAACGGGTTGGCAGGCATCTTCCTCGCCCCGCTAATTCATGGCGATTTGCTCCATTTGCTGTCGAATACCCTGCCTCTTTTGTTTATGGGTTCGTTGCTGTTTTACTTCTACAGTTCTATAGCCACAAACGTTTTCTTTCGGGCGTATTTCTGGACCAATATTCTGGTATGGCTGTTTGCCCGCCCGGCTAATCACATCGGTGCCAGTGGTGTAGTATATGCTCTGGCTTTTTTTCTTATTTTTTTTGGATTGTTTCGGAGAGATGTACTGAGCATTCTGATTTCCATTATAACACTAATCCTCTATGGTAGTGTATTTTATGGGGTTCTGCCGGGTGATCCGTTTATATCGTGGGAATCGCATTTCGGAGGGGCATTGGTTGGCATTGGTTCGGCAATTACTTTTAGCAAAAAGAAACGAATACATTGATGGATGCCAGTATATCGAAAGTGCTTGCTGATGTGCGGGCCCGAAAATTTCAACCCGTTTACTTCCTGCAGGGGGAGGAGCCTTATTTTATTGATTTGATAGCCGACCTTATCGAAAACCATGCTTTGTCTGAATCTGAAAAGAGTTTTAATCAGGTAGTTCTGTACGGCAAAGATGCAAACATGGCCACTGTTCTTACGCATGCCCGAAGGTTTCCCATGATGGCCGAACGCCAGGTGGTTATCGTGAAGGAGGCACAACAGATTAGTGATTTAGGTAAAGAAGCGGGTAATAAGCTGCTGTTAAGTTACCTTGCCCAACCCGTGCCAAGTACGATCCTTGTTTTCTGTCATAAACACAAATCCCTTGACAGGCGAAAAGAACTTGGTAAAACCATCGACAAACTGGCGGTTACCATTAATTCAAAGAAGTTGTACGATAACCAACTTCCTGATTTTGTTAGCCGTTACCTTGCTGAGATCCGGGTGAATGCATCGGAAGAAGCCATTCATGCGCTTTGTGATTTTGTCGGGAATGACCTGAGCAGGCTTACCAATGAGATTGACAAACTCAGGATCACCCTTAATGCAGGCGAATCCATTGACCTGGATAAGGTGATTAAGCAGGTGGGGATTAGCCGGGAATACAACATCTTTGAACTCCAGAAGGCTCTCATCCGTGGTGACCGGCTCAAAGCTGCCCGCATTGTAAATTATTTTGAGGCAAACCCGAAAGCCAATCCGGCAATTCCCATGGTTGCCTATCTGTTTTCTTTTTTTAGTAAGCTGTTGGTTGCAAGTCAAGCCCATGATAAAAGTAAGAATGCTATTGTTAATCTACTGAAGATCAGTCCTTTTGCATATAATGACTACAGCATTGCTTTGCAACAATTTTCAACATCAAAAATTGCTTCGAATATCATGACCTTAAAAGAGGCTGACCTGAAACTGAAAGGTGTTGATGCAGGCAGTATAAGTCAGGGCCAACTGTTGCACGAGTTGGTCGTTAAACTGATGTTGTGAGAGGTGATGAAATTTGCCCATTCGTATTTAATTTGATTACCTTTGAATTGCTATCCGCTTGATAGCACCATATTTTTTAAACTTATTTTTTGGTCTGCCCTTTGCAATATTTTTTACGGTTAACGGTTTTAACAACAAACTGGCTGAATGATCAGGGTACTTGCTGCGTATAGCTTTTCAGTGTATTTGATTTTGGTTGGATCGCCTGTTGGTGCCCAGGATCAACTTGCGCGAGGAAGGGCAGAGTTGTTGTTTAATAAAGGTTTGGAACTGGTAAACCACTCAAATTTTGGTGCTGCCCGTGAAGTTTTCGTAAAGTTTCTTTCTGCTACATCACCTACCGATACACGGAGGCCCGAGGCCGAATATTATATTGCCTATAGTGCGCTGAATCTCGGACATTCAGATGCCGAGAAACTGATTGAAAACTTTATCTCATCATATCCCAGTAATCCGCGGTCGGTTACGGCTTACTTTGAACTGGCCAATTTCTTTTATAGTGCAAAGAATTACACCAAGGCTTCTGTGTATTTCGGACGTGTGGAGTTTTCCGCGCTTTCGCGCGACCAGCAGGCTGAAGGCCGATTTCGGTGGGGCTACAGCCTTTTTAACTTAAGGAAACTGGATGAAGCCCTTACACAGTTTAACTATACAAAAATTCAAAGCAGCACTTACACGGCTGCTGCCAGTTATTATGCCGGCTTTATTGAATATTCAAATTCGCGCTACGATGAGGCACTTACCGATCTGAGGCGGGCCGAGAATCATGCATCGTATGCTCCGCTTGTTCCGGTAATTATTGCCAATGTATTATACAAGCAACAACAATACGATGAACTTATCGCCTACTACAAAAGCCTGTTACCAAAATCAGGGACTGTTTCAAATTTGAGTGAAATTGCCATGCTGGCTGCTGATGCACATTATTTCAAGCGCGATTACAAAAGTGCGGTGGCTGCCTATGAAGATTATCTGAATAAAAATGAGGCCAGGGCGCCCGCGCAGGTATTATTCAGAGCCGGATATTCATATTATGCTCTGGGTCAGGACGGTCGGTCGGTACAGTATCTTCAAGCGGCTGCAGGCACAAACGATTCAGTGGGGCATTATGCATCGTATTACCTCGGTATTGTTTACCTGAAGCAAGGCAACAAGCCTTATGCATTGAACGCTTTCGACCATGCCCGCAAATACAAAACCGATAAAGCCTTATGGGAAGAGAGTACGTTCCAGTTTGCCAAGGTTGCCTACGATGCCGGCAAGCCCGATCAGTCCATCAGTGAGTTTGAGCAATTTCTCCAGGACTTTCCGCAAAGCACCCACCTTACAGAAGTTAAGGAGTTGCTGGCCCAGGCCTATGTAAACGGTAACAACTACAACAAGGCCATCGAGTATATTGAATCGCTTCCTTCACGAGGTCCATCCGTAAATCAGGCATATCAAAAGGCAACTTTTCTGAAGGGCTCGGAATATTATAATAAAGAAGATTATGAAAACGCCAGTATATTATTCAGAAAGTCGCTGGCTAACCCTGTTAATCCGGTGTATACCGGGCTAGCGGCTTTTTGGCTAGGTGAGTCATTCAGCACGTTGCGCAGGTTCAAAGATGCCATTCCCCTTTATCAGCAGGTTGTTGCGCTGGGTACATCGGTTGAACCTGATGTACTGATACGAACACGATATGGATTAGGCTACGCATACTTTAATCTTCAGCAGTATGAGCAAGCGTTATTTAACTTTAAAGAATTTGTAAATAAAGGCAATCGTTCCATGGCACTTTATGCAGATGGTGTAACCCGGCTGGCTGATTGCCATTATGTGAGCAAGCAGTATGCAGAAGCGCTTGCACAGTATAACCGTGCACGCCAGTTGAACTCACCCGATGATGACTACATTTTATTTCAAACCGGTGTAATCAATGGCATTCTGCGCAAATATGCCGATGCCCGTAATCAGTTCACCGTTCTTATTTCCAGCTATCCGAAATCACAGTATCGCGAGGAGGCCATGTTCCAACGAGCCCAGTTTGAAATTGAACAGGGTAATTACCAGCAAGCTGTTGACGGATTGTCTCAGTTAATCCGGGAAGGAGGGGGCTCGCGTTTTCTTCCCTATGCCTATCTGCGCAGGGCTGCCTCTTATTATAACCTGAAGGAATATGACAAGACGGCAAACGATTATGCTACCCTGCTTCGGCAATTCCCCACACACCCGGCTGCACAGCAGGCATTAATCCCTTTACAGGAAGCTCTCGGTCTTGCCGGCAGGCCGGGTGAGTTTCAAAATTACCTGGCCGAGTTTAAGACCGCCAATCCGGATAATAAGAACCTGGAAGTGGTGGAGTTTGAAAGTGCAAAAAATCTGTACTTCGACCAGCAGTATGGTAAGGCAATTCCTGCCCTGCAGGCTTTCCTGATTACGTATCCGCAAAGCGCACGACTGCATGATGTAACATACTACCTGGCCGAATCATTCTATCGCCAGCGCGATCTGGACAAGGCCTATCCGTTGTATGAAACGTTGAGCAACGAACCGTCATTTACCATGGCTGTTCGAACCGTGGGGCGGTTAGCCGAGATTGATTTCAGACAAGGAAAGTATGAACGTGCCATAGCCGGTTACCACAGGCTGGAGCGATTGGCGGCAACGAAAAAGGACTTATACAACGCATGGTCGGGGTTGATGGAATCTTTTTATTTGGTTGCTGCGTATGACTCCGTGGTGGCGTATGCCAACCTCATCATTGAAAAAGGTAACATTAATGCCGGTGCCGTAAATAAAGCCTCGTTGTTTATTGGTAAGTCGGCAATGGCACAAGGTAATTTCGATTCGGCCAAAGACGAGTTTCTTACCACTCTGAATTCAGCACGCGATGAATATGGAGCAGAAGCAAAATACCGGCTCGCTGAAATTTTCTATAACACCGGACAACACAAACCTTGCTATGAAACGCTGATTAGCCTGAATACTGATTTTGCTGCCTATGACGAGTGGGTGGGGCGTTCCTACCTGTTACTGTCAGACAATTTTCTGGCCATGAAGGATCCGTTTAATGCAAAAGCTACCCTCGAATCGCTTATCGGGAAGTTCCCGTTGCAGCATATCCAGGACCTGGCAAAAGAAAAGCTTAAGAAAATTCAGGATATGGAGCGTATGGAAAAACAAAAACAGGCTGCTGCCGATACGTTAGATAACAAGTAGCATGAATGTAAAGCCCCTATATGTAGTTTTTGTGACAACGCTTAGTGTGGTGCAGTTTGCCTTTGCTCAGGAGGCGAAGCCCATCGAAGCGGAGATAGCGCCCGTGGAAGTGGAAATTGTTCGTGAACGAAAAATTGTGCTCCCTGAAGCGATGCGTTTATTTGAAAAAATCCCTCCCCGGCCAGTTGAACCCATCAAACCCGAGATTACCTATGAGTTTAAAGCATTTCAGTTCAGTACGCCACAGGCTAATCCGGTTATCCGCCCGTTAAAACTGAAAGATGAAGAACAGAGTGATGTATATGGTGGATTTGTAAGTGCGGGTTATGGAAATTATGCGTCACCTTATCTGGAAGCCTTTGTGAATAGCAGGCACGAAAAGAATAAACTCATTGGTGCGCATGCATTCCTGAACAGCAGCGGAAAAGGTCCGGTTGACGGCAAAAACTCAGGCAGTGGCAATTCAGGAGTTTCCCTGTTTGCCCGTTCCTTCGGCAAGGACGTCACCTACCAGGCTCAGGCAGGCTTTGAAAATCGCTTCACCCACTTTTACGGATATCCACAACCACAAATTGTAGAGCGGGATACAATCAGGCAGTCGCTTAACCTGTTCTCTCTCGATTTGGGATTTGCCAATTCACGCAACACTGACTTTTCGTATAACCTCAACGGAAACTTCAGTTATTTGTCAGATAAGTTCAAGGCAACTGAAAGCACGCTGGGTATCGCATTCACCAGTTCGTATAAAGTATCAGCAACAAACAAAATTCTTGTGAATGCTAACTATGCAGTTATGAGCCGCAAAGACGAAGGCATTGATGCCAAGCCGCGAAGTTTGTTCTCCGTTAACCCGTATTTTCTATTTAATCCTATTGATAACCTGATTGTACAGGCTGGAGCATCCATCGCGCTGGAGAATGATACACTGGACGCAAAGGATTTTCATTTTTTTCCTGATGTGCGGGTAACCTACAAACTCAGCCCTTCGGTTGATTTAGTAGGTTCGCTTCTCGGGGGAGTGGAACGGGTGTCGTTACAGGGCCTGCTACGTGAAAATATATGGTTAGCACCGCGTGTGCCCTTGTATCATTCCAATAAATTATTTGAATTTCAGGGAGCTGTCAATGCACGCCTGGGCAGTACCACGCTGGTGCACACCGGTATTTCATTTGCCAATTTTGAAAACCTCTATTTCTTTGTTAATGATACACTTAACATAAGTAAATTCAACACCGTGTACGATGCAGGTTCCACCAAGCGCACTAATTTTTTTGCGGCCATCACGTTTAATTATGCCGACATCGCCAGGCTAATGGTTAGGGGCGATTACTTTAGCTACAGTACCGATGAATTAGCGGAAGCCTGGCATCGCCCCGGATATCGTACCACCATCAGCGGTTCGTATATCATAAATAAAAAGTTGTTGTTAAGTGCTGATTTAATTGCCCAGGGTAATATGAAAGCGCTTGATCCGGTAACGCAGACCAGCGTTAAACTTGATGCTGCATTTGATTTGAATTTCAGAACGGAATATTTTCTGTCGAAAAGGTTTTCAGTATTTGTGGATCTGAATAACATTACCTCAAACAAGTATCCGGTATTCCTTAACTACCCGGTGCGGGGCTTTCAGGTAATGGGAGGATTGACCTGGAGCTTTTAGCCTATGACTGAAAATTTGTCAGCATCGAAAATTCGGTTAATTTTGTATAGACCTAACGTTTTACACCTTCATGGCCAGAAGAAAAAAGACTGACGAGAACCAGCCTGCAAACGAAAGTCAGGCTTCGTCTGACGATACATTTGGTTTGCCCGAAATCAATTATGAGCCCATACGCAGAGAGGAGCCCGCTTCGGAGCCTGAACCAACACCTGAACCAGAACCCTCATCTGAACCCGTAATTCAAAACGATGAATATTCTTCAACGGATTCATCAGTTGTTGAGGAGGAAACTGCAGCCTCGGAATCTGAATACCGCTATCAGCCCGTTCAGGAAGCTGCCCCGATATGGCCGAAGGTATTGGCCATTATTCTGGTTGTTGTAATTGCGCTTGGCGCGGTTTATTACTTCCTTATCTACCAGCCTCAACAGGAAGAGAAGGCCAGGCTTGCAGCCGTTAAAGCCCAGGAGGATAAGTTACGCAAAGAACGCGAAGAAGAAGAAAACCGTTTACGGCTGGCACGCGAGGCGGCCGAAAGGCGCAGGCTTGATTCGCTGGCGTCCATTCCAAAAACAGGAACCATCGAAACCCTTGAGCAACGAACCGGTTTATACTATGTGGTAATTGCCAGTGCGGTTGATGTTGACTTGCTTACGGATTACGCGAAAAAATTGAGCGAAAAGGGGGTGAGCAGTAAAATAATCCCTCCATACGGGAAGTATAAGGTTTACCGCATAACTATTGATAGTGGCGATTCGTTTGCTATGGCACAGGCCAAAGCCGATGGACTTAAAGCTGAATATGGTGATGCCCTTTGGGTATTGAAATATTAATTCCGCAGGTGCGGGATACTTTTTTAACGTTTTATCGTTTACTTTTTAAACTTTACCAATGATTGCACAAATCATTACCGATGCCACAACGGGTGCGGCTGCAACCGATCAGCAAATGTCGCTGTGGGAACTTTTCAAGGCAGGGGGATTAATGATGTACCCCATTGTATTGCTCTCATTCATTGCCGTTTATATTTTTTTTGAACGATTTCTCACGCTGAACAAGGCCAGCCAGGATCCTAACCAATTCATGGGCAAAGTAAAGGAGCTGGTTCAGAAGGGCGATGTTAATGGAGCAAAAATACTCTGTTCACAAAATGATTCGCCCATTGCACGCATGATTGAAAAAGGCATAAGCCGGATCGGCAGCCCATTGAAGAATATTGAAGCCTCGATTGAAAATGTTGGCCGGATTGAAATCTTTAAGTTGGAAAAGAACCTGTCGACCCTTGCAACTATTTCAGGTGCTGCACCCATGATGGGTTTTCTCGGAACAGTAATAGGTATGGTGCAGGCATTTATAGCTATAGCCCAGGAAGAAGGATCGGTAAGTCCCAAGTTGCTCTCCAGCGGTATTTACACAGCCATGCTAACCACCGTGGCCGGTTTAATTGTAGGTATTATAGCCTATCTGGCATACAATTTTCTGGTCACCCGGGTTCAAAAGATTATTCATAAAATGGAATATTCTTCACTTGACTTTATTGACCTTTTACAGGAACCGCGATGAGCCTCGGATCAAAAAATAAGGTTGAACCCATGTTCAGTATGGCCTCCATGACTGACCTGATTTTTTTATTGCTGGTTTTCTTTATGCTCACCTCCTCGTTCATCACGCCATCGGGTTTGCCGGTTAGCCTTCCCACAAGCCTGCAAAGTAAAATTGAAGTGCAGAAAGTATCAGTTACCGTTACCAATGATCTGCAGTATTACGTTAACGATAAAAAAGTTTCAAAGAGTTTGCTCGAAGGGGAGTTGAAAAGCAAACTGGCAGGCACAAAGGGATCCGTTATTCTGCATATTGATAAGGACGTTCCGTGGGAACATGGCATTTATGTTGCTGATATTGCCACTAAACTAGAAGCCAAGGTAGTGGTGGCCACAAAACCAAAATAACATGAGCGGGCAACAGGAAAAAAAGAACGAGCGTATTGCAATGGTAACGGCTTTGGGCTTACATGCCGCTCTTTTCCTTGTATTCCTGTTTGTTGTGGCCTGGCGCGCACCTAATCCGCCACTTCCCGAGTATGGAATTGAATTGAATTTTGGATTGGATAGCCAGGGAAGCGGAGAGGTGCAACCCCTTACACCTGCCGGTACCGAGCAACCTGCAGTTGACGAAGAGCAAAAGATTAAGAACGACACACCGGATGACGAGACAAAACCTGCAGTTGAAGAAACCAATCAGCCGGATATCTCAAAGCCCGTTGAACAGCCCGTTACCTCCATGCAGGAGAGCCCCATAACGGTTAAAGAAGAAAAGAAGGAGCAGCCAAAGCCTGTAGAGAAACCGGTTGAAAAGCCAAAGGAAAAAACCGAGATCAAACCAAACGTTGTACCGAAGGAAACGGAGAGTAAATCCACTACCACAGCCGATAAAACCACCTCTTCGGATAAGGAAGGCAAGCCTCAAAGCCAGGGTGACCGGACCAATAAAACAGGCGACCAGGGCGATCCGAAAGGTACACCAGATGCCAAAGCCTTATACGGGACTCAGGGCGGTGGTGGCGGAGGAGCAGGATTGGACCTTGCCGGCTGGACGTGGGACTACATACCTAAACCGAACGTTCCAAACAACGAATCAGGGCGAATTGTGTTTGAGATAAAAGTTAATGCTGACGGTGAGCTGGAAGCGTATCGGGTTATTGAGCGCAGTGTGAGTCCGGAGGCAGAAAAGGCATGTCGTGAGGCGATCGAAAAGTTAACCTTTACCAAAAAAGATGGGACCATTGTTCCGGCTCTATCTACCGGAAAGATTACATTTCTTATCACCTCACAGTAACACCGTACTACATCTGCCTCAAATTCCAAATAGAACACATTCTTAGCGGCAATTTGCTTTATGATGGATGTGACCTTTTGCCTGCCAGGTCAAATACCGATCTTTAGCACATGGCCAAGAAAACACAATGGGCTGAAATAGGGAAGCGAAAGATTGAACTCTCTAATCTCGATAAAGTTCTCTTTCCGGAAGACGGCATTGTGAAAGCCGAAGTCATTCAGTATTACCTCAAGATTGCCCCTACGCTATTAACACATATCAAGGGGCGTGCCCTTACACTCATACGATACCCTGATGGCATCCATGGTGAAATGTTCTATCAGAAAAACCGCCCCGAATGGGCGCCTGCCTGGGTGGAGTTTGAAAAATTAGGAAAAGAAGAGAAGAAGGACTACATCGTTGCAACTGAGCCGGCAGTGCTGGTATGGCTGGCTAACCTGGCCGCTCTTGAACTGCATCAGCTCCACAGCAGGCGTCCCCGCTTTGATTTCCCTGACTACATGGTGTTTGATCTGGACCCGCCCGAGGGATATGATTTTAAAAGGGTTGTTCCAATAGCTTTTGCACTGAAAGAGTACATTGAGTCATTCGGGTATACAGCTTTTGTAAAAACCACCGGAGGGAAGGGGATTCACCTTTGTTGTCCGATAGAACCAAAATTTGATTTTCATACCGTATTTGAAACTGCCCAGGTAATTGCCCAACCCTTCGTTGAACGGCATCCATCTGAAACTACACTCCATATAAAAAAAGATGCACGCAAAGGAAGGATACTGATTGACATCTACCGTATCCGCTCCGGGCAAAGCATTGTTTCACCCTATAGCCTTCGGGGTCGC